>JBFWQM010000067.1:0-12821 GCA_050249455.1 Rhodospirillaceae bacterium | reverse complement strand
GGGCCGATCCGCGTGCCGGCCCCGATCCGCACGTTGCGCGGCGCGATGACCGCCGACGGATCGATCGACGCATCGGGCGCGATCTCGCTGGCGAAGCCGGTCCAGTAGAATTCGGTGTGTGCCGCCAGGTGCTCATGGATCTCGTAGAATCGGCGCTGCGGTTCCGCCGCCACGGCGAGGCCGAAGCGCGCCGGAATGCGCTCGGCGACCTGCGGCCCGGCCAGGACGGCGGTCGCCCCTTCGTTGCCGTCGAGGTGCCAGTCGAGATAGCGCGCGTCGTAGAGGCACACGAGTCCGCCGGGCGTCGGATCGGACGCGAGGCGCAGCGACGAGAACTCGGCATCGCGCCACACCTCGATGTCGGCGAAACGTGTCAGTTCGCTGAGTCGCATCGGGCCCCCCTCGCCGCCGGCCACAGGAACGCGACCCCGCCCCCCAGCGCGATCGCGACGAACACCAGCCGCACCAGCATAATCGCTTCCGCGCCGCCGTCGACACCCAGCGCGCCGAAGGCGAACGCCGCCGCCGTCTCGGTCACGCCGATGCCGAGTGGCGCCAACGGCAGCTCGCGCGCCAAGCTGACCAGCGGGCCGGCCCCCGCCACGGCCGGCGCCGGCGGCGCCGCACCCAGCACGCCGAAGGAAAGCCACAGCGCGGCGAGCCCGATCGCATGCCCCACGCACGACAGCGCAAAGGCCGCGGCGAGCGTGCCGCGGTGCCCGCGATAGGCGGCCAAGCCTTCCACCACCTGCTGCGGCAGCCGCCATGGCAGGCGGATGCGGCGCCACAGGCGCAGGAACGCCCATGCGGCGGCGGCAGTTCCGGCGAGCAGCACGGACGCCCCGAGCACGGCGGCGGCGAACGCGGGCGGCAGGAACAGGAGCCCGCCCGCCACCGCCATGGTCAGCAGCGCCGTCATGCCGACCGCGCGGTCGACCACGAGCGAGGACACGACCTCCGCGCCGCGGCCGGGATAACGCCGCGTCGCGTACCACAGCCGGGTGCCGTCCATGCCGATCGACGCCGGCAGCGCCAGCCCGGCGAACTGGCCGATGAAGCCGCAATGGAGCGCCGCCGCCGTGCCCATCGGCACGCCGCGCGCGCGCAGCAGCCACGACCAGCGCAGCAGCGGCACCATCGTGGCGGCGAGCCGGCAGCCGACCAGCGCGGCGAGGAGCCATCCCGCCTCGACGGCGGCGAACGCCCGCCAGTCGAACCGCCCCGACCATGTCAGCCAGGCGATCAGCGTCGCGGCGACGGCGAACCGGACGACGTGCCCCAGGGTCCGCCGGCTCATGGCGGCGGGCCGGCGATGTCCTTCAGCGGCGCCACCGGCACGCGTCCCGCCGCCAGCGTGTCGAGCAGCTCCAGGAACAAGTTCGCGACGCCGCGGCCCGGCTGGCGCGCCGCGCGCAGGCGTTCCGGGTCGCGATAGTAAGGCTTGCATGCCGTGTACTGCGCCAGGTCGTTCGCGTTGAGCGCGATCAGGTTCGGATGGAAATCGAAGACCTTCAGCCCCGGCGCGTCGAGCGGCAAATCGGTGACCCGCATTCCGGTCGCCCGGCTGCCGAGGTCCCAGTAGTCCATGTACCAGACCGGCAGCAGCGCGATGCCGTTGCCGCGTTCCACCGGCGCCAGGTCCGCCGCCAGCGGCAGGAAGTACGAGCTGTCGTAGCGCAGGCCGCGGTCGCGGTAGACCGGCAGCAGGTCGGAATCGAAGAACAGGCTGTGGCTGCGCGTGCCGACCGCCTCCGGCGCGAAGGCGTGCGTGGCGGCCAGCACCGCGCGGTAGTGGTCGCCGTCGCGGGCCTGCGGCGGCCCGGCGAGCGTGGTGTTGCCGGCGCGGCGGAAATTGGGGTGCAGCGCGCGCTCGTGGCCGCCCACGTCGATGCCGGCATGGGTGCAGAAGAACGTCGCGGGCAGGCCGCGTTCGTCGAGCGCGCGCACCACGTCGGCGACCACCGCATCGCACGCCCACTCGACGTCGAAGGTCAGGGAGACGGCCGGCGCGTTGCTCACCCCGGCGGCTCCTTCGGCAGGCCGACGTCGGCCTCCACCAGGTATTGCGGGCGTCTGCGCGATTCGGCGAGCGACCGCCATAGGTATTCGCCGAGCACGCCGAGCATCACCATCTGCACGCCGGCCAGCACCAGCACCACCACCATCAGCGACGCCCAGCCTTCCACCGTGCCGCCGGCCAGCGCGCGGTGGATGACGTGGACGGCGTAGGCGAAGCCGAGCAGCGCGGTGAGGAACCCGGTCACGGTGATGATGCGGATCGGCAGGTAGCTGAACGACGTCACCGAATCGACGACCAGCTTCACCTTCTGCGCCAGGGTCCACTTCGACCGGCCGTGCAGCCGCGGCGGCTGGTCGTAGGGAACGTAGGCGGCGCGGTAGCCCATCCAGCTCAGCAGCGTATGCAGCCCGCTCGGCGTCTCGCCGAAGCGGCGCAGCGCATCGATGACGCGGCGGTCGAGCAGCCGGTAGGTGGTGCCGCTGACCGGCAGGTCGTCCTGGCGCAGGATCGTGCGCATCAGGCGGTGATAAAAGCGCGAGAACAGGACGGTGGAGAAGCTCTCCCCCGGCCGGCTCGAGCGGGTCGCCGAGACGATGTGCGCGCCGTCGCGCCAGCGATCGACCAGGGTCGGGATCAGCTCGGGCGGGTCCTGCAGGTCGGACGCCATCAGCACCGCGCAGGCGCCGCGGGCGTGGTGCAGCCCGCACACCGTCGCCGCATGACTGCCGAAATGGCGGGAGAAGCGCAGGCCGCGGATGCGGCGGTCGGCGCCGGCCAGCCGCTGCACCAGCTCGAACGTGCCGTCGTCGGAATGGTCGTCGACGACGATCCACTCCCACGCCGCGCCGAGGCCGTCCATCACCGGCGCCAGCCGCTCGTACAGCACCGGCAGGTTCGCGACCTCGTTGCGCGCGATCGAGATGATGGAGATCTCGGTCTCGGCCGTCATGGGCCGATCGCCGCGCGCAGCGCCGCGACGACGCGGTCCTGCTCGGCCTCCGTCATCTGCGCGTAGAGCGGCAGCAGAATGCCCTCGTCCTGTGCGCGCTCGCTCTCGGGCAGGCGCCAGCCGCCGCCGGCGTAGGCCGGCTCGCGGTGGGCGCACATCACGCCGCGGCGGGTGGCGACGCCGCGGTCGAGCATCGCCTGCATCACCGCGCGCTGGTCGCGGCCGGTCACGCGCACGCAATAGCTCTGCCAGTTGCTGCGTGCCCAGTTGGGCTCCACCGGCGCCGCGACGCGGTCGAGGCCGGCCAGCAGCGTCCGGTAGCGGTCGGCGAGCGCGCGGCGGCGCGCGACAATGGCCGGCAGCCGCTTGATCTGCTCGCGCCCCACCGCGGCCTGCATGTCGGTCATGCGGTAGTTGAACCCGACCTCGTCGTAGCTCTCGAACACCACCTCGGACGCGGCGTGGCGGGCGGTGTCGGGCACGCTCATCGCATGCTGGCGCCATCGGCGGAACGCGGCGTTCCAGTCCGCGCGCGCGGTCGTCAGCATGCCGCCTTCGCCCGTCGTCAGCAGCTTGCGCGGGTGGAAGGAAAAGCATGCGACATCGCCGTGCGGCCGGCCGATCGCCTGCCAGCCGCCCTGCCACAGGATCTCGCTGCCCGCGGCGCAGGCCGCATCCTCGATCAGCGCGACGTTGCGCGCCCTGGCCAGCGCTGCGAGCGCGGCGAGGTCGCACGGCATGCCGATCTGGTGGACGCAGAGGATCGCCCTGGTGCGCGGGCCGATCGCCGCGTCGACCAGGTTCGGGTCGATGTTGAAGCCTCCCGCCGCGATGTCTGCGAAGACCGGCGTCGCGCCGCAATAGCGCACCGCGTTGGCGGTCGCGATGAAGGAGTGGCTGGGCACCACCACCTCGTCGCCCGCGCCGACGCCGGCGGCGAGCAGCGCGAGATGGAGGGCCGTCGTGCAGCTCGACACCGCGCAGGCGTGCGGCGCGCCGACCAGCGCGGCAAACTCCGCCTCGAAGGCGGCGACCTCGCGGCCCTGTGTCAGCCAGCCCGACAGGATGACGCGGCGGGCGGCCTCGGCCTCCGCCTCGCCGACCAGCGGCCGGGCGATCGGTATCGGCGGCTCAGCCAACCGCGGCCTCCGCCTTCGCGCGCTCCGCCCGCCACCACGCGACGAGGCGGCGCAGCCCGTCCTCCAGCGGCACGGCGGCGACGAAGCCGAGGCGATCGCGCGCCGCAGCGGTGTCGGCGAGCCGGCGGACCACGGCGTTGACCTTGCGCTCCGGTCCGTACTCTACGCCGAGCGGCGAGTCCATCACCTTCAGCAAGGTGCGCGCCAGCTCGTTCAGGCTGGTCTCCACCCCGCTCGCGACGTTGAATACCGCGTCGTCCGCGTCGGACTTCGCCGCCAGGATGTTGGCACGCGCGATGTCGTCGGCGTAGACGAAGTCCATCGTCTGGCGCCCGTCGCCGAAGATCAGCGGCGGCTTGCCGCCGGCGATGCGCTCCATCCACCGGATCAGCACCTCGGTGTAGACGCCGTGGATGTCCATGCGCGGGCCGTACACGTTGAAGTAGCGCAGCGCCACGTATGACAGGCCGTACATGTCGTTGAAGCAGCGCAGCAGGCCTTCGTTGAACGTCTTCGCCGCGCCGTACAGCGTGCGGTTGGCGTAGGGGTGGTGATCTTCCGCGGTCGGGAACGCCTCGGCCTGGCCGTAGACGGAGGCCGACGAGGCGGCGACGACCCGACGCACGCCGGCCGCGACGCACGCCTCCAGCACGTTGAAGGTGCCGTTGACCAGCACCTCCACCGCCAGCCGCGGCTCCTCCGCGCATTGGGTGATGCGCAGCGCCGCCATGTGGAAGACGAGGTCGATGCCGTCGAGTGCGCGGGCGAGCAGCGCCCGGTCGCCGATGTCGCCGTCGATCACGGTGACGCGGCCGCGCGCCAGCGCGTGGGCGATGTTGTCGCGCCGGCCGCGCACGAAGTTGTCGATCACGACCGTCTCCGCCACGCCTTCGTCCTGCAGCTGCTCGACGATGTGCGAGCCGATCAGCCCGGCGCCGCCGGTGACGAGAATGCGTCGGTCGCGCAGGTCCATGGCCGTTCCGTCAGGCGGTGATGGTGGCGCGCTGCGCCGGCTTGAGCGGGCGGGCCGGATTGCCGGCGACCACGGCGCCGGCCGGCACGTCGCGCACGACGACCGCCCCAAGCCCGACCACGGCGGCCTCGCCGATGCGGATGCGCTCGCGCACCGCCGCGCCGCCGCCGACATAGGCCGCCGGCGCGATCTCCGAATGGCCGCTGACCGTGGCGCCCTGGGCGAAGGTCGCGTAGTCGCCGACCCGGCTGTCGTGCCCGACCGTGACCGAGGCGGTGACGTGGACGTGGTCGCCGATCCGCGCGCCGACGCCGACGAAGGCCTGCGGGAACACGACCGTGCCGCGCCCGAGCCGCGCGTCGGGCGCCACCGAGGCGCTCGGATGCACCAGCGTGGCGTAGCGCGCCGGATCGAGCCGCAGCCGCTGCGCGATCGCGCGGCGCGCGGCCGGGCTTCTCCAGTTCGCGACGCCGATCACCACCATGCAGTCGGCATGGTCGCCTATGCTGTCGAGCGGGCCGAGCACCGGCAGCCGGTCCACCCGGGTGCCGCATAGCGCCCGATTGTCGTCGAGGTAGCCGCGCACCAGCCACTGCGACCCATGGCGGGCAAGGTCCGAGACGATCCAGGCGATCTGGCGCGAGTTGGCGCCGGCGCCGAGGATGATCAGCTCGCGCATGCCGCCTCCGCCATGACGTCGCGCAGGGCGTCCGCGACCGCGTCGGCGTCCGCTTCCGCGAGCTCCGGGTAGAGCGGCAGCGACAGGGTCTCGCGCGCCAGCCGCTCCGCGACCGGCAGGTCGCCGGCGCGCCAGCCGAGCCCGGCCCACGGCGGCAGCAGGTGCACCGGATTCGGGTAATGGATTTCGGTCGCGACGCCACGTCCGGCGAGCGCCGTGCGCACCCGGTCGCGATCGGGCGTCCGCACCGCGAAGACATGGTAGACGTGGCGCGCGCCCGGCCGCTCGGCCGGCAGGCGCAGCCCCGGAACCTCCGCCAGCGCGCGGCGGTAGCGCTGCGCCAGCCGCCGCCGCGCCGCGATCCAGCCGTCGAGATGCGGCAGCTTGACCCGCAGCACCGCCCCCTGGATCGCCGGCATGCGGGCGTTGAAGCCCTTCACGACGTGGTTGTGCTTGCCGTCCTGGCCCCAGTCGCGCAGCCGGCGCAGCCGCCGCGCCACCGCCTCGTCGCTGGTGACGACGATGCCGCCCTCGCCCGCCGCGCCGAGGTTCTTGCTGGGGTAGAAGCTGAAGCAGCCGATGTCGCCCAGCGCGCCGACGCGGCGGCCGTCGAGCTCGGCCCCGTGCGCCTGCGCCGCGTCCTCGATCAGCGCGAGGCCGTGCCGGCGCGCCAGCGCACCCAGGCGGTCCATGTCCGCCGGATGGCCGTGGATGTGGACCGGCAGGATGGCGCGGGTGCGCGGCGTGATGCACGCCGCCGCGGCCGCCGGGTCGAGCGCGCCGGTGTCCGGCTCGACGTCGGCCAGCACCGGCCGCGCGCCGGTGTATTCGATCGCCGCGACGGTGGCGACGAAGGTGAACGGCGTCGTGATCACCTCGTCGCCGGGTCCGATGCCCGCGGCGAGCAGCGCGAGGTGCAGCGCGCTGGTGCCGGAGTTGACCGCGATGCCTTGCGCGGCGCCGCAATAGGCGGCGAACGCCGCCTCGAACGCCGCGACCTCCGGCCCCAGCACAAACTGCCCGCCGTCGAGCACGCGGGCGACGGCGGCGGCGAGCTCGTCGCGCAGCGAAGCATGGTGCGCGGTGAGGTCGAGGAACGGGATCATGCCGCGCGGTCCAGCGGGGCAAGCGCAGTCGGCTGGCCGCGGTTGCGCAGGGAAGCGGTCGCCGCCTCCAGCGCGCGCACCATGCGCAGCGCCGCGAAGCCGTCGGTCAGCGGCGGCGCGCCGCTGGCGATGCAGTCGGCGAAATGGCGCACCTCGGTCGCCAACGCCTCGGTGCGGTCGAGCGCCGGCGCCCACATGTCGCCGGTGCGGTAGCCGACCATCGTGCGGTAGACCTCCTCCGGCCCCGCGGCCGGCGTGACGGTGATGCCGCTGGCGTAGACCTTTACCTTCTCGCTCGGCTGCAGGTCGTCGAACACCACCATCTTGTCGCTGCCGCCGATCAGCACGTTGCGCACCTTCACCGGCGCCAGCCAGTTGACGCCGACATGGGCGATCATCGGTCCGTCGTAGAAGTAGGTCAGGTAGGCGATGTTCTCGCCGCCGCCGGGCACGTGGCTGATGCCGGTCGCCGACACCGCCACCGGGCGTTCCGGCAAGACGTAGTCCATGATCGACAGGTCGTGCGGTGCGAGGTCCCACACCACGTTCACGTCGTGCTGGAACAGGCCCAGGTTGACCCGCACCGAGTCGTAGTAGCGGATTTCGCCCAGCCCGCCGCCCGCCACGATGTCGCGGATGCGGCGCACCGCGCCGGTGTAGACGTAGGTGTGGTCGGCCATCAGCACGCGCCCGCGCGCCGCCGCCTCGTCGATCAGGCGCAGCACGTCGTCGCCGCGGGTCGCGGCCGGCTTGGCGACCAGGACGTGCTTGCCGGCGCGCAGCGCCGCTATCGCCAGGTCGAAGTGGGTGGAGACCGGCGTCGCGATCGCCACCGCGTCGATGTCGGGTGCCGCGATCAGCGACCGCGCATCGGCGGTCAGCCGCGCCGTCGGCAGGCGCTCGGCGGCGAGGCCCAGCCGGTCGGCCTGGGTATCGCACACGGCGGCCAGGGTGAACGCCTTCTCGGCCGCGAAGTTGCGCGCGAGGTTGGGGCCCCAGTAGCCGTAGCCGATGACGCCGACGCGGATCATCGCCGGCCCTTCCGCGGGTCGCGGTCGCGCACGTCGCCGATAACGGCGGCGGGCACGCCGGCCACGATGGCGTGGTCGGGCACGTCGCGGGTGACCACCGCGCCGGCCCCGACCAGCGCCGCGGCGCCGATGGTGACCCCGGCGACGATGGTGGCGTTGCTGCCGATCGCGGCACGCGCCTTCACCAGGGTCGGCACCGGCGTCCAGTCGTCGCCGCTCTGAAGCGAGCCGTCGTCGTTCACCGCGCGCGGGTAGAGGTCGTTGGTGAACATCACGCCGTGGCCGACGAACACGCCGTCCTGCAGGGTCACGTGGGCGCAGATGAAGCTGTGGCTGGAGATCTTGCAGTTGCGCCCGACCACGGCGCCGCGCTGGATCTCGACGAAGGGGCCGATGCGGCTGCCGTCGCCGATAGTGCAGCCGTAGAGCTGCACCAGCTCCGGCGCATGAATGATGACGTCCCGACCGAGAACGACGTCCGGTTGAATCATGTCACCCACTCGGCGCGTCCATGCCGCACGAGCCGTTTGGGGGGAGGGCGAAGCGCCCCGGCTCGGCGTACTGCACTCGCACGGAAACCGTTGATCGACCGTGAACGGCCGCTTCGCCCGCTACCGTACAGCCGCCGCCGCGGCGTCTGCAACGGCGGACTGCCGGCGCCGTTCGTTTCCGGATATCCCGAATGCCGTCAAGGAGTTGACCGCAGCCGCACCGGCACCGCCAGGTCGGCGACGACCGGCCGGTGGTCGGAGCCGAGGTCAGGGCCGACCCGGCTGTCCACCGCGACGATCCCCGGGCTGGCCAGCACGTGGTCGATCATCAGCCCGATGAACGGCAGCGGCGAGGCCCAGGTCGCCGACAGCCGGCGGCCGCGCGCGGTGTCGTAGAGGCCGCCGCGATCGAGCAGCGTGCCGAAGCGCGGCGACCATGGGGTCAGGTTGAGGTCGCCGACCACCAGGGCGCGGCCGTCCGGCGCCTCGGCCGCGAACCGCTCGGCGAGCGCGAGCTGGCCGTCCTGCCACGGCCGCGCGTCGGCATAGCCGCCGGGCGTCCGCCGGAACGGCCGCGAGGCGTGCAGCGCCACCACGCGGACGCAGCCGGCCCAGGCCGCGTCGTTACACACGTCGGCATAGACCACGGGGAAGCTGCGCTCGACGCTGCGGTCCACCCGCGCCTCGCCGAGCCGCCAGCGGCTGAACAGCCCGATGTCGAAGCTGGTGTAGCGCAGCGCGACAAGGCGGTGCGGCAGACCGCGGCCAAGCGCGGCGGTGACCGGCCGCATGTCGCGCGGAAGCTCCGTCAGCACGACCAGATCGGGGTCTTCCGCCTCGACCAGCGCCCGCAGGGCCGCGGGATCGGTGCTCTCGCCGTGGAGGTTGAACGTCAGCACGCGCAGGTTGGCCGACGGTGCGGCCGCCTGCGCCGCGGCGGGGCCCAGGTAGGGCAGCACCGGCGCGAGGTTGACGGCCGCGAGCAGCACGGCGGCGACCGCGGCGCCGCGGCGGCGCAGCGCCAGCGCCGCGAGGGCGAGGACGAGGCCCGCCGCCGCCAAATGCGGGCGGAAATGGACGAACAGGTCGAACACCCACCACCACGCGCTCAGGAAGCCGGCGCCGGTGGCGAGCGCCAGCGCGCCGGCCGCGATCGGCGGCAGCCAGCCGGCCAGCCGGACGACCGGCCGCCGGTCACGGGCATCGATCACCAGGGCGATGGCGGGAACTCCTGCGGACAGGCTATACGGTGTCGGACGGCCCGGCCACCGTAGCAGAATTGATTATCGAGAGGCTAAACGTGTCGACCAAGCTCCCGCTCACGCTCGCCTGCGGCGACTACGAGATCACCCGGCCGCTCGCCGATGGCAGCGTCACCGCCGACGGCATCGAACTGACCGTGCTGACCCGCATGGGTTCGCGCGAGCGCCACACCCGCATGGCCCGGCACGGCGAGTTCGACATCTGCGAGTTCAACGCCACCACCTGGATGATGATGGCCGAGCGCGGCGGGCCGCTGGCGGCGCTGCCGGTGTTCCTGCACCGCCGGTTCCGCCACGGCTTCGCGTTCATCAACACCGGCGCGGGCATCCGCACGCCCGCCGACCTGGTCGGGCGGCGCATCGGGGTCGGCAGCCTGCAGGCCGCCGGCAACGTCTGGGTGAGCGGCATCCTCGACGAGTTCCACGGCATTGCGCCCGATGCGGTGACCTGGGTGGTGGACCGCGAGGAAGACCTGCCGTTCACGCCGCGGCCGGACATGAAGATCGAGCACATCTCCGGCGACCGCCCGCTCGACGGCATGCTGGCCGACGGCGAGATCGACGCCTTGATCTCGCCCGCCTTCCCGCGCCCGTTCCTCAAGCGCGACCGCCGCGTCGCGCGGCTGTTCCCGGATTTCAGGGACCGCGAGCTCGCCTATTTCCACGACACCGGCATCTTCCCGATCATGCATGCGACGACGATCCGCCGGGAGATCGTCGAGCGTCACCCCTGGGTAGCCGGCAGCCTGATGCGTGCGTTCGACGAGGCCAAGCAGGTCGCCTATCAGCGGGTGCGCAACCCGCGGGTGGTACCGCTGGCGTGGTTCGCCTCGGCATGGGAGGAACAGGCCGAGATCCTGGGCGACGACCCGTGGGAATACGGCCTCGGCGCCGCCAACCGCAGGAACCTGGAGACGCTGGCGCGCTATGTCCACCGCCAGGGCCTGACCAGCCGCCAGATGACGCCGGACGAGCTGTTCGTCGACTGCGGCGACGACGCGCGCAGCGACCCGACGCGGTATTAGGGCGCGGCTTGCAGCCGGGCTCGATCTGGAGGCGACAGGGCGAGCAGCTCCAGCTCCGCTTGCCGGCCGCGCAGGTGGATCGAGCCCAGCGGCTCCACGATCATCTCCGGCGCGTTCGACAGCCGCGCCACCAGGTCGGCCGAGGCGATGCAGCTGCGGTCGTGCTCGCGGCACGCGTCGATCAGCCGCGCCGTCGTGTTCATGGTGTCGCCGAGGAATGCGATCTCCTGCTTGAGGTCGCCCAGCTCGCCCGATACGACGGCGCCGATGTGAATCCCGGCGCGGAAACGCGGCGTGACGCCGAACGACCGCTGGTACGCATCGGCAAGGAGCGCGATGCGGTCCATGACGGCGAACGCACAGCGCACGCAGTTGGCGTCGGCAAGCCCTTTGTCCGGCAGCCAGGTGACGATCACCTCGTCGCCGACATATTTGTGGATATCGCCCCGACATTCGATGATCGGCGCGCCGATGTCGCGATAGAGCCGGTTCAGCAGGTCCATGAACCGCAGCCCGCCGAGCCGCTCGGCAAGCGCCGTGGAGCCGACAAGGTCGAGGAACAGGAATATCCGCTCCTCCTCGCGCGGCACGTGGTAGCGACCGATGAAGAAGCTCGCAAGCACGCCGCGGCCAAGCAGCCGGTTGAGCTGCATGACGACATTGATGACCACGGCGAAGGCGGCCGAGAAGGCCATGCTGGTCGCGAACTCGGGGCCGATCCGCAGCGTCTGCTCCGCGCCGGCCGGCACGATCACGGCGCCGGCGACCTGGACCAGCGCGAATACCGCGAAGTAGATCACGGACTTCGCGGCGAGCATACGGGCGAAGGACAATCGACCGACCCAGTCGCCTGCCGGCGTCCGCACGTAGAACAGCTCGAACGCGACGATCAACAGGGCGATCGCGGCGCCGACGAAGGCGCCGCGCGCGGCGCCCGGCAATTCGCCGCCCGCGATGCCGAAGCCGTACGCGGCGCCGCCCCCGGCCGAGGCGACCGTGACGGCGAGCCCCAACCGCAGCCGTCGCAGTATCCGCTCGCCGACGCGTCCGTTCATCCGCATAGCCATGGCGAAAAAGCCCGGTTCGGCGCGCCGGGCGCCGCGAACGGATTCGAACCCCCTACAGCCCCAGTACCCGCTCGGCGTTGGCATGGAAGACCTTGTCGCGGATCTTCTGGTCGTAGCCGAGTTCGTCCCATTCGCGCAGCAGGCGGTCGTAGGGGATCGAGGGGTAATCGCTGCCGAACATGATCTTGTCCTGCAGGCGGCCGCGAATGTCCTTCTTCAGCGAGTCGGGCAGGTATTTCGGCGCCCAGCCCGACATCTCCCAGAACACGTTGCCCTTGTGCAGCGCGCAGGCGGTCATCTCGTCGACCCACGGCCAGCCGGGATGGGCGGCGATGATGGTGAGGGACGGGAAGTCGGCGGCGATCTCGTCGATCGCGCGCGGATGGGCGTGGCGCGTCTTGGCGCCGAGCCCGCCGGGAATGCCGGCACCCATGCCGGTCATGCCGACGTCGATCATCACCGGCACCTTGAGCGCGGCGATCTCCTCCCACAGCGGGTAGCAGAAACGCTCATCGACGGAGAAGTGGCCCATGATCGGGTGGAAGTGGAAGCCGATCATCTTGTGGACGCGCACTGCCTCGCGCGCCTCGCGCAGCGCGACCTCGCCCTTGAACGGATCGACCGCGCCCCACGCCTGGATGATGCGGCCGGGATGGCGGTCGCGGAAGCCGGCGACGTATTCGTTTGAGCAGGGCGGTGTGCCGGCCGCGGTCTCGATGTCGAAGGCGACCAGCACCGCCTCGACGCCCGCCTTCTCGAAGTCGGCGACGACCTCGTCCTCCTGCTTCCAGGTCCACTCGCGCTTCCAGTAGGTGGCGAGCGCCTCGACATAGGGGCCCTGCGCCTTGATCCAGGGCTCGGTGTTCGGATAGCAGTGCAGGTCGATGATGCGCATGGGTCCTACTTCCGGGCCTGCTCGGCCTCGAGCTTGGCGGTGATCATCTCGACCAGCGTCTTCTTCGACACCTTGCCGAACGGCGACAGCGGGAAGTCGTCCATCAGCTCCAGCCGCTCCGGCAGCTTGAAGCGGGCGAGCTCCTCCGCCTCCAGGTGCGCGATCAGGTCGTCGAAGGTCAGGC
>JBFWQM010000066.1:0-22816 GCA_050249455.1 Rhodospirillaceae bacterium | reverse complement strand
CAAAAAAATCGGGGGCCTGAAGGCCCCCGGAGTTGGGCGGGTCGCCCGGAGGGCGGCCCCGCAGGTGCTGGTTGAAGCCCTATTCGACGCGCTCGCCGTGCAGCGCGAGGTCGAGGCCCTCGACCTCGTACTCTTCGTCCACCCGCAGGCCGACGACGGCCTGGACCACCTTGAGGATCACGAAGGTGGCGACGGCGCACCAGATGATGGTGAAGGCGATGCCCTCGATCTGGGTGAGGACCTGGCCGGGGTTGCCGTCGATCAGGCCCGACTTGCCCTCGCCGCCGACGGCGGAGACCGCGAACACGCCGGTCAGCACCGCGCCGATGATGCCGCCGACGCCGTGCACGCCGAACGCGTCCAGCGCGTCGTCGTAGCCGCACTTGTTCTTGAGCCAGGTGGCGCCCCAGTAGCAGCCGATGCCGGCGACGATGCCGATCACCAGCGCGCCGCCCGGGCCGACGAAGCCCGACGCCGGGGTGATGGCGACCAGGCCCGCGATCGCGCCGGAGATGACGCCCAGCACGCTCGGCTTGCCGCGGCCCGCCCACTCGCAGAACATCCAGGTCAGCGCCGCCGCGGCGCTGGCGAACTGGGTGACCAGCATCGCCATGCCGGCGCCGCCGCCGGCGGTCAGCGCCGAGCCGGCGTTGAAGCCGAACCAGCCGACCCACAGCAGCGACGCGCCGATCACCGACAGCACCAGGTTGTGCGGCATCAGCGCCTCGGTGCCGAAGCCGCGGCGCTTGCCCAGCACCAGCGCACACACCAGGCCGGCGATGCCGGCGTTGATGTGCACGACGGTGCCGCCGGCGAAGTCGAGCACGCCGGCGCCGAACAGGTAGCCGTCCGACGCCCACACCCAGTGCGCGATCGGCGAGTAGACGACGATCGACCACAGGCCGATGAACCACAGCATGGCGCTGAACTTCATGCGGTCGGCGAACGCGCCGGCGATCAGCGCCGGGGTGATGATCGCGAACGTCATCTGGAACATCACGAACACGGTCTCGGGGATCGTGCCGTTCAGGCTGCCGACCTCGACGCCCGACAGGAACGCCTTGCTCATGCCGCCCAGGAACGCGCCGCCTTCGGCGAAGGCGAGGCTGTAGCCGATCACCACCCAGATCACGCTGACCAGGCAGGTGATGGTGAAGCACTGCATCACCATCGACAGCACGTTCTTCTTGCGCACCATCCCGCCGTAGAACAGCGCGAGGCCGGGGATCGTCATCAGGAGGACGAGCGCGGTCGCGGTCAGCATCCACGCGGTGTCGCCGGTGTCGAGCTTCGGCTCGGGCTTGGCGGCGTCCTGGGCGAACGCGGCTGCCGCGAACAGCAGCGACAGCGCGGCCGGCCCCAGCAGCCGGGTTGCGTTACGAACGAAACAGAGCATTGCGGCCTTCCTTCTTGTGTTGGCGTCGCGCGGGCGGCTTAGAGCGCGTCTTCGCCGGCCTCGCCGGTGCGGATGCGCACCGCCTTCTCGACGTCGAGGACGAAAATCTTGCCGTCGCCGATCCGCCCCGTGGTCGCGCCGCGCTGGATCGCCTCCACGGCGCGGTCGACCAGGCCGTCGGCGACGACCACCTCGATCTTGACCTTGGGCACGAAGCTCACCTGGTACTCGGTGCCGCGATAGATCTCGGTCTGCCCCTTCTGGCGGCCGAATCCCTTGACCTCGCTGACGGTGAGACCTTGGACGCCGATCGCGGTCAGCGCGTCGCGGACCTCGTCGAGCTTGAACGGTTTGACGACGGCTAGGATGAGCTTCATGGGGACCTCCTCTTGCTGCGGACGCCGCTCAGAACGTCCGGGAGACCGTGAAGACGACGGTACCGCCGCACAGGTTCGGGCAGACGCTGTCGTCGATGTCGGTGTTGACGTAGGCGAGCTCGAGGTTGAACCCGAAGAACTCCACGACGCCGGCGATCTTGAAGTCGAGGTAGTCGGGGGTGCCGAAGTTGGCGTTCTTCTCGATCCACTGGTGGCCGATGCGGGCGTACAGCGTGACGGTGCGCTCGATGCCGATCAGCTTGTTGACCGCCAGGTCGGCGCCGCCCCACAGGTACCAGCCGTCGCCCGAGGCGGCGAAGTAGTCCGGCGAGTAGTTGATGCCGATCACCGGCGTCACCGGGCCGATCGCGTAGGACAGCTTGCCCGCGACTTCCCAGTAGTCGAAGTTGTTCGAGCTCGCGGTGCCCGGATAGTAGTAGTAGATGAACCCGGCGTCCCAGGTCAGGTCGCCGACCATGCCGGTGAACCCGCCGGTGAAGTCCATCTCCAGGTTGGCGTCGCCGAACTCGACGGACGAGCCCCACACGCCGGCGCGGAAGGCGAGCGAATCGCCCATGATCGGCAGCGCGTAGTCCAGGCTGCCCTGCACCGCCGGCGACGGCGAGCCGTCGGTGGACTGGTTGATGCCGCGGAAGTAGTAGTCGGTGGTGACGGTCGCGGTGGCTGACACCTTGCCCGGCAGGTCGTCGGGCCCGGCGACGGCCGGACCGGCGACGGCGATGACGGCGGCGAACGCGGCGGCGGCGAGGCCCCGCCAGGCGAAGTTTTGCTGAAGCGACATGTGCCTATCCGTTCTTGACCCTGGGGGCCCTGCATGCTCGGCTGCGCCGGGACGAGCAGGCCCGGACCACACGAGGCAAGCCTCGTGCCAAACCGGCGCAGCACGCGCAGAGGCGCGGCAAAAGCCAATGCGATCAATGCGTTTCGCCGGATGGCCGGGGCCTCGTTTCACGAATTCTTCACGGTGTTGCCGGGCCGCCTGTTCAAATTCTAGGCAACGGCCCAAATCTGCTGATTTTCGAGGCAGGAGCCGCGGGTTTGCTAAGACGCTTACGAAATCAACGGGTTAGGCTGTGCCATGGATGCTGACGTCGTCATCGCTGGCGGCGGCATGGTCGGGCTGACCCTGGCGCTCGCGCTGGGCCGCGCAGGGGTGCGGGTGGCGGTGGTCGATCGCGAGACGGCGCCGGCCCAGCTCGACCCCGGCTTCGACGGCCGCGTCTCGGCGATCGCCGCCGGCTCGCAGCGCGTGCTGGCGGGCATCGGGGCGTGGGACGGCATGGCGGCCGACGCTGAAGCGATCCGCGAGATCCGCGTCTCCGACGGCGATTCGCTGCTGTTCCTGCATTACGACGGCGCGGCGGTGGGCGGGCCTTTGGGCTGGATCGTGGAGAACCGGCACATCCGCCGCGCCCTGCACGCCGCGCTCGACGGCGTCCCGGCGGTGCGCCGGATCGGCGGCCGCGCGGTCGCGGCGGTCGACCGCGGCCCGCACGCGGCGACCGCGCGGCTCGACGACGGCACGGCGCTGGCGGCGCCGCTGGTCGCGGTCGCCGACGGCAAGGACTCGCCGCTGCGGCAGGCGGCCGGCATCGCGGCGCTGCGCCGGCGCTACCCGCAGGTCGGCATCGTGTGCACCGTGGCGCACGCGCGCCGGCACCGCGGCATCGCTCAGGAACGCTTCCTGCCCGCCGGCCCGTTCGCCATCCTGCCGATGACCGGAAACCGGTCGTCGCTGGTGTGGACGGAGCGCGCGGCGGCGGCCGGCGCGATCCTGGCGCTCGACGACGCCGCCTTCCTGGATGAGCTGCGCAGCCGCTTCGGCGACTACCTGGGCGCGCTCGCGGTGGAAGGGCCGCGCTTCGCCTACCCGCTCACTTTGGTGCACGCCGAGACCTATGTGCTGCCGCGGCTGGCGCTGGTCGGCGACGCGGCGCACGCGATCCACCCGATCGCCGGACAGGGCCTCAACCTCGGCCTGCGCGACGTCGCGGCGCTGGCCGAAGCGGTGGTCGACGCGATGCGCATCGGCCTCGACCCCGGCGCGACGACCGCGCTCGCCGCCTATCAGCGCTGGCGCCGGTTCGACAACACGGCGATGATGGCGGTGACCGACGGCCTCAACCGGCTGTTCTCCAATGACGTGGCGGCGCTGCGCCTGGCGCGCGACGCCGGCCTCGCGCTGGTCAACCAGGTGCCGGCCGCCAAGCGCCTGTTCATGCGCCACGCGATGGGCACTGTCGGCGCGCTGCCGCGGCTGGCCCGCGGCGAGCCGCTGTAGACCGCCATCCACCGGAGGGGTTTCGCCGATGACCAGCTTCTCGCGCCGGCGCCTGCTCGCCGTCACCGCCGCGGCCGGCGCCGCCGTTGCCTTCGGCGGACGCGCGCGCGCGCAGTCGCACGATCACCACGGCATGTTCTCGCATCTCAACGAGCCCGGCCTCTACGGCCTGCCGACAGAGGCGCCACGCCAGCAGGTGTTCTCCAGCCCGGCCCCGGCGGCGGCCAACCCCGGCCGCTGGATCGAGCGCAAGCCGCTGCCGCTGCCGCGCAGCGAGATGGCGTGGGCGACGGCGTGGAAGGACCGCATGTACCTGGTCGGCGGCTACGGCGAGCAGCGCGTGTCCAACACCTACAACCACATCTACGTCGCGGCGGAGGATCGCTGGGCCGGCGCGCCGCCGATGCCGCGCAGCGGCAACCATGTCGGCGTCGTCGCGACCGACGGCATCCTCTACGCCATCGGCGGCCACAGCGAGCAGAACCGCGACCCCTATGCCGACTGCTTCGCGTTCGAGATCGAGACCGGCAACTGGCGCACCATCGCGCCGCTGCCGCAGCCGCGCGGCGCGATCTCCGTCGTCGCGCGCGACGGACTGATCCACGCCATCGGCGGCGCAACGGGCAAGACCAACGAGGAGAAGAAGTCGGTCGCCTGGCACGACGTCTACGACCCCAAGGCCGACGCCTGGACCCGCCGTGCGCCGATCCCGCTCGGGCGCGACCACATGGGCGCGGTGCTGGCCGACGGGCGCATCCACGTCATCGCCGGGCGGGTGGACAGTGCGCGCACCAATGTCGGCGACCACGACGTCTATCTGCCGGCGGAGGACAAGTGGGAGAAGCGCGCGCCGCTGCCCACCCCGCGGTCGGGCCACGGCGCGGTGCTCTACCGCGGCGTCATCTTCTGCATGGGCGGCGAGGAGTTCGACATCGTCCGCGGCGCCGACGGTCGGCCGCAGCTCGCCGGCAAGGTGTTCGGCCAGAACGAGGGCTACGAGGTGTCGTCCGACACCTGGCACCAGTACGCCCCGATGCCGACGCCGCGCCACGGCCTCGGCGCCGCGCTGGTCGGCGACCAGATCCACGTCGCCGGCGGCGGCCCGGTCACCGGCGGCCGCGTGCAGAGCGCGGTGCACGAGGCATTTACGCTGGGGTAGGCGTGCGCCCGGCCTTGCCATCGCGCGGCGCCGGCGGCACGCTGGACCGGCAACCGACGAACGGCCACAGGCCGCGCCACGTCGACAGGGAGCGACCCATGTATCTCCGCAATGCCTGGTACGTTGCTGCGTCGGCCGACGAGGTTGGGCGCACACCGCTGGCGCACTCGATCCTGGACGAGCCGGTGGTGCTGTGGCGCACCGAGGGCGGCAAGGCGGTGGCGCTGCACGACCTCTGCATCCACCGCCGCGCGCCGCTGTCGCTCGGGCGGCTGGTCGGCGACGCGATCCAGTGCGGCTACCACGGCTTCACCTACGACGGTGCCGGCCGCTGCATCAAGGTGCCTGCGCAGGACCGCATCCCGGCGCGCACGGCGGTAAAGGCCTATCCGCTGGTGGAGCGCTGGGGGTGGCTGTGGATCTGGATGGGCGAGGCGCCGGCCGACGAGGCACTGATCCCCGACTACCGCTGGCTCGACACGCCTGGCTGGGTGCCGGTCACCGGCAAGCTGCACCTCAAAGCGAACTACCAGCTCGCGGTCGACAATCTGCTCGACCTGTCGCACGAGACGTTCCTGCATGCGCGCACCATCGGCAACGCCGCCGTGGCCGAGGCGCCGATCGCCACGCGCGAGGGCGCGGCCGGCACCGTGCACGTCGAGCGCGTGATGCGCGACGTGCCGCCGCCGCCGCTGTTCGTCAAGACGACCGGGCGGTCGGACAACATCGACCGCTACCAGTTCATTGAGTGGCTGCCGCCGTCCTACGTGCGCATCGAGGTGCGCGGCCTGCCGGTCGGCTCAAACGATCCCAACAGCGGCATCCGCTGGTGGGTTCTGAATGCGCTGACGCCGGAGACGGCGGCGAGCTGCAACTATTACTGGGCAGTGTCGCGCAACTTCGCCATCGACGACGCGGCGCTCAGCGACACCCTGCAGAAGGCGACCGTGATGACGTTCAACGAAGACGTCGAGATGCTGGAGGCGCAGCAGGCGGCGATCGACCGCGATGCCGGCCGCACCCGCCAGGTCGACGTCCACATCGACGGCGGCACGGTGCTGGCGCGCCGCAACCTGGCGGCGCTGGTGCGGGCGGAGGCGACCGCGCGATAGCGGTTCCGCGGCGCGGAACCTCGCGCCTCCGACAACTCACTCAATTGTCACTCAACGCGCCCGCGCGAAAGCGCGATCACCGTCCGGGATGATCGAACGGGGGTGGCGCGATGATCCATTATCTCAAGGGCCTGCTGCGACGGCGGCGCGAGCCGGCGCCGATGCGCCAGCGTCTGCTGGCGGTCTACATCCTGAACCTGAGCGTGTGAGCCGCACTGCGCGCCTCGGCCAAGTCGCCTTGATAAGGCCGGGCGCGCGGCGCGCTTTCGCCATAATCGGCGCCTTTCCTTAAGCGGCGACCCAAGGGAGGACGCCGATGACGACGAAACGTTCCAGGCTGTCGATCGCCGCCGCGCTGGCGGCCGCCGCGATCGTGCTGTCGGGCTGCTACTACTATGACGGCGGCGGCTACTACGGCGGCGGCTACGCGTACTATGGCGGCAGCTACGGCCACGGTCACGGCGGCCGCAGCCGCGGCTGGCGCGGCAACGACTGGCGCGGCCACGACCACGGCGGCGGCTGGGGCCACGGCCAGCGCCGCTGGTAGACCCGCCCCCGCCCTGACGCAACCGGCCCGCCGGCGGGCCGCGTTAACCCTGCGTCAATCCGCCGGAGGCCAATGTCAGGCGGGCGAGGTGCGCCGCCCGGCGGATGCCGACCGATTTCGCGCACGTGCATAGTCACAGGGATCGGAAGGCTGCGGCCATGCCGAACGAGACGCGGCAGATCGAGTTCGCCAACGGCGAGCTGCTCGACGCCATCACCGGCTATCTCGGCAAGCCCGCCGATCCCGACGCCGCCGGGCTGAAGCCCGGCGTGCGCGTCAGCGAGCGGCCGCGGCCCAGCGTCTGCTACGTGCTGCTCGACGGCGAGGACCGCGAGGCGCGTGCCTCGGAGCTGGAGCCCGCGGCGATCGCGGCGGCGCTGATCAAGTACTGCATCGCGCACAAGATCCCGATCCCGCGCAAGGCCGCGAAGTCGGTCCAGGTGCGCGGCGAAAGCGTGGTGCTGCTGCTGCGCTCGAACGGCTGAGCGGTCAGCCGCCGGCCGGCAGTGCCGCGATCGCGCGCGCCACCGACGCGATCTGCGGCGACAGCGGGTACATGTGGTCGTACTGCAGGATCTGCTTGGCGATCAGCTGCAGCCGGAACCGCAGGTCCGGCACCGCATAGGGGCTCGACACCGGCTGGTTGTAGGGCGGCACCTGGCCCGACTGGTACTCGAACGCCACCGCGATGCGCGGTGCCGTCTCGCGCGCGCTGGCGTGGGCGCCCCAGTGCAGCACCGCCTGGTTCCAGCAGAAGATCGTCCCGGCCGGCGCCGGCAGCGCGCGGATGTCGGCGTACTCGAACTGGCCGCGCTCGTCGCCCGGCTTGCCGTAGGCGCGGTCGCGGTCGGCCGGCACGATGTACATGCAGCCGTTCAGCGGCGTCGCCTCGGTCAGCGGGATCCAGATCGTCGCCGACTTGGGCGCGCCGTCCGGGAACAGCGTGGTCCAGTCCTTGTCGCGGTGCGGCTTCCAGCCGCTGTCGTCGCGGCGCGGGTCGATCCGCCACGCCCAGAAGTCGGGCAGCCGCAGGAAGCCGGCGCCCAGCACCGCCTCCAGCAGCCCGGTCAGCCGGCCGAACAGGCACCAGAACTCGTCGTAGGCGAAGGCGAACGGCACCGGGATGCCCTGGGCGTCCAGGCGGGTGATCAGCGCCGCCATGTCGGCGATCGGCAGCCGCCAGTCGGGCGGCGGGATCTGCAGGTAGCCTTCCGCGCGCAGCAGAGCCCGGGCGCTCTCGGCAAACGCCGGGTCGAACCGGAACGGCGTCGCGGCGCCGATGAACGCCGCGTCCTCCACGTGCATGCCGGGCGCCAGCTCGAGCCAGCCGGCACGGTCGAGCAGCTGCGCCACCGCCGCGCCGCCGGCCGCCGGCACGTCCACCGCACGCGTGTCCAAGATCGCCTGCCCCCGGATGAATGCCCTGGCCCGAGGCTACGGCACCAGCCCGCGCCGGATCAATCGCCGCCATGCCGGAAATATTTCGTAGCCGCCGGAACACGACGGCCGCGGCGGCATTGTAGGCGCTGTGGCGTCGCCGACACACGGCGCCGGAGGGGCAGCGGCCGTTGGGGGGCCGCTGCCCTTTTTGCTGCGCGCCGCCGCGGCGGGCGGCGCGCGCTCAGATGTCGGTCATCCGCCACGGCGGCGGCGGCGCCGCGTCGCGCAGGATCGCGAACGTGGCCATGCCGCCGGCCTGCCCGAACAGGCTCGACCGGGGCGACTGGCGGTCGATCGAATGCTTGAAGGCCTGGGCGACCAGGATCAGGCCGAGGAGCCCGATGCCGACCAGGCCGACGCGGAACCACGCGGACGAACGTTTGCGGCTTGCCATGGCGGTTTCCCCCGCGCGCGGACGACGGCAGGCGCTGAACGCGCCGCGCCGTCGCCTAGTTCCGCCGCCCGGCGGCCGGTCCGGCAAGGGGCAAAAAGTGGCCCGCCGGGCGCGCCGCCGCGCCGGGCCGGCCGGCGCGATGCGGGTTCAGCCGGCTTCGGCGTAATACATGCGGCGAAGCCGGTCGGCGTGCTTCTTGGCGAGCTTGCGCACGCCGTCGCCGGCCTTGCGGTCGGCGCTGTAGAAGACGCTCGACGGATCCTTGTCGTGGTCGCGGTCGCCAAGGCCGGTGGTATGGATCATCTCGTGGATGAGAGTCGAGCCCGCGGGGTTGAGCGCCTGCGCATTGATCAGGACGTAGGGCAGCCAGCGGACGCCGCCGTTCGCCTCGGTGTTGCCGGTCTCGATGGTCTCGCCGTAGGGAGCGCGCGTGCCGCGGTTGCACAGGATCACCGGCACGCCCTTGCCGTCCGGCCATTTCCGGTGGCACAGCGCGCGAAGGTCGCCGGGGCCGCCCTGCGAATCGATGACGTAGTCGTTCCATTCGATCTCGTCGGCCATCAGCGGCCCGGGGCCCCAGCGGTCGTGCAGCGCCATGCCGTGGGGCTTGAGCAGCGCGTCGCCGGCGCGGCCATAGGCCTCGAGGACGTTGCGATAGTCGCAGTTGCTGGCGGCGAAGCAGGCGACGCGCAGATAGATCATGACGGCCCCCTTTGTTGCTTTTGTTGCGCACGACACGCGTTACAGACGGGGCGATACGAGCCGGCGCGCAGTGTATCACATCCGTAGGTCTACGGAGCGGGGAAGGCGGGCGACGCCGCCGGCCTGATGCCGGCTCGGCGAAAAGCCGCGGGAAAGGGGGGAATGGTGCCGCCTGCGTGACTCGAACACGCGACCCTCGCATTACGAATGCGATGCTCTACCGGCTGAGCTAAGGCGGCGCCGTGGCAGGGCCGGCAGCATGCCGGCGACCCGTTAAGGAGGCTTCAACGCGCCTCCGCCTGCGCCGGCGCGTTATACCACGCGCGGCCGGCGCCGCAACAGGCCGGTGCGCCGGCCGCCGCCAAGCCCTTGCGATCGCACGCGGTTCATAAATCGTTCACCGTGATTGCGATTGACTGCCAGGCATGATGCGGTTCGCCCGCCCGGTCCCGTGCCGCAGTCGCGTTCGCGGCGATCCGGATTCCACGGCGACGGATAATGCTTTAGGATTCCCAAGGGGGTGGGGCTTGATCTTCGCAGTGACGGAGCGGCCGGCATGAACGGCGACCGCGGCAGCCGGCAGCTCCTGTCGGTGGTGGTCCCGTGCTACAACGAAGAGCCGGTGGTGGAAGCCTTCCACGACCGCCTGTCCGCCGCCGTGGGCGACCTCGGCCTCGACGTCGAAGTGGTCTATGTCGACGACGGCAGCCGCGACCGCACCGCCGAGGTGCTGGCCGGCCTGCGCCGGCGCGACGAGCGGGTGTCGATCGTCGACCTGTCGCGCAACTTCGGCAAGGAGATCGCGCTCACCGCCGGCCTCGACCACGCGCATGGCGACGCGGTGGTGGTGATCGACGCCGACCTGCAGGACCCGCCGGAGCTGATCAAGGAGCTGGTCGCCGGCTGGCGCGAAGGCTACGACGTCGTCTACGCCCAGCGGCTCAGCCGCGACGGGGAGACCGCGGTCAAGAAGGCGACCGCGTGGCTGTTCTACCGCTTCATCCGCCGGGTCAGCCGGGTGCCCATCCCGGCCGACGTCGGCGACTTCCGCCTGCTGTCGCGCACCGCGCTCGACGCGCTCCTGTCGATGCGCGAGCAGCACCGCTTCATGAAGGGGCTGTTCGCCTGGATCGGCTACCCGCAGAAGGCGGTGCCCTATCGCCGCGACCCGCGCTTCGCCGGCGAGACCAAGTGGAACCTGTGGAAGCTGTGGAACTTCTCGATCGAGGGCATCACCTCGTTCACCATCGGGCCGCTCAAGATCGCGACCTATCTCGGCTGCCTGATCGCGGTGTGCGCGTTCATCTACGGCGGCTTCATCCTGTTCCTGACCCTGATGCACGGCAACCCGGTGCCCGGCTATCCCTCGCTCCTGGTGGTGGTGCTGATGCTGGGCGGTTTCCAGCTCATGACGCTCGGCATCATCGGCGAATATCTGGGCCGCATCTTCAACGAGACAAAGCGGCGCCCGCTCTACTTCGTGCGCGGGTTCCATCCGCCGCGCCGCGCCCGCGCCGAGCCGCCGTCGCCGCATTTGGTCGATACCGGGCCGCGCTCGCGGGCGGGCTGACGCCGGCCGCGTGAACGCCGTCCGCCGATCCGCAACTGTCCGCCAGAGCGTCCCATGACCGCCGCGTCCCCGCCGAGATTCCCCTTCGTCCTGTACGCCGCGCTGTTCGCGGCGGCGCTGGTGCCGATCGCGGCGGTCGCGATCATGCCGCTCGACGACTACCTGAACCATCTCGCGCGGATGTACGTGCTGGCCAACTACGACGACGTGCCGGCGCTGCAGAAGTTCTTCGCGATCCGCTGGGCGGCGCTGCCCAACCTGGCGATGGAGATCTTCGTCGTGCCGCTGGCCAAGCTGCTGCCGGTGGCGCTGGCCGGCAAGATCTTCCTGGGCCTCAGCTTCGCTGCGCTGATCGGCGGCGTGGTGCTGGTCAACCGCGCGCTGTCGGGGGTGTGGTCGGCGTGGCCGGCGGCGGCCTTCCTGCTGCTCTACAACGACACCTTCCTGTTCGGATTCCAGAGCTACATCATGAGCGTCGGCGTGGCGCTCCTCCTGTTCGCGCTGTGGATCCACTGGCGCGAGCGTGGCGTCGGCCTGCGGCTCGCCGCGTTCGGCGTCGGCGCGCTGTTCCTCTATTTCTGCCACCTCACCGGGTTCGGCATCTACGGCGTCCTGATCGGCGGCTACGAGCTCAGCCGCGCCTGGGCGCTGCGGCGTGAACGCGGGCTGGTCGTGCCCGCCGACTGGGCGGTGACGGCCGCGCCGTTCGTCGTGCCGATCATCGTCTTCGTTTTCTTCAGCCCCACCGCCGACGCGGCCGGCCGGTCGAGCTTCGGCAACTTCCTCGACAAGTGGCACTACTTCCAGAAGGCGACCCTGCTGTTCGACGTCTTCCGCAACTACGCGATGACGCTCGACCAGGCGACGTTCGCGCTGGTGGTGATCGCGGTCGTCGCGGGGCTGGCGACGCGGCGGCTGCGCTTCGTGCCGCACGGCTTCGTGCCATGCTTCCTGCTCGCCGCGGTGTTCGCAGTGCTGCCGAAGCTCCTGTTCTCCAGCGACTTCGTCGACGACCGCGTCGCCGTGGCGCTCGCGTTCGTGTTCGTGGCGACCACGCGGCTCGACCGGATGGGCGTCGCCGGCCGGCGCCTCGTCGTCGGCGCGGTCGCGGCGCTGTTCGTGGTGCGGATCGCGGCGATCACCGTCACCTGGCAGGACTACAACCGCGACTACGCCGCCTACCTGAAGCTCCTGGAGCAGATGCCGGAAGGCCAGGTCCTGGGCGGCGTCGTCGCGTTCGAGGGCTCGTCGTGGCAGCGCCGGCGGCCGCCGCTCTACCATTTCCTCAACCAGGCGACGATCACCCGCCACGCCTTCTACCCGACCATCTTCGCGCAGCGCGCGCAGCAGCCGATGGCGCTGAAGCCGCCCTACGACGTGATCGGCCAGACGCAGAAGGAGCTGATGAGCCTGCGCACCGGCGGGCCGCTGGGTGCGGAGCCGCTGGCCGCCGCGCCGTTCGAGTACGACCGCCTGAAGCAGTTCGACTACCTGTTCGTATTCCGCGAGCACCTGGTGAAGGCGCCGCGGCCCGGCTTCATGGTGCGCGTCGGCGGCGGCGACGACTACACGCTCTACCGCATCGAGCGGCGGCCATGACCGCGGCCGCCGCGCGGCCGCACGACGGCCGCATCGTGCTGGCCGCCGCCGTGGCGATGGTCGCGGTCGCCGCGTGGCCGGTGCTCGCGACCGAGTTCCTGCCGCTGCTCGACTACCCCAACCATCTCGCGCGGATGCACGTGCTGCTGGCCTATGACGACACGCCGGCGCTGCACGAGTTCTACGAGATCACCTGGGGCGCGCTGCCCAACCTCGCGATGGAGATGGTGGTGCTGCCGCTGGCGCACCTCATGCCGCTGGCCGCCGCCGGGAAGACCTTCGTCGTCCTCTGCCTCGCCGTCCAGGTGGCGGGCGTGCTCGCCATCCACCGCGCCTTGCACGGCTACTGGTCGCCGTGGCCGCTCGCGGTGGTGCCGATCCTCTACAACGACACGTTCCTGTTCGGCTTCGTCAACTACCTGTTCGGCTTCGGGCTCGCGCTGCTGGCGTTCGCCGGCTGGATCGCGCTCGCCGGGCGCGGGCTGGCGCTGCGCCTCGCCGCCGGCACGCTCGCGGGGACATTGGTGTGGTTCTGCCACCTTACCGCGTTCGGCGTGTACGCGATCCTGGTCTGCGCCTACGAGGCCAGCCGGTCGATCGCGCGCTGGCGCGCCGGCGGCCCGCTGGTTGGCGCCGGCTGGCTCGCCGCGCTGGGCCAGTTCGCGGTGCCCGCGATCCTGATGTTCGGCTTCGCCACCACGGGCGAAGGCGGCACGACCGACTGGTCGTTTGTGACCGACAAGTGGCATTACTTCCAGAAGATCGACCTCGTGGCCGACGTCTTCCGCACCTACGACGGCTGGACCGACAAAGCGACGATGATCCTCTACGCCGGCGCCGTCGGGCTCGGGTTCGCGCTGCGCCGGCTCGCCTTCGCGCGCCACGGCTTCCTGACCGTGCTCGGCGTCGGCGCGGCGTTCGCGCTGGCCCCGAAGAAGGTGCTGACCGGCGCGTTCCTCGACGACCGGCTGGCGATGACGGCGGTATTCGTAGCGGTCGCGGCGATCGACTGGCGCGGCGTCGGCCGGCGCTGGCAGTACGCCGCAGCAAGCGTGCTCGCCGTCGTCCTGGTGGTGCGGGTCGTCGCGGTGGAGGCGACGTGGCGGACCTGGGACCGCCAGTTCGCGGCCTATGTGCGCGCCATCGACGCGCTGCCGGAGGGCGCGCGGCTGACCGCGGCGCTTGGCTACTGCTGCGACACCTGGGCGCGCCGCCGGCCGCCGCTGGTCCACCTGCCCAACTACGTCATCACCGACCGCAACGGCTTCTTCCCGCTGTTCTTCGCCATCCCCGGCCAGCAGCCGGTGACGGTGCGCCCGCCCTACGCGGCGCGCGCGAAAGAGGTCGAGAACGAAATCTCGTTGCGCGGCATGGACCATGCGCTGGGGCCCAACAAGGGCGCCCGCAACCCGTTCCTGCCGGAATACCTGGACGGGTTCGACTACGTGCTGGCGATCCGTCTCGACCAGTTCGGGGCGCCGCCGCCGCCCGACCTCGAGGCGGTCGTCACCGGCGACAACTTCGGCCTCTACCGCATCGCGCCGAAGAACTAGTCTTTGCGCTCGCGCTTCCAGGTGAAGGTGGAGCTGATGCCGTAGTTCCACACCGAGCCCAGCATCGCGCCCAGGAAGCCGGCCAGCAGGTAGGGCACGCGCAGCTCGAACAGCCAGTCGGCGACCAGGTTGTTGACCACCGCGCCGATCGAGCAGGCGACATAGAACGAAACCAGGCCGCGCGCGATCTGCCCGGCGCCGCGCAGCTGGCGGTCGCGATAGGTCAGCGCGTTGTTGAGCAGGAAGTTGGTCGTCATCGCGACCAGGGTCGCGACCGCCTGCGAGGCCAGGAACGACAGCTCCAGCCCGCGGAAGCACAGCGCCAGCACGGCGAGGTGCACCACGACGCCCGACAGGCCGATCAGCACGAACAGCACGAAACGGACCGGCACCCAGCGGCCGAACAGCTTGTCGGCGATCAGCCACAGATATTCCAGGATCACCAGCGTATCGAGCTTGCTTGTCCCGGCGTGGCGCTCGCGGAACGAATACGGCAGCTCGCGGGTGCGCACCGGCCGGTTGGCCGACGCGCACAGGTCGATCAGGATCTTGAAGCCCTGGCCGGACAGCTTGTGCACGGTCTCGTTCAGGAAAGCGCGGGTGATCATGAAGAACCCGCTCATCGGATCGGAAAGCTCGGCGTTGACGATCAGCCGCGACAGCCGGGTCGCCGTCTGGCTGACGAACAGCCGCTTCGACGACAGGCCGCCGGCGTCGCCGCCGGCCATGTAGCGGCTGCCCACCACGACGTCGACGTCGCCCTGCTTCAGGGTGGCCAGCATCTGGGGCAGCAAGGTCTCGTCGTGCTGCAGGTCGGCGTCGATGACGGCCAGGTACTCCGCCGGCGTCGCCAGCATGCCCTCGATGCACGCCGTCGACAGCCCGCGGCGGCCGATCCGCCGGATGCAGCGCACCCGCGGGTTGGTGCGCGCGATCGCGCTCACCGCGTCGGCGGTGCCGTCCCTGGAGTCGTCGTCGACGTAGATCGCCTCCCAGTCGACGCCGGCCAGCGTGCGCTCCAGCCGCTCCAGCAGCGGGGCGACGTTGTCGCGTTCGTTGAATGTCGGGATGATGACGGCCAGCTCGGCCACGGCGTGCGAACTCCTGCCCCTGGCGCCGTCGCGCGCCAAGCGCGGCGGAGTATAGCCGATCCGTCGACTCGCGCACCGGCGCTGCACATGTGCGGCCACCGGGCTTGAAGTTTAGTTACCGCGGCCGTTGCCGCCAGGCGGGCGGCGCTGCGGCCGCCTCGATCAGCGCGTGTCCGCGGCGGCGGGGCCGCTGGCCGGCGGCATCGCCGGTTCGGCGGGCGGCAGCACCGCGGCGGCGGCGGCGGGCTCCGATGGCGGCAGCGCCGGCGCGCGCACCCGTTCCGGCCGCCGCCAGTCCAGGGTGGCCAGGGCGCCGCAGCGCGCGCAGCGCGGCTGCCAGGCCGCCGACGGCGATCCGCACGCCGAGCATACCCACGTCGGCGCCGGGTCGGCCGCCGCCGCGCGGCGCAGCCAGTCGCGCGCCGCCGCGGTGTTCTGGTGCTCCTGCTCCTCCAGGTCGGCCATCAGGCGGCAGGCCCGCTCGTCCGGCGCCGCCTGCTCCAGGTGGCGGCGCGCGGCGCCCCACAGCCTGGCGCGCAGCGCCGCCTCGGCCAGCATCAGGTGCGTCTCGTCGTGGTTCGGGTTCTGCCCGGCCAGCCGCTCCAGCCGCCTGAACGTCTCCAGCGGATCGGGCGCGGCGTGGACCTTCGCGTAGAGTCGCGCCAGCTCCGGATGCGGCGTGCGCGCCCACGCGGCCATGATCGCGCGGGTGGCGTGGCGCGGCTGGCTGGTCGCCTCGTAGAGCTGCGCCAGCTTCAGCGCCGGCGCCAGCGATTCGGGGTCGGCCGCGGCGGCGGCCCGCGCATGCTCGATCGCCCGCGCCGTCGCGCCGGCGGCGGCATCCTCGTCCGCCAGCGCCACCAGGACGGCGGCCTTCTTGCGCGCGCCCTCGCGCGGCGGCAGCGCGCCCAGCCGGATCGCTTCGTCGGCGGTCCGGGCCGCCGCGCGCCACATCCCCTTTTCCGCCTGCAGCCCGAACAGCGCCGCCAGCACCCACGGCGTCTTCGGCCGCTGCGCATAGGCGCGCTGGGCATAGTCGAGCGCGCGGTCGGTGTCGCGCGCCCGCTCCGCCTGCATCAGAAGCCCGCGCAGCCCCAGGAAGGCCGTCTCCGGACGGTCGAGCATCGCGGTGAAATAGCGGCCCGCCGCCGTCTCGTCGCCGGAAAGCTGCGCCGCCTGCGCCGACAGCAGCATCGTCAGCGGCGGATCGTCGAGCAGGCCGTCGGCGCGGCGCGCCTGGCGGCGGGCTTCTTCCGCATCGCCGGCGGCGACCGCGACCATGCCCCTGGTCAGCGCGTCGTAGCCCTTGTCGCGGCGGCGATGGCTGCGGAACGACCGCACGTTGGCCGGGACGTGGACCAGCGCGAGCCACAAGCGGTACAGCACCGCGACGGCGATGGCGGCGACCGCCACGGCGAAGGCGAGGAAGCCGACGCTGGTGTCGATCCGCCAGCCCTGCCAGACCAGCGTGACCGAGCCCGGCCGGTCGGCCAGCCACGCGCCGGCGCCGCCGATCAGCAGCAGGACGATGACGTAGCCGAGCGCGCGCGTCATGCCGGGCCAGTCACTGCGCCGGCGCGGCCGCGGCGGCGGTGCCGAGGTCGGCCAGCGCCTGGGTCGTCAGCGCCGCGGCCGCGCGCTCGACCGCCAGCCGCGCCTTGGCGTCTGCCAGCCACTCGGCCAGCACCTGCGCCGGCGCGCCGTCCAGCGCGCCCAGCGCATCCACGGCGCCGGCCAGGTCGCCGAGCTCCAGACGCGCCTCGGCGCGCGCGATCGCCGCGGTGGGGCGGGTGTCGGCGGGATCCTCGCCGGTGCGCCGGATGGTGACCAGGCCCGACAGCCGCGCCAGCGTGTGGTCGATCCAGCCGGCGCCCTCCGGGGCGATCGCCGCGCGCGCGGCGAGCTGCGCCAGCGGGTCGAAGCGCAGCGCCAGCGCGTCGCGGGTCGGCACGCCGCGCGCCGCGTGCGCCGACAGCGCCGACAGCGGCTCGCCGTAACCGGGTCGGTCACCGGCCAGCGACTGCACCGTCACCAGCTCGGCCGCGAACGGCCGGGCGCCGCGCAAGGTCTCGCGCAGCTGGCCGACGGCGAGCACCAGCGCGCTGGCGCGGTCGGCGCGCGCCTCGCCGCGCACGGTCTTCTGCGCCGCGGCGACGGCCGTGTCGGCACGCGCCGCGGCATCGGCGGCCGCCTTCGTCAGCGACTCGTTCTTCTGGGCGAGCTCGGCCAGCCGGCGCTCGGTGTCCGCCTTCAGCGCGGCGATCGCGGCTTCGCGCGCCTGGGTGGTGGCCGGGTCCTCGCCGCTGCGCGCGCCGGCCTCGGCCAGCCGCTTCACCTCGTTCTCCAGCGCCGTCAGCCGTTCGCCGACCACCTTGACCGCGTCGGCGACGCCGGGGTCGATGCCGCGGCGGTCGACCTTCTGGCCGAGCTCGCCGACAAAGCGCTCGATCGACTGCACGCGCGAAACCATCGCCGCCATCTGGTCGGCCTGTCCGCGCTGCGCCGCGCCGCCGACCGATTCGAGCGTCCCGAGCTTGTTCTCGATGGCGCCGACGCGGGCCTCCAGCGCCTGCACGGACTCTGGCGAAGCCCCGGCCGGCACAGCCTGTTGCACCGGCTGCGGCCGCATCTCGAGCACGAAGTACGCCGTCGCCCCGCCGGCGACGACCGCGAGCAGCACGGCGAGCGCCACCATCCCCCACGGCCGCCGCGGCGGCGGCGCAGCGGTCGGCGTTTCCGGCGCGATCTCGGGCTGTTCCGGGGCAGGCGGTGGCGTCGGTGCGCCGTCGTCGGGTCGCGCGGGCTGATCGGCCACCGGTCTCAATTCCGTTGCTGCTGTTCGGCATCGACGGCGGCCAGGAGCGCCACCAGGGTCGGTTCCGCCGCCACGCGCACGGCGCGCCAAGCCAGCGCCGCCGCTTCCGCGGCCACCGCGTCGGACAGGCAGAACGCGGTCGCCCGCGCGCATGCCCCGGCCTGCCCGCAAGCGCGCGCGAGCATAACAAACGTGCGCACGGTGCGGGGAGAGAAAAACAGCACCATCGCGATCCGCCCGTCCCCCAGCGCCGCGACCGCGGCGTCGCTCAGCGCCGGCGATTCCACCGCGTCGTACAGGACGGCGCGCCGTACGGTGAATCCCTGCGACTCCAGAAGCGCCCCCAGGTCGCGCGCCACGGCCGAACCCGCGACATGCAGCAAGGTTCCCGGGGCCGGCTGCAATCGCGCCGCCACCGTCTGCGCCAGCGATGCCGCGTCGCCGCCGGCCGCCGTCACCGCGGCGAAGCCGGCCGCGCGCGCCGTCGCCGCGGTCGCCTCGCCGACCGCGTAGAGCGGTATGTCGCGCCGCGCCGTCGCCGCCGCCAGCGCCCGCACGCCGTTGGCGCTGGTGGCGAGGACCGCCTGCACGCCGTCGAGCGATACCGACACCGCGCGCCGCGGCCGGATGTCGAGCAGCGGCTCGATCATGACCTCGATGCCGCGCACGCGCAGCGCCGCGGCGACCGGCGCGGCATCGGCGGCGGGGCGGGTGACCAGCGCCGTCACGCGAAATAGTCCGGGCCGGCGCGGCCCTTCAGCTCGGCGCCGGCGTCGGCGCCCAGCGCCGCGGCGTCGGCGGCGGCGCCGCGCCTGCAGGCCTCGATGAGCCCGGTGCCGTCGGGGCGGATCACCAGCGCGCGCAGCGCGACCGTGCCGGCGTCGATCTCGGCAAGGCCGGCGATCGGCGTACGGCACGAACCGTCGATGGCGTCCAGGAACGCGCGCTCTGCCGTCGCCGCCACCGCGGTCGCCCGGTGGTCGATGGCGTCCAGGCGCGCGCGGATGGCTGAATCGGCCGCACGGCACTCGATGGCGATGATGCCCTGGCATACCGCGGGCGGCACCTCGTCCGCCGGCAGGATCGCCGCGGCGCGGTCCAGGAGCCCGAGCCGCGCGAGGCCGGCGACCGCCAGCAGGGTCGCGTCGGCCTCCCCGGCGGCGATCTTGCGCAGCCGCGTCTCGACGTTGCCGCGCAGCGGCACCACGCGCAGGTCGGGCCGCCGGTGCAGCACCAGCGCCTTGCGCCGCAGCGCCGCGGTGCCGATCGCCGCGCCGCGCGCGATGTCGGCGAGGCCGGTCGCCCCCGTCGCGATCAGCGCATCGCGCGGGTCGGCGCGTTCGAGGACCGCCGTGACGACCAGCCCGTCGGGCAGCCGCGTCGGCATGTCCTTCAGCGAATGGACGGCGAGGTCGAGCGCGCCGGCGGCCAGCCCCTCCTCGATCTCCTTGGTGAACAGGCCCTTGCCGCCCAGGTCGGTCAGGGGCCCGCCCTGGATGCGGTCGCCGCTGGTGCGGATCGGCACGATCTCGACGGCGCCCGGCTCGGCCAGCGACGGGTCCGCCGCGACCAGCCGGTCGCGGACCGCGTTGGCCTGCCAGAGCGCGAGCGGGCTGCCGCGCGTGCCGATGCGTATCCTGGGCATCGCCTTCCTTACCCCGCTGGTCCGGCGAAGAAAAGGAGGCCGCATGGCGATGGGTCAGGCTGTCGCGGACGGTCCGCCCCCTGTCGCACGCGGGCCGCGTCCGCCATATTGGGAGGATGATCGTCCTGGGCATCGAAACGAGCTGCGACGAGACGGCGGCGGCGCTGGTCGACGACGGCCGCCGGGTGCTGGCCGACGCCGTCCTGTCGCAGCTGGCCGAGCACCGGCCCTATGGCGGGATCGTGCCGGAAATCGCGGCGCGGGCGCACCTCGGTGCGCTCGACGGGCTGATCCGTCAGGCGCTGGCGGAGGCCGGCATCGGCTTCGACGGCATCGACGCGGTCGCGGCCACCGCGGGGCCCGGCCTGATCGGCGGTCTCCTGGTTGGGGTGATGACCGGCAAAGGCATCGCGGCCGCGCGCGGGCTGCCGTTCCTCGCCGTCAACCACCTGGAAGGCCACGCGCTGACGGCGCGGCTGACCGACGGGCTGGAATTCCCGTATCTGCTGCTCCTTGTGTCGGGCGGGCACTGCCAGCTCCTGGCGGTGGAAGGCGTCGGGCGCTACCGGCGGCTGGGGACTACCGTGGACGATGCGGCGGGGGAGGCGTTCGACAAGGTCGCCAAGATGTTGGGTCTCGGCTATCCCGGCGGTCCAGCGGTTGAGCGCGCGGCGCGCGACGGCGACCCGGCGCGGTTCCCGCTGCCGCGGCCGATGCTGCGCCGGCCGGGCTGCGACTTCTCCTTCTCCGGGCTCAAGACCGCGGTGCGCCAGACCGTGGCGGCGCTGCCGCCGGGCCCGCTGGCGGCCCGCGACGTGGCCGACGTGTGCGCCGCCTTCCAGGCCGCCGTGGCCGACGTGGTGGCCGACCGCTGCGCGAACGCGATCGCAGCGTTCCGCGGCATGCACCGGTTCGCCGGCGCGCTGGTGGTCGCCGGCGGGGTGGCCGCCAACGGCGGCCTGCGCGCGGCGCTGACCGCGCTGGCCGCGCGCGAGGGCCTGCCCTTCGTGGCGCCGCCACCGCGGCTGTGCACCGACAACGCGACGATGATCGCCTGGGCGGGGGTGGAGCGGCTGCGGCTCGGCCAGGCCGACCCGCTGGACGCGCCGGCGCGGCCGCGCTGGCCGCTGGACCCGACCGCGCCGCGCGCCGTCGGCGCCGGGGTGAAGGCGTGACGTGGCCGGTTCCGCCGGCGCGCGCGAGCGTCTAGACTGAGCAGCGGATCACGGACAGGGATTGAAGGCATGAGCGCGATCGAACCGACCCGCGGCGTCGCCGTCGTGATGCAGCCCGACCAGGGCCAGTCGTACTGGCAGCCGGTGCCGGCCAACGGGCACGCCGACCCCAAGCTGGTGCCGGGCGACACCGGCTACCGCGGCGCTTCGCTCGGCTTCCAGACCGTGGCGCCGCACAGCCGGGTGCGCGAGCATTCGCATGGCGAGCAGATCGAGATGGTGGTCTGCTTCCGCGGCCGCGGCTATGCCAGCGTCGACGGGGTGCGCCACGAGCTGATGCCGGGCACCGCCTGCTTCATGGGCGCCGACGTCAAGCACGAGTTCATCAACGAATCGGACGAGGAGCTGGTGATCCTGTGGGTGATCTCGCCCGCCGGGCTGGAGGATTTCTTCCGCACCATCGGGCGGCCGCGCCATGCGGACGAGGCCGCCCCGGCGCCGTTCCCGCGGCCGACCGACGTCGTCGCCCTCGAGCGCTCGATGGGCATGGACAACACCGTGGCGGCGGGCTGAGCCGATGCCAAAGGTCTCGATCGGCGACGCGGAGCTGTTCTACGAGATCACCGGCGACGGCCCGCCGCTGATGCTGGTTGCCGGGCTGTCCGGCCTCGGCTCATTCTGGGCGCAGCAGGTTCCGGTGCTGTCGAAGCACTTCAAGGTGATCCAGCATGACCACCGCGGCACCGGGCAGTCCAGCCGGTCGCTCATCCGCTATTCCGTCGACCAGATGGCGGCGGACGCGCTGAAGCTGATGGACGCGCTGAAGATCGACAAGGCGCACTTCGCCGGCCACTCCACCGGCGGCGCGATCAGCCAGACGATCGCGACCGACTTCCCCGACCGCATGAACAGCATGGTGCTGTCGGCGACGTGGCCGGGGGTGGACGCCTATTTCAACCGCTGCTTCGATGCGCGCAAGGCGGTGCTGGCCTCGCAGGGCATCGCCGGCTACCTGCGGCTGACCAACCTGTTCCTCTACCCGCCGTACTGGGTCACCGCGCACGCCGCCGACCTCGACGCGGCGGAAAAGGCGGCGCTCCCCAACCAGCCGCCGGACGAGATCCTGGTCGGGCGGATCGATGCGATCGAGGCGTTCGACCGCCGCGCAAAGCTGCCGGCGGTGAAGAAGCCGACGCTGGTCATCGTCGCGCGCGACGACGTGGTCACGCCGCCCTACCAGTCGGAAGAGCTCGCGAAGCTGATCCCGGGCGCGAAGCTGCATTACGTCGAGCGCGGCGGCCACTTCGCCCCGGTGATCGAACCCGCGCTGTACAACCCGCCGGTGGTGGAGTTCCTGCGCAAACAGGCAGGGGTGTGAGAAGCCGAAGACGATTGATGGCGCATTGCGGTCATCTCGTTTCTTTCCGTCATGGCCGGCCTTGTCCGACTGCTGTCCGGTTAAGCGCGGCGCGAATTTCAGAGAAGCACGCTGTGCCCGGCACTTCTGGCGCTCACTGCATGACCGAGACTCGGACTTCGATAACCACCCTCGATAATAATGGAGTCGTACGCGGACTTGATCCGCGTATCCAGCAGCGCGGCATTGCCGCGCAGAAGAGTCCCTTGCGCGCTGACCGCGCGCGCTGGATACGCGGATCAAGTCCGCGTATGACTACTTTTATTTCGGATGAAGCGCCGCGCTTCGCGCGCAACCGGACAGTAGTGGGATTGTCCCGGCCATGACGGACCAAGTGGAATCCTTCCCCGCATGAGAACCGGCCGCGTGGCGCGCGGAGCGTGCCGTGGCTGACAGCGCGACCGACGCCAAGGTCGCGCTGCTGAACCTGTTCCCGACGCCGGTCGCGGTCGCCGACCTGCCGGACGCGGCGGCCCTGAACGATGCGCTGCGGCGGACCATCCTGGCGCGCGAGCAGTCGGT
>JBFWQM010000065.1:0-23061 GCA_050249455.1 Rhodospirillaceae bacterium | reverse complement strand
GCCGACGGCAGCAGCGATTTCTACCAGATCGACCCGCTGTCGCTGCGCACGATCGAGGTCTACAAGGGCGGCAACGGGCTCGCCTACGGCGCGACCACGCTGGGCGGCGCCGTCAACTTCGTCACGCCGACCGCCTACACCGCGATCGCGCCCAACGTGCTGCGGCTCGACGGCGGCAGCTTCGACACCGTCCGCGGCAACGCGCAGGTGTCGCGCCGGCTCGGCGACGTCGACTTCCTCGTCAACGGCACGATCACCCGCGCCGACGGCTACCGCGACCATGCCGAGACCGAGAGCGAGGCGGTGAACGCCAACGTCGGCTGGCGCATCAACCAGAACGTCGAGACCCGGTTCTACTTCGGCGCCTTCCTGGTCGACCAGAAGCTGCCCGGCGCGATCACCCTGCCCGCGGTGCTCAACAATCCCGTGCCGGCGACGGCGGCGTCGCTGTCCGGCGACCAGGCGCGCAACACGCGGGTGCAGCGGATGGCGAGCCGGACGACCGTGCAGCTGAGCGCCGGCAAGCTCGACTTCGACCTGTGGACCATCCACAAGACCCTCTATCACCCGATCTTCCAGGTGATCGACCAGGACGGCTGGACCTACGGCGCCGGCCCGCGCTTCACGACGACGTTCGACGCTGCGGGCATGCGCAACGAGCTGCTCGTCGGCACCCGCTTCGTCGGCGGCAACAACGAGGCGCTGCAGTTCGTCAACGTTGGCGGCTCGCGCGGCGCGCAGACCGTCAATGCCCGGCAGAACGCCTACAACCTGGAGGCCTATGCCGAGAACCGCCTCTGGTTCATGCCGCAATTCGCCCTGATGACCGGGGCCAAGTTCTTCCACAGCGAGCGCGAGTACGAGGACAAGGGCGGCCTGCCGGCCAACCCGACGCCGAAATACGCCAGCAAGGACTATGACGGCATCAATCCGAAGGTCGGCGTGTTGTGGCAGCCGGCCGAGGACGTGCAGGCGTTCGTCAACGTGGTGCGCAGCCGCGACGTGCCGGACTTTTCCGACCTGACGCAGATCACCGCTGCCACGACGCGCTTCGCACCGCTCGACGCGCAGGACGCCTGGACGGTCGAGGCCGGGACGCGCGGCCGCAGCGGTCGGTTCGCCTGGGACGTCGCGGCTTACCGGTCGTGGATCGACGGCGAACTGCTGCAGTTCACCGTCAATCCCAGCATCCCCGCGACGACGTTCAACGCCGACAAGACGATCCACCAGGGCATCGAGCTGGCCGGCTCGGTACAGGTGCTGCGCGACATCTCCGGCCGCAATGCGGGCGATGCGCTGACCGTCGGCGCGCTGTGGAACTGGAGCGACTTCCGGTTCGACGGCGATGCCCAGTACGGCGACAACCGCATCGCCGGCGTGCCCGAGCACCTGCTGCGTTTCTCGGTCACCTACGGCCGGCCGGACGGCTTCTACGTGACGCCGACGGTGGATTGGGTGCCGTCGGGCGCGTTCGCCGACCAGGCGAACACGCTGCGCATCCCGAGCTACGTCGTCCTCGGCGTGCAGACCGGCCTGCAGCTCGAGAACGGCGTCCTGCTGTTCGTCGAAGGCCGCAACCTGACCGACGAGCGCTACGTCAGCGACGTCGGGACCATCACCGACGCGCGGGTCGCCGGCACCTCGATCTTCTATCCGGGGGAGGGGCGCAGCGTCTTCGGCGGCGTGCGCTACGCGTTCTAGGCCGGTCCACGGCGACGGCGGGCAGTCCGGACGGCCGCCCGCCTCCGCCGGCGGTCGCACGTCCTGTCGACGGGAGTGACGAGGCCATGCCTGCCATCGAGACGTTCGTCGCCGACCGGTTGACGCCGTTCGGCATGTTCGTCGCCGCGGACATCGTGGTGAAGCTGGTGATGATCGCGCTGCTGATGGCCTCGGTGGCGACGTGGACGGTCTGGTTGGCCAAGACGTGGGAGTTGCGGGCGGCGCGGCGGCGGCTGGCGGACGGGGCGGCGGCGCTCGCCGGCGCCCGTTCGCTGGCGCATGGCCTGGAGCTGCTCGGCGGCACGGGCGGCGTCGCGCAGGCGCTGGCGCGCGCCGCCGCGCTGGAGCTGCACCTCTCGGCCGATGCGCCGTACGCCGAGGGCATCAAGGAGCGGGCGGTGTCGCGGCTGCAGCACATCGAGGCGCAAGCCGGCCGGGCCATGGCGCTCGGCACCGGCATCCTGGCCACCATCGGCGCCATCGCGCCGTTCGTCGGGCTGTTCGGCACCGTGTGGGGCATCATGAACAGCTTCATCGGCATCTCGCAGACCCGGACCACCAACCTCGCCGTGGTCGCGCCCGGCATCGCCGAGGCGCTGTTGGCGACCGCGTTCGGCCTGATCGCCGCGATCCCGGCGGTCATCATCTACAACGTCTTCGCGCGCTCGATCACGGCCTACCGCCATCAGGTGGCGGAGGTCTCCGGCGAGGTGCTGCGCCTCCTCAGCCGCGATCTCGACCGCCAGCACAGCGTCGCCCCGGCCGAGACAGCGGCGTAAAGCCGGCGACCCGCGCGCGCCCACGCCAAGGCCCGCTCCGATTATGCTATAGAGGCGAGAGGGAGATCACGCACAGCGAGGTTCCATGGAAGAACATGGCGCCGACCTGACCGGCATCGCGATCGTCATGGCGGGCGCCGTCGCGTCAGGCCTGATGCTTCAGCGGCTGCGCCAGCCCGCCGTGGTCGGCTACATCCTGGCCGGCGTCATCCTGGGTCCGTCGGGCGTGGGGCTGGTGGCGCGCAGCGAGCAGGTGACCTCGCTCGCCGAGCTCGGCGTGATCCTGCTCCTGTTCCTCATCGGCATGGAGCTCAGCCTGCGCGCCTTCATGCGCGTGCTGCGGCCGGCCGCGCTCACCGCGATGGGCCAGATCGGCGTTTCGCTGCTGATCGCGGCGCTGTTCGGCGCCTGGCTCGACTGGGCGCCGCAGCAGTCGATCCTGATCGGCTTCATCATCGCGATGTCGTCGACCGCGCTGGCGATCAAGATGCTGGAGGACGTGGGCGAGCTGCGCAGCGACACCGGGCGCATCACCATCGGCGTGCTGATCGCGCAGGACATCGCGGTGGTGCCGATCCTGATCGTGGTCAGCCTGCTCGGCAGCGGCCGCTCGATCGATGCCGCGGCGGTGATCCGGATCGTCGTGGCGATCGGCGTCCTCGCCGCGTTCGTCCGGGTGCTGTCGCGGCGGGGCAAGATCGCCCTGCCGTTCACGCATTACGTCAGCGGCAGGGTGGATCTCCTGACCCTGGCGGCGCTGGCGCTCTGCTTCGTCGCCGCGTCGATCTCGGGCGTCCTCGGGCTGACGCCGGCCTATGGCGCCTTTCTGGCCGGGCTGCTGGTCGCCAACTCGACGTTGCGGGCGGAGGCGATCCAGGTCACCGAGCCGATCCAGAGCGTGCTGGTGGTCGTGTTCTTCCTGTCGATCGGGCTCCTGATCGACCTCGCCTTCCTGTGGGACAACATCGGCCTGGTGCTGCTGTTCGTGATCGGCACCATCGCGATCAAGACGGTCCTGAACGTCTGGCTCCTGCACCTTGCCGGCGAGCCGTGGGAGCGGGCTTTCCCGGCCGGCCTCATCATGGCCCAGATCGGCGAGTTCTCCTTCATCCTCGCCGCCGCCGGCCTGTCGAACCGCGTGCTGTCGTGGGACGGCTACCGGCTGGCGATCTGCGTCATCGCGGTGTCGCTGCTGATCAGCCCGATGTGGATGAACGCGGTCCGCCGGTTCCAGGCCGTGGCAGCGGGCGGCATCACCGACTTCCGCTCGGCGATGGGCGAGGTCTATGCCGAGGAGCTGTCCGAGATCGAGCGCAGCCGCCTGGCCGCCGTGCGGATCGCGCAGGCCGCGCGGCAGCGCGCCAAGGCACTCCGGCTTGCCGTGCAGCGCCGCCGCAAGGGGCGCGAGACGACCGAGCCGGCGCCCGCGGCCGAGCCGAGTCCCCCGGCCGGGCCGACGTCCCCCGAACGCGCCGAAAGGAACGACCCGCCGTGAGCTACGACCTGCCGCCGCTGCGCTTCGCATACCACGACCTCGCGCCGCACCTGTCGGCCGCCAACGTGGCGCGCCACCACGACGGCATCCACCGCGGCTACGTCGAGGCGGTCAATGCGCTGCTCGCCGAGCGGCCGGAATGCGACCGCGGCGTGATCGAGGACGTGATGCGCGGGCTCGCCGACATGCCGGCCGACCTGTGCGAGCGGGTGCGGTTCGAAGGCGGCGGCCACGCCAACCACCAGTTCTTCTGGAAGGTGATCGGCCCGGACGGCCACGACGGACCGCGCGGCGCGCTGGCCGCCGAGCTCGAGCGCGCCTTCGGCTCGTTCGCCGCCTTCCGCGACCGCTTCACGGCGGCGGCGCTGGCGCTGCCGACGCCGGGCTGGGCGTTCCTCGCGCTCGACCGGCCGGTCAGCGGCGGGCTCACGATCCTGACCTTGCCGTGGAACGACAGCGTGCTGCCGATCGCCAAACCGGGGGTCCTGACCTGCGACCTGTGGGATCACGCGTGGGCCGGCGACCTGCCGGACCGCGCGGCGTGGCTGGAGACCTACTGGAAGATCGTCGACTGGCGGGTGTGCGAATACCGCCTCGACGGGCTGCGCAAGGGCGTACGCAACCTCTAGCGCCGCAGCACCTTGTCGGCGACGAAGGGGTTCGTGCGGCGCTCGTCGCCGAAGGTCGACAATTGGCCGTGGCCGGGGATGAACACGACGTCGTCGCCGAGCGGCCAGAGCTGGGTGGTGATCGAGCGGATCAGGTCGGCGTGGTTGCCGCGCGGGAAGTCGGTGCGCCCGATCGAGCCGCGGAACAGCACGTCGCCGACCACCGCGACCCGGTCGGCGGCGTTGAAGTAGACGATGTGCCCCGGCGTGTGGCCGGGGCAGTGGCGGACCTCCAGCGTCACCGCGCCGAACGTCGCCGTGTCGCCGCCCTCCAGCCAGCGGTCGGGGGTCACCGCGCGGCCGGCCTCCAGCCCGAAGCGTTGCGACTGCTCTGGGATCGCCGACAGCAGGAACTGGTCCTCGCGCTGCGGTCCCTCGATCTTCAAGCCGAGCCGGTCGGCCAGCGTGCCGGCGGCGCCGGCATGGTCGATGTGCCCGTGGGTCAGCAGGATCTTCTCGATCGCGACGCCCTGTTCCTCCGCCGCGCCGAGCACCGCGTCGAGGTCGCCGCCGGGATCCACCACCGCGCCGCGCATGGTCTTGGTGCACCACAGGACGGAGCAGTTCTGCTGGAACGCGGTCACCGGGATGATGACGGCCTGCATGGTGGGCGTGTCGGTCATGGAAGTCCTTGTTGGCTCGCTACGCTCGCGCCCTCTCCGGGTCCGGCCGTGCGCTAATCGTACACCGTCTCGGAATAGTGCGCCGCGTCCACCACCGCCTCGATCACGGTGGGGCCGGGGGCGCGCAGCGCCGTCCGCAGCGCGCGGTCGAGCGCCTCCGGCGTACGCACGCCGACCGCGGGCACGCCGAAATAGTGCGCCGGCGGCTCGGCATAGGGCTCCGGCACCACGGTGGTGCCGTAGAGCGCGTACTGGCGGCGCTCCTGCTTGACACGGATCAGGCTGAGCCAGCGGTCGTCGAGCACGACGAACGGGATGGCGAGGCCGAGCCGGCGCGCCACCGCGACCTCGCCGCAGGTCATTTGGAAGCAGCCGTCGCCCAGGATGCACACGACCGGCAGGTCGGGCCGCGCGATCTTCGCCGCGATCGCCGCCGGCAGGCCGAAGCCCATCGACGACCAGCCGTTGGTGATCAGGAACGTGCGCGGCCCGTGCGCCGGCCACTGGCTCGCGATCTGGTGGGTGTGCGCGCCGACGTCGAACGACAGCACGCCGTCCCTGGGCAGAGCCGCGCGCACCACGTCGATCGCCTGGTGCGGCGTGAATCCGTTGGTCTCCGGGCGCAGCGCGCGCTGGAACGCGGCGCGATGGCTTGCGACCGCGTCGGCATCCCATGCCTGCGCGGGCGGCAGCGCGGCGAGCGCCGTCATCGTCGCGTCGAGGTCGCCGACCACCTGGTGCGCGATCCGCACCGTCGCATCGACGTCGGCGGCCGCGATGTCGGCGTGCAGCACCGGCACGTCGCCGACCCATGCCTCGTACTCCACCTCCACCGTGTCGTAGCCGAGCCCGACGATCAGGTCGGCCTGGTGCAGGAACGCGCGCTGCAGCTTGCGCTTGGCGCGCTCGATGCATCCGATCGCGAGCGGGTGGTCGTCGTCGATCAGGCCCTTCGCCATCGTCGTGGTGGCGAACGGCATGTTGTGGCGCTCCACGAACGCCTTCAGCAGGCCGGGGTCGCGCATGCGCATCGCGCTGGAGCCGATCACCGCGACCGGCCGGCGGGCGCCGGCCAGCACGGCGGCGGCGCCATCGATCTCGGCCCGGGCCGGCGGCGCGACGGGACGCGGCGCCGGGACGTCGGGGACGGGTTCGGTTGCGGGCGCCAGGGCCACGTCCTCAGGCAGCTCCAGGTGGACGGGCCCCTGCGGCTCGGCCAGCGCGATGGCGAGCGCCTCGCGCACCGTCGCGGCGACGTTGTCGCGGCGCAGGCGCAGGGTCGCCTTGACGATCGGGGCGAACAGCGCGTGGTGGTCGATCCACATCTGGATGCGCCGCCCGAGCTGCGCCTCGTTGAGCGTGCAGGTGATGGCGATCAGCGGCGAGCGGTCGAGCCAGGCGTTGCCCACCCCGGTCGTCAGGTTGGTCGCGCCCGGGCCCAGCGTGGCGATGCACAACCCCGGCCGCCCGGTCATCCGCGCGGTGACGTCGGCGGCGAAGCCGGCCGAGCCCTCGTGCGCGGTCAGCACGAATTCCACGCCGCCGGCGCGCATCGCCTCGATCAGCGGCAGCACGTTGCCGCTCGGTACGCCGAAGCCGTGCGACACGCCGGCCGCCTTCAGGGTCGCCACGATCAGGTCTGCGTTGTTCATGCCCAATTCCGCTGCGGCTGGAAGGCCCTTCATAGCCGGTCCGGCCGTCGATTGCCTACCCGCCTCTTGACCGCCACCCCGCGCCCGGTCAGCGTCGGGGCAGACGGGCATCGACGACCGGAGACCGGCCATGGGACGCACCCTCATCCGCAACGGCTACGTTGTCACGGTCGACGAGGCCCGCGCGGTGCATCCCGGCGGCTTCGTCGCGGTCGAGGGAACCCGCATCGCCGCGGTGGGGCCGGCGCGCGATGCGCCGTCCGCAGACGGCTTCGACGACGTCGTCGAGGCCGCCGGCATGATCGTCCTGCCCGGCCTGATCAACCTGCACCAGCACCACTGGTACACGCTTTTCAAGGGCGCCGCCGATGGCTACCTGCTGGAGGACTGGATCACCGATTTCGTGTTCCCCATCGTCGGCCACCTGTCGGACGAGGCGATGCGGGTGTCGAGCTACCTGGCGGCGCTGGAGATGCTGGCGACCGGCACCACCTGCTCGCTCAATCACTCGGTGACGACGACCTCCGAGGATACGGTGGCGGCGACGGTGGAGCCGCAGGCCGAGGTCGGCATCCGCCAGGTGTTCGCCAAGGAGCTGCGCTGCCGCACGCCGGGCAATCCCGGTCACGCGCTGACCCTGCAGGAATCCTTGGAGGCGTTCGAGGAAACCGTGCGTCGCTTCGACGGCCGCGCCGGCGGGCTGGTGCGCATGGGCATGGTGATCGAATCCAACGCCCACTGGGTCGGCGCCGGCATGAGCACCGAGGCGCTGATCGTCGAAGGCTACGCGCTGGCCCGCCGGCTCGGGCTCAAGATCACCGACCACGTCGCCGCGGGCACGTTCTCGACCGAGAAGGGGTTCCTCAAGTACCTGCGCGAGACCGGGCGCACCGACGTGCGCTATTTGATGAACCTCGGCGTGCTCGACCCGCACTGGATCCTTATCCACGGCATCCATGTCACCGAGCTCGACATCGAGCACATGGCGAAGGCCGGCTGCAGCTTCGTCTACACGCCGACCAGCGAGTCGATGCGCGGCGGCGGCATCGCCCCGTTCGCCGCCGCGCGCCGGGCCGGAATCAACGTCTGCCTCGGCACCGACGGCCCGATGGTCGACTACTCGGTCGACATGGTCGAGCAGATGAAGGCGTGCTCCCTCATGCAGCACGTCCGCCACCTCGACCCCACTTGCATGCCCGTAGAGGCGACGGTGGAGATGGCGACGATTAACGCGGCGCGCGCGCTCGGCCTGGAGGCGGAGATCGGCTCGCTGGAGGCCGGCAAGCGCGCCGACATCGCCGTGTTCGACATGCGCCGGCCCTATGTCGGCGTGCTGCACCGGCCGCTGTCCGCGTTCGTCAGCGCTGGGAAGGGCAGCGACGCGCGCTGCGTCATGGTCAACGGAACGGTGGTCTACCGCGACGGCCGCTTCCCGCGCTTCGGCGACGTGGACGACATCGTGGCGGAAGCGGAGACGATCGGACGGTCGGTGCTGGGGAAGGCGGGCCTCGCCCACCGCCTCGCGCCGGACTGGCGGCGCTGAAGCTCAGGGCGGCGCGGCGCGGCGATAGAGGGTGTACTCGCCGATCCCCTCGGTCACCGGGAACGATTCCTCGACGGCCGCGCGCATCGCCGGCGTGTACATCGTCGGCCGCCACTCCTCGACCACGACCAGGTCGATGCCGCCGTGGCGCAGACGGTCCAGCAGCGGCGCTTCGTCCCAGACGCCCTGCTTGGCGAGGTCGGCGACGATGGCGGGCTCGGCGATGACGTCCTTGCCGGCGCGCATGGTCGCGACCATGTCGATCGACCAGACCGCTCCCGGCGCACGCGACAGCTCGTCGACCAGCCGCGCCGCGGCCGTGCGCTCGGCGTCGTCGGGGACCGTGGTCCAGCGGGCGCCGCCGTCATAGACCTGCCAGCCGATGGCGAGCGCCATCGCGATGCCGGCCGCGGTCGCGCGGCGGCGCGCCGCCGAGGTCGGGCCGGCGAGCGACAGCCGCACCAGGTGCGCGACAGCCAGCCCAATGACCAGCGACCACGCGCACATCCAGTCGATGGCGTGGTTGTAGTAGGAGCCGACCTTGCCGAGGCTCAGCGCCGTCACCGTTCCGGCGGCGACGTAGGCGATCAGCGTGACCGTCGCGACCGCTTGCGGGTCGCCGCGCAGATGGGCGATCCAGCCGCGCCACGACCGCGGCCGCGGCGCGCCCCGCGCCGGCCAGGCGAGGAACAGGACGGCGGCACCCATTGCGGCGAACGCGAAGCGGTGCTCGATCAGCAGCCCACCCAGCAGGTCGGCCAGCAGCTTGAGGCTGTACTCGTTCGCGTTGTAGCGCAGGATATGAAGCAGGAACTGGCCGTCGGTGAGGGCGGTGAGCGCGGCAAGCCCCGCCAGGCCGACGGCGACGCACATCGCCAGCACGCGCAAGGTCAGCGCCGGCCGGACCGCCAGCGACACCGCGAAGCAGGCGGCGGCGCCGGTGATCATGGTCTGCTTGGTGAAGGCCGCGGCGACGAAGGCGAGGCCGGCGAGGTAGAACAGCCGAGGCCGGCGCAACGAGGCCAGGAACAGCGCGATCCCCGCGACGTTCAGCATGACCGCCAGCATGTCGACCCGCATCAGCGGCGACCACTCATAGACCGGGGTGAAGCCGAACGGCAGCAGCGCGGCGATGCCGGCGCCGATGGCGCGCGGGACCGGCGGGGTCTCGCGCCCGGCCGCCTGCGCCGTCACCGCCGCCATCAGCAGCGCCAGCGCCAGGGTCGCCGCGGCGGAGACGGCGCGGCCCGCGGCCAGCGCGTCGCCCAGTGCCGCCGCGGCCGCGTAGCTCGCGAGGTGATAGAGCGGCGGATAGTGATAGACCATCCACGGATAGGCATGGACGTCGGTGTACATCCCGCCCGGCCGGCCGAGCGCCGCCATCTGCCACCACACGACGCCTTCGCCGTAGTCGATCTGGTAGGGATAGCCGATCGCCTCGATCACGTAGCGGGCGTAGAGCGCGAAGTTGCCGGCCAGCAGGACGAACAGCGCCGCCAGCACCGCCAGGAGCGCGAGACGGCCGGCGGTGACGGCGGGGCGCGCCGCGGTCCCGACGAAGGTGCGCGCGGCGAGCGTGTCCATGCGGCGCATCACGGCCTCACCGCGAATAGGCCGGCCGGGCGCGGACCAGCATCTGCTTGCCCAGCGGCTTGAACGGCGAGTTGAGATAGAGCCAGATCAGCGCCGGCCATACCGGCAGCGCCGACTTCACGGTCAGCGGCAGGAAGCGGGGCCGCGCCTCGATGACCTCGTAGCCGTGGGCGGCCAGGAAGTCCGCGAGGCTGACATGGGAAAACACCGAGACGTGGGTGTAGTCGTCGAAATACTCGCGGAAGGCATAGCGGTAGTTGGGCTGCAGCAGCACCAGGGTGCCTTCGGGGCGCAGCTTGCGCGCCAGCGCCTGCAGGGTGCGCGTGATCTCGGCGTGGGTCAGGTGCTCGAACAGGTTGCTGGCGAAGGCGAGGTCGACCGCGCCGTCCTCGATCGGATCCAGCGCGTCCGCGGTCCCGACGATGCCCTCGACCCCCGGCTCGAGGTGGTGGATGAAGCCCGGCCAGGTGTCGACCGCGATGCGGCGGCGGCATTGCACGTTGTTGATGAAGCTGCCGTAGCCGGCGCCGAGGTCGAGGACGCAGTCGTCCGGCCGCACCAGCCGGGAAAAGTAGAAGCGCCACAACGCCGACCACAGGACGTCGCGCCGCGCGTCCGGCGCCAGCCGCGTCGCGTGGTAGGCGTCCGCGGTCATGCCGCACCCGGCCGGCGCCAGCCGAACAGCAGGCCGCCGATCATCCGCATGCCGACGGCGAAGGCGCGCCGGTTGTTGGTGTTGCCGCCCTTGCTGACGCCGACGCGGGGGAAGAAGGTGACCGGGCACTCGACCAGATACTGCTCGTTGGCGAGCGCGGTATCGAGGAAGTGGGCGTTGAACTCCAGGTTGATCGACGGGTCCAGCCGCGGCAGCAGCCGGCGCAGCGATTCGTTGCGGCACAGCTTGTAGGTGGTGCCGACGTCGGTGAAGGTGCCCTTGCCGACGTGCTTGGCCTCCAGGAGCTTCCCGACGAAGAAGTTGCCGTAATACATGAACGTCGAAAGCTGGGTCTCGTACTCGCGCAGCTGCTCGGAGATGCGGGTCCCGTTCACGATGTCGGCGTGGTCGATATAGGCGAGGAACTTTTCGATGTCCTGCGCCCGGAACGTGCAGTCGCCCTCGCACAGCAAGGTCAGCTCGGTGTCGGGATAGGCGGACGCCTCGCTCAGGCAGCGGTAGACGCAGCGGCCGTATCCCTGCCGCGGTTCGGCGACGACGATCGCGCCGGCATCCCGGGCGCGCGGGGCGGTGGCGTCGCGGCTGTTGTTGTCCACCACGATCACCCGCGCCACCGCGGGGTGGGCGGCGAAGTCGCGCACCGCCGTCGTGATGCTGTCCTCGTCGTTGTAGGCGGTGAGCGCAACCGTGACCTGCCGGTTGATCACCGGCGGCAGCTCCGGCCGCGCGCGCCGGCGCTTGGCGGGCAACAGGACGAACAGGTCGACGGCCGCCAGGCTCATGCCGAGGAATACCGGCATGCCGCTGTACCACACGATCCACTCGTTGATGCGCAGCCAGATCCCCTCGAGGCCGAGAAGGTTGCGCGGCAGCGCGAAGGCGACGCCCAGCAGGTAAACCGCGAACCCGAAGGCGACCAGGCACAGCCCATAAGCCAACAGCGGCATGTTCAACGCCGCCCTGCGCGACCGGCGTCGCAACTCACCCCGCGTGATGTCCAACGACCGACCCCCCTCAAGCGGACCGCTAGCCGAATGACGAGGTAGGGGAGTTCGCGCGGTCTGGCCAGCGGCGGGTGCATCGGACACAAAGAAGTTACGGCGGGTTAACGGCGTCCGCACGGTCAAAGCCTGAGCCGTTTGAAGACGAATTCGGGGATCGACATGATGATCGTCATGATCGGCCACCAGAACCAGGGCAGGTAGACGACGTCGGGCCCCCGGCCGATCGCGCGGTGGATGCTGCGCGCGATCCTGTCCGGGGTGGCGTACAGCGCGTTCTTGGGCATGCCGGCGGTCATCGGGGTGTCGACGAAGCCGGGCTTCAGGGTGATGACCCGCACGCCCGCCGGATGCAGCCGGTTGCGCAGCCCGCCCAGGAACAGGGCGACGGCGCCCTTGGCCGCGCCGTAGATGTAGTTGCTCTGCCGCCCGCGGTCGCCGGCCACCGAGGTGATCACGGCGATCGTCCCGGCCTTCGCTTCCTCGAACCGGTTGGCGATCGGGGTCAGGATCGACACGACGCTCAGGAGGTTGGTCTCGAACTCCCGCCGCGTCAGCTCGAACGAGGCCTGGCAGGCCTTCTGGTCGGGCAGGGTGCCGTGCGCGACCAGCACGGTGTCGATCCCGCCGAGCCGGTCGAACGCCTCGTCGACCACCGCCTCGTGGCGGTCGGTGTCGTTGAGGTCGAGGGTCAGGGTCTCGACCTGCGCCGCCCCGCGCACGCGCAGGTCGTCGGCCACCGCCGACAGCCGGTTGGCGTTGCGCGCCAGCAGGAACAGGCGGTCGCCGTCCGCCGCGAACAGTCGCGCCGTCGCTTCCGCGATGGCCGACGTGGCGCCGACGATCAGGATCTTTCTCATGCCGGCGCTCCGATGTCGGCGGTCACCCGCCGCCAGAAACTCGATGAGAACCGCGGGTCGACGAACGACGCGAGTTCGCGCCAGCGCGGGAAGTAGCTCTGGAAGCTTTCGGCGGACATGCGTGCATCCTTGGCGGGGTAGACGGCGCCGCCCGCAGCCCGCACCACGTCGTCGAGGCGGTCGAGAAGGGCGAAGGTGTCGGGCCCGCGGATCGGGAAATCGAGGGTGAGGGTCATTCCCGGCCGCGGAAACGACAGCATGCCGGGGGATGGGACGTCGCCGAAGCGCTTCAGGATCGACAGGAACGAGCTGTCCTGCGCCGCCGCCGCGCGGCCCAGGATCTCGCGCATGGCGTCGAGCCCGCCGGACTCCGGCACGACGCACTGGTACTGCGTCAGGCCGCGCGGTCCGTAGATGCGGTTCCAGTCGAGGATCGCGTCGAGCGGGTAGAAATAGGGATCGAAGTGGGCGATGGCGCGCCGCCGCCGCGGGCCGCGACGGTAATAGGCGAAGTTGAACGCCCGCATCGTCGCCCGGTTGATCAGCGGCAACGGCATCTCGAACGGCACCATCAGGCGCCGCGCCGACGGCCGCGGCCGCTCGCGCGTCATCGCCGCCGCGTGGTTGGCGCGCATGAACAGGCCGCGCCCGAGCTTGCGGCCGGTGGCCAGCGAATCCACCCACGCGACCGTGTACTCGTAGTCGCGATCGGACTCGGTGCTCAGCGCGTAGAATTCGTCGAGCGAGCCGTAGCGGATGGTCTCGACGGCAACGTTCGGGCTCGACACGCGCTTGAGCGCGATCTCCGCTTCCAGGATTACTCCCGTCAGGCCCAGCCCGCCGATCGTGGCGGCGAACCATTCGGGGTTCTCGTTGGGCGCGCAGCGGAACTGGGTGCCGTCCGACCGCGCCAGGGTGAAGGCGCGCACGAAGCGGCCGAACGTGCCGGCGTGGTGGTGGTTCTTGCCGTGGACGTCGTTGGCGATGGCGCCGCCGACGGTGACGAACTTGGTGCCCGGCGTCACCGGCAGGAACCAGCCCTGCGGCACGGCGAAGTCGAGGATCTCGGCGAACAGCACGCCTGCCTCGCAGCGCAGCACCCCGGTCGCGGCGTCGAAGGCGATCAGCCGGTCGAGGCCGCGCGCATCCAGCAGCGCGCCGCCGTCGTTCAGGCATGAATCGCCGTAGCTGCGCCCATTCCCGTAGGGCAAATAGGAGCGCGCCGGGGCGTTGCCGATCGGCAGCCTCTCGTGCCGCCAGACGAGCGGCACGGCTTCCTGCCGCGCCCGCGGATAGCGGCCCCACGACCGGTAGCGGCGCATCGTCAGGCGGACAACAGGACCACCAGCGCCGCGATCATCGCGACGCAGCGGCTGACCGAATCGCGCAGCGCGAACAGGACCGGGTCGTCGTGCAGCTCGCCCCGGCGCGCGCACAGCCACACCCGGCTGACCCAGAACAGGAGCAGCGGGCAGACCAGCCAAAGCCCCTCCGGATAGCGGTACAGCTCGATCACCTTGGCGCTGTTGACGTAGAGCGCCAGCACCATGACGGAGGTGTAGGCGCTGGCCGCGCCCAGCGCGTGCAGCGTCTCCAGGTCGGCGACCTGGTAGCCGCGGCCGGCGGCGACGGTCTTCCCCGCCTCCTGCACCGACAGGAGCTCGGTGTAGCGCTTCACCAGCGCCAGGCTGAGGAAGAAGAACATCGAGAACGCGAGCAGCCAGAACGACAGCTCCACCCCGGCCGCCGCGGCGCCCGCGATGATCCGCAGCGTGTAGAGCCCGGCCAGGACCAGGACGTCCACCAGCACGAACCGCTTCAGCCAGAACGAGTATGCCGTGCTGGTCGCGAAATAGAGCGCGAGCAGGCCGAGGAACTGGATCGGCAGCGCCAGCGAGATCAGCGCCGCGACCGCCAGCAGCGCCGGAACCATGATGGCCGCGTGGACGAGCGGGAACGCACCCGACGCGATGGCGCGGAACCGCTTGCGCACGTGCCGCCGGTCCGACGGCAGGTCGAGCAGGTCGTTGACCAGGTACACGCTGGACGCACACAGGCCGAACGCCACGAAGGCGAGGATGACGTCGCTCAGCGGGCCGACCGCCGAAAGCTGGTGGGCGGCGAACAGCGGCAGGAAGAGCAGCAGGTTCTTCATCCACTGGTAGAGCCGCATCGCGCGCAGGTAGTCCCACAGCCGGCCGAAGCCGGTTTCGAACACCTGCACCACGTTCGCCTGGCGCTCTGCCGCCTTGCGCACGCCGCGTTCCGGGTTGACCAGGATCGCCTCCGCCGCGTGCGGCCAGATTTCAAGGTCGACCTGGGCATTGCCGGCATAGGCGAAGCCGCGCTCGCCGAACATCTCGCGCATCCTGGCGAGCTTCCTGGTGCCCGACACGTTGGTGGTGGCGTCGGAGGCGATCACGTCGTCGAACAGTCCGACGTGGCCGGCGATCGCATCGGCGTACTTGCGGTTGGAGGCGGTGGCGAGCACGAGCGTGCGGCCGGCCGCCTTCTGCCCGCGCAGGTAGTCGAGGAAGCTCTCCTCGAACGGCAGCAGGTTGACGTCGATGTCGACGCGGCGGGCGATCTCGTGCTTGAGGTGGGCCTTGCCCTTGAGCAGCCACAACGGCATGGCGAGCCCGAGCAGAGGGTTCTGCTTGAACAGGCCGAGCGCGGATTCGAGCCCGACGTCGGTCTTCACCAGGGTGCCGTCCAGGTCCACGCAGAGCGGCGGGGCGGGGGGCGGCGGCGACACGTTCGGGCCGTCCATCACGGCGTCTTCTGCGCGTGGCGCAGCCCTGCGGACCCGGACAGCTCGAGGCCGGCGAGACAGCTCATGCCGAGCAGCACCGCGAACCACAGGGTGGCCAGCCGGCACATGATGGTTGCCGCCACCGCGGTCGCGGTGTCGGCGCCGACCAGGACCAGCAGCACGCCCATCACCGCCTCCGTCGAGCCGATGCCGCCGGGGATGAACGAGAGCGCGCCGGCCAGGATGCCGATGGAGTAGATGCCCACCATCAGCGCGACCGGCGCCTCCATGCCGAGATAGCTGACGGTCAGGTAGAAGCCGAGGCCTTCGGCGGCCCAGGCGACCAGCCCGATCGCCAGCGCGCCAGGGAAGATGCGCCCGCGCAGCAGGAAGCCGGCGTCGCGCTGGAAGTCATGGATGCCGCGCGCGAGCTTCTTCAGGAACTCGCGGCGCATCGACCGCGCCAGCGAATCCAGCAGCCGCAGCACCCAGGTGCCGCGGTACACGGCGTAGAGCACGGCGCTGGCCGCCGCGGCCAGCACGACGACCCAGCGCGAATCCTCGAAGTGGATCGCCGCCAGGCAGGCGAGGATCAGGATCGCGATCAGGTCCATGTAGCGCTCGATCAGGAACGCCGCCAGGCTGTTGGATACCTTGACCCCGTAGCGCAGCAGGTAGATCGACCGCACCGCCTCGCCCGCCTTGCCGGGGGTGGTGGCGAAGGCGAACGCCGCGAGGTAGATGCACAGGTGCCGCGCCATCGGCACCCGCGTGCCCAGGTCCGCGATGTACCAGTGCCAGCGCAGGAAGCGCAGCACGTAGTTGGCGACCGACAGCCCCAGGATCGCCGCCCAGCCGGCCGGCCCGATGCGGGCGATCGCGGCCACGATCTGGTCGCGGTCGCCCAGGAAGATCGAGGCGAGATAGATCGCGACGCCTGCCGCCACCGACAGCACGAGCGGCCGCGCCATCTTGGCCAGCATCGCCCGCGCGCTGCCGATCGCGGCGACGTCCTGCTCGCGCATGCCGCTCATGCCGCCACCCTGCGGCCGAACAGGCGCGCCAGCACGGCAACGGCGCCGATGTACAGGAACGGCTCGATCTCGAAACGCATGCGGTTGTTTTCGAATACCTCGACCGAGACGCAGACCAGCGACAGATAGAGGACGGTCCCCCACATGAAGACCAGCGCCACCTCAGCCGGCGTGCCGCGGAAGCCGCGGCGGGCCAGGCTCACGAACAGCGCCAGGCCGCCGACCGCGACCAGCCCCAGCGCCGCGATGGCGAACGGGCTGATGCGTTGCGCCCACGCGGCCTGCGACCCGGGCGTCATCGGCCCCAGGACCGCGGCGGCCGCCGGTCGCGGCAGCTTGCCGTAGAAGGCCGTGTCGAACGCGGTCTCCCACCCGGCGATCTGCGCACGGTTGGCGTCCAGGAACGCGTAATCCGAGGGGGCGAGCGTGAAATAGTACACCGACTTCATCAACGCCCATGCCATCGCCTTTGGGAAGTGGACCAGGGCGGCGAAGCTGTCGTGCAGCAGAAGCTGCGACGCCCGCGGATAGATGGCGTGGTTGTAGTTGAGGAACCCTGAAAACTTGCGGCGGAAGTCGAGCGCCGGCACGCCGGTGGCCGGCGCCTCGCCGATCAGCGCCTCGTATTGCTGCGGCTGCGCGAAGGACGGCGCCATGGCGAGCGGGGAGAGCACGCCCTTGCCCACCAGGTCCTGGCGGACCGGCTCCGGCACGTGCGCGACGGCGAGCTTCGACAGGCTGAGCCCGAGCCACGAACTCGACGCGAACGCGCCGAAGGCGACGTAGTTCTTGGCGTAGAGCCCGGTCGCGGCCGCGAGCGGGACGAGCGCCGCCAGCGCGGTGCGCCGCCACAGCCCGGGCCGCACCACCAGCACGCCGACGACGGCGGCGGCCAGCCAGACGAGGTGATAGGCGCTGCGCGTCAGCACCACCAGCGCCAGCACGGCGAAGAACGCCAGCGCGTGGCCGATCGTTTCGGTTTCGAGATACCGGACCAGCGCATAGGCCGCGAGCAGCAGCAGCCACGCGACCGGCCCGGTGTAGAGCAGCCAGTTCTCGTACAGGATCGCCGGCGGGCCGACCATGAACAGCACGGTCAGTGCCAGCGCGCCCCACGGTCCGATCCCCAGCCGCCGGAATAGGCCGAACATGGCGAGGTAGGCCGCCAGCGCCAGCGCCATCCAGGCGGCCCAGATGACCGTCGCCGCGCCGTCCGGCCCCGCCGCCTTGACGGCGAGGCCGACCAGCAGGTTGAGCATCGGCGGCTGGCCGTGCAGGTACCACAGGCTGCGCCACAGGTCGTGCTCCAGCAGGAAGACGTCGAGCACCTGCCAGTCCGAATAGAGGTCGTGGGCGTCGAACCGCACGCCGGCGGCGTAAAAGACCACGCGCGAGACCACGAACGCGGCAACGACCAGCCACAGGGCGGTGCGATGGGCCGAACGGTTCATGGGGCGGGCGCGCTCCGGTTGCCGCCGCCGATGTGGCGGCAAAATGGTTAACGGGACGTTGGCGCGGGCGCCGGCGCGGCGCCGGCGGCCAGGGTCGCGATCAGCTCGAGATGGCGCGGCAGGCACGCCGTGTCGAGGTCGAAACGATCGATCACGGTGCGCCGCGCCGCGGCGCGCAGGGCCGCGTGGCCGGTCGGATCCGCCAGGATGCCGAGGATGCGCCGGCCCAGCGCGTCGGTGTCGAAGAAGTCGGTCAGCAGCCCGTTCTCGCCGTCGGCGATCACCTCCTGCACCGGCGGCGTCGCCGACCCCAGGACGAGGCAGCCGGCCGACATCGCCTCCAGCATCGACCACGACAGCACGAACGGGTAGGTCAGGTAGACGTGCACCGCCGATACCTGCAACAGGCCCAGGTAGCGGTCATAGGGGATGCGGCCGAGGAAATGGACCCGCGACAGGTCGAGGTCGCGGCCGACCTCGTCCATCGCCACGTCGCGCCAGGTGCGGCCGTCCGGCGCAGGCCGGCCGTAGCTCACGGAATCGCCGCCGGCGATCAGCACCTGGGCATCGGGGCGCTGGCGCAGAACCGCCGGCAGGGCGCGCATGAACTGCGGGAAGCCGCGATATGGCTCCAGGTTGCGCGAGACGAAGGTAACGACCGGGTCGCCCGGCCGCAGCGTATGGCCGCCGACCTCGAACCGCGCCGCCGGGTCGGGGGCGACCCTGGCCGTATCGATGCCTTCGTGGATCAGGCTGATCCGCGGGCGGTAGATTTCCGGAAACAGCGAGCGCTGCCACGCCGTCGGGGTCTGCCCCCAGTCCGCCGAGTCGAGCGCGAGCAGGTTGATCGCGTTCTTCATGCGCAGCCGCGGGCCGTCGTCGACCCCGACCGGGTACAACGGGTCGAACCCGACGTCGGCGCCGGTCAGCCGGTAGTAGAACTCGAAATAGGCCAGCAGCGGCGCGTCGGGGTAGGCGTCCTTCAGGAACAGCGTCTCGCCCCACCCGGCATGGCCGATCATCACGTCCGGGGTGAAGCCGGCGTTCTTCAGCCCCAGGCACAGCCGCGCCACGCCCTGGCCGTTCAGGACACCGCCTTCCGTCTCGCGCACGTAGTGGTGGATGTTCTTGGCGACGGCGCGGGCCGGCTCGTATTCCAGCCGGCGCACGCCCTGCATCCGGTTCTCGTTCTTCTGGGTGATGAAGACGATCTCGTTGCGCGGGTCCTGGCGCAGCGCCGCCACGACGTGGCGGTACTGGCCCGGGAAGTTCTGGTGGACGAACAGGCAGCGCATCGGAGCTAGCGCACCACCACGCTGGACTCCATCCGCGTCGGCGGCGGCGTGCCGGCCGGGTCGAATTCCACTTCCGTCCGGTAGGTTCCGGTCGGCCAGCCCCCCGGCGGCTGCCGCTTGCCGGCGAAGCGCAGCAGGCGCACCTGCTGCCGTTCGACGGTGTAGCGGTTGTCGACCAGGGTCGCGCCGTCCGGACCGGTCATGCGCAGCGACATCACGTCGCCCGGCGCCACGTTGAAGACATGGCCCCAGGCGAACAGCGCCGGCGCGGTGCGCGGCAGCGTCGCGGCGCGATAGGCGCCGGACTGCGCGCCATCGGGCGTCGGCGCCGTGTCGGAGAAACCGGCGTCGTACAGTGCGCCGCGCCCGGACGGCAGCGCGGACAGGACGTCGCGCCGCCACAGCGCGCCTGCGGTCGGGCCGCATTGGGGAGTCGACGCCAGACCGCGGAACGGGTCGACCGGCTGGTTGCCGAAGCTGACCGTGAAGTAGAGATGCGGGTACTCCGTGACCCCCGACAGGCCGACCTTCGCGATCGCCTGGCCGGCGCGGACGGTCTCCCCGGGCTTTACCGCGATGCTTTGCGCACGCAGGTGACAGTATTGCGTCGTCCAGCCGCCGCCGTGGTCGATCCGGACCTCGTTGCCGCACGGCCGGTCCTTCACCGCGTCCAGGCCGATGGCGCGCACGTTGACGTCGCGCATCCCATCGGCCGCCGTCTGGACGGTGCCAGCCGCGGCGGCGAGCACCGGCACTCCGGCCTGCATCGCCGCGGTGTCGCGGATCGCGAAGTCGAGGCCGTGGTGGCCGTCGACGGTGAGCGCGCCGCAGGTGTGGTCGCGCGCGCCTGGGCCGGGGTCGTTGTCGCCGTAGACGGTGATCCAGCACGTCTTGCCCGGCGTGCAGTCGATCGGCAGGCCCATCGCGCCCGCCATGTCGCCCCCGGCCATGCGGCCCTGGGCCTGGACGGCGCCGGCCGCGGCCGCGACGGCGCCGGCCGACAGCGCCGCGACGGCACGCCGACGCCGCCGGGATGCGTTCGCGCACCGAACGGTCATGACGCTCTCACAATACCGATTCACCCGCCGCACATACTACACAAGCTGCGCCCGCCGGTCTGCCCCCAGGCACTGTCCCGCGTCAGGACCCCCCGGCTCAGACCGGCTCCCGGCCGTCGAGCGCCCGGCGCAGCAGCGCCGCCTCGCGCGCCGCGTGCTCGACCGGCACGTTGGCGAAGCCGATCAGGAGCCCGCGCGGCCGGTCCGCGCCGACGCCGCAGGCGGACAGCGACGCCGGCGCCAACCCCAGCGCGCGGCAGCGCGCGACCGCCGCCTCGTCGTCCGAACCGTTGGGCAGGTGGACGGCGAGGTGCATGCCGCCGGCATGCCCGTGCAGGCGGGCGACGCCGTCGAGCGCGCCCGCCAGGGCATCCGCCAGCGCCGCCCGGCGCTCCGCGTAGAGCCGGCGCATGCGCCGGATGTGGCGGCTGAAGTGGCCCTCGCGCATGAAGTCGGCGACGACCGACTGGTGCAGCGCGGTGCGGACCGGCGGCACCGTCTCGGCGGCGGCGGCGAAGCGGTCGGCCAGCCCGCCGGTGGCGACGATGTAGCCGAGCCCGAGCCCCGGAAAGAGCACCTTGGAGAAGCTGCCGACGTAGATCACCCGCCCGGCATCGTCGAGGCTCTTGAGCGCGAGCTGCGGGCGCGTGGTGTACTGGTACTCGCTGTCGTAGTCGTCCTCCACCACGTACGCGCCGGCCGACGCCGCCCATGACAACAGTGCGATGCGGCGCGCCAGCGGGAGGGTGGCGCCGAGCGGGAACTGGTGCGTCGGCGTGACCAGGACGAGCCGCGCCGCCGGCGCCCGCGCCAGGCCCGCCGCCACGTCGATGCCGTGCCCGTCGACGGCGACCGGGACGAGCCGGGCGGCGGCGCGCTCCAGCACCCGGCGCGCCAGGAAATAGCCGGGATCCTCCACCCACACGGCGTCGCCGGGCTGCAGCAGCGTGCCCGCGATCAGGCCGAGCGCGCCCTGGAACCCGGCGGTGACGAACACCTCGCCGGGCGTGCAGGCGACGCCGCGCGACACCCGCAGGTAGGTCGCGATCTCCGCCCGCAGCGCCGGCAGCCCGCGGGCGTCCTGGTAGACCAACATCTCGGGGCCGACCACGCGCGCGTGGCGTGCCGCCAGCCGTGCCCACAGCTTGCGCGGGAACAGGTCGAGCGCCGGCAGGCCCATCTGGAAGGTGCCCGCCCGCGTCGCACCGCGGACCGGGGCGTCGGGCGCGGACGCCGGCGCCGCCGCCCGCACCCGGTCCAGCGACCCGGGATCGAGGGTGGGCGCGACGACCGTGCCGGCCGGCCCGCGGCCGACGACGTAGCCGTCGCCGGCCAGCATCGCGTAGGCGGTATCGACCGTGCCGCGCGCGACCGAGAGCTGGCTCGCCAGGCTGCGGGTCGACGGCAGGCGCGCGCCCGGCGCGAGGTCGCCGTCCAGGATGGCGTCGCGGATCCGCTCGTAGATCTGACGGTAGGCCGGCCGCGCGGCCCGCCGGTCCACCGCCGGCAGGCGCAGCGCCGGCGGCGCGCCGTCCTCGCGTTCCTGGGTCACGTCCCGGCCTCCTTCTCCGGGACGATATTGCCGGCGGCGGCGCACCGCCTCAATGGACCAGTCGACTCGACCGGTCTTGGCCCTTCTGACAAGGCCATCGCACCGCTACCTCACCGGTCGGTAAAAGCGGAGGGATCCCATGAACGCCCGACTCGACTACCCGCGCTTCCGCGCGCTGGCGCCGGCGACCGCAGCCGCGCTGGTCGCCATCTCGAAGGAGGCGAAGGACGCCGGCCTCGACCCGGCCCTGCTGGAGCTGGTCAAGATCCGCGCCTCGCAGATCAATGGCTGCTCGTTCTGCCTGCACATGCACGTCTCGGACGCCCGACGGATGGGCGAGACGGCGGAACGGCTCGACCTCGTCGCCGCGTGGCGCGAGGCGCCGGTGTACACCGCGCGCGAGCGTGCCGCGCTGGCGTGGACCGAGTCGCTCACCCTGGTGCACGATAGCCACGTGCCGGACGCCGACTACGAGGTCGTCCGGCAACAGTTCGACGAAGACGAGCTGGCGGCGCTGACGGCCGCCGTCGTGGCGATCAACGGCTGGAACCGGATCGCCGTCGCGTACCGCTTCGCGCCTGCCATCGCGGCGGCGCCGGCGGCCCGCGCCGCGGAATGAGGGAGGCGACGACATGGCATCGGGCATGAACGGGCAGGCGGCGCCGGCGCGCGCCGTGCTGAAGTGGGGCCTGCCGCTGGTCGTCGTCGCGGCCGCCGCCGCGGCGCTGGTCGGCGAGCGGGCGCAGACGGTGCCCGCCCATGTCGGGCATGGCGCGGCACACATGTCGGCCGCAGCGCCGGGCGCCGCGGCGCGCCCGGCCGCGGTGCCCAGGCCGGTGTCGTGCGAGAAGCTGCCGCACGTGCCGGGCAAGTCGATCACCACCCTGATCGTCGAGTTCCCGCCCAACGCCTACACCCCGAAGCACCATCACGCCGGGTCGGTGACGGCGTTCGTGCTGAAGGGCACGCTGCGCTCGCAGCTCAATGCGGGGCCGATCGAGACCTTCACCCCCGGCCAGACCTGGTTCGAGCCGCCCGGCACCAGCCACACCATGATCGAGAACGCCAGCGCCACCGAGCCGGCCGCCATCCTCGCCACGTTCGTCGCCGACGACTGCGCGGTGCTGACGGTGTACGACTGACGGAAGCGATGTCGGCCGCTGGCGGAGGGGCCGGCGGCCGCCCACCCCACCCGCTCGCTGCGCTCGCACCCTCTCCGCCCGCTTGGCGGGAGAGGGTGGGGCCCGCGAAGCGGGAGGGTGAGGTGGGCGGCCCCGGCTCCCGAAGAATCGTGCGCCGGTCCTGCC
>JBFWQM010000064.1:0-23360 GCA_050249455.1 Rhodospirillaceae bacterium | reverse complement strand
GCTGGTGCGCCGGGCAGTGCGGCCTGAGCCGGTCGAGGTGTATGTCTCCTTCCATTGCCCGGTCAGCAGGATGACCTTGTCGCCGACCCGCAGCGGCGGCCCCAGCGTCTCCGGCGGCGACAGGCCGGCGGACGTCGTCAAGAACACCCAGGCCGCGGTCGCGATCCCGACGGCCGCGACCGCGACGGCCAGCAGGATCACCAGGCCGCGGTGCTTGCGCGGGCGGACGACCGCCAAGGGCGTGCTCAATCGAGGAGCTCCAGCCCGGTGACCCAGACCTTGTAGTCCTTCGACGGGTGGCGGATGCCTTCGACGCTGACGATGCGGAACAGCCGCAGGCCGTCCGGCTCGAAACCCGCCTCGCGCAGCTTTGCGGCCGGCGGCAGGTAGGCGAGCTGGTCCTCGTCGAGCACCCGGATCACGATCATCGTGTGGTCGTCGGCCAGGCGCACGCCACGGATGCGCCCGCCCAGGCTGGTCTGGCGGTTCTCGGTATAGTTCTCCTCGGGCTCGAACGCGTCCTCGGGCGGCCGCTTGATCGTGGCGGGGTCGGGGTGGAACAGCGGGGGGCCGATCGTCCAGCGGCCGTTGGCGCGGTTGAACGCGTACTCGACCTCGGCGAGGCTCATGCCCTGCATGTCGGCGCCCGGCGCCGGCTTGCCGCTGACGATCAGCACAGCCGCGTCGCCGTCCTTGCCGAGCGCGAAGTGCAGGACCTCGTAGGACACGGGCGCGGTCGCCTTCAGCATCGCGCCCATGCGCTTGCGCACCTCGGCGCGCGGCCGCTTGTCCTTGATCGCCTCGTCGTACATCGCGCGCATGGCCGGGTTCAGCGCCATCGCAGAGTCGATGTCGCCCTTGCGGCCAGCCTCGTAGTAGCGGTCGAGGACCGACTGGAGCTCGCGCCGCACCGCCTCGTCGGCGGCGGCCGGTCCGCACAGCGCAACCGCGATCATCGCCGCCGCGCACCAGCGGGCGGCCGCCGCTGCCAGCTTCGTCATCTTGTTTTCCCCGATGCCGGCGCGACGCGGTCGAGCCAGCGTCCGATCGCCGCGCGCCCCGCGGCCTCGCAGGCCGCGGCATCGCGCGCGGTATCGGCGCGCAGCCCGGCGACCGTGACGCCGTCCGCCGCGCCGATCTCGCAGGCGTGGCCGATGAACCAGCGCTCCAGTCCGCGGCCCGTCGCCTCGGCATGGAACTGCAGCGCCAGCGCGCGCGCGCCGTAGGAAAACGCCTGGTGGGCGCACACCGGCGTCGCCGCGAGATGAACGGCGCCGGCCGGCATGTCGAAGGTGTCGCCGTGCCAGTGCAGCACCGCCGCGCGGTCGAGCGGCGCGAGGTCCGACGCGCGGCCGGCATCGGTGAGCGACAGCGGCGACCAGCCGATCTCCTTCACGCCCATCGGGTAGACGCGCGCCCCCAGCGCTGCCGCCATCATCTGCGCGCCCAGGCAGATACCCAGCGTCGGCCTGTCCTTGGCGAGCCGCCGCTCGAGCAGGCGCAGCGTGTCGGCGATCCACGGATAGTCGGCAGAGTCGTAGACGCCGATCGGCCCGCCGAGTACCACCATTAGATCAGGCGCCAGCGCATCGATCGCCGCCAAGTCGTCGATGCCCGCCTCGACATAACGTGCGGCGATGTCGCGCGCGGCCAGAAGATCGGCGAGGAGGCCAAGGTCCTCGAAGGCGACGTGGCGGATGGCGAGGGCCGTGCGCGCGGTCTCAGGCATCGACGCGCGGCCCCATCGTCGTCACCTGCGCGGCCCGCTACCGCTCAAGCGGCACCACCTTGAGCTTGTTGCCCTGCGTGGTCAGCGCGATGCGGCCGTCGCGCAGCGCCAGCGCATCGTCGCCGAACAGCTCGCGCCGCCAGCCGTGCAGCGCGGGCACGTCGGCCCCGTCGCCGCGCGCCAGGGCCTCGATGTCGTCGCCGGAGGCCACGAGGCGCTGCGCGACGCCGTGCATGTCGCACTTCATCTTCAGCAGCACCTTGAGGAGGTCGACCGCCGGGCCGGCCGCCTGCCGTCCGTCGTCGCGATCGGGCACGCGCGGCAGCGCGTCCTCGGGCAGCGCCAGCGCCTCGGCCACCGCGGCCATGACGGCGGCGCCGACGCGTCCCTTGACCTGGTCGGCCGCGACGCCGCGCAGGCCGGCGAGCTCCTCCGCCGTCTGCGGCGCGTGCGCGGCGATCTCGGCCAGCGCCTCGTCGCGCAGCACGCGGTTGCGCGGGATGTCGCGGCGCTGCGCTTCCGCCTCGCGCCACGCGGCCAGCGCGCGCAGCACGGCGACGTAGCGCGGCTTGGTGCCGCGCGCCTTGATGCGCTTCCACGCATCCTGCGGGTTCATGGTGTAGGTCTCGGGCCGCGTCAGCGCCGCCAGCTCCTCCGCCACCCAGTCCGTGCGCCCGCTGCGCTCCAGCCGCTCCGCTAGCCGCCGGTAGACGATCTGCAGGTGCGTCACGTCGGCGATCGCATAGTCGAGCTGCTTCTTGGTGAGCGGCCGGCGCGACCAGTCGGTGAAGCGCATCGTCTTGTCGATGCGCGCCTTGGCCAGCCGCGAGGCGAGGCTCTCGTACGACACCGCGTCGCCGAAGCCGCACACCATCGCCGCGATCTGGGTGTCGAACAGCGGCGCCGGCACCTTGCCGGTCAGCTTGTAGAAGATCTCGATGTCCTGCCGGGCGGCGTGGAACACCTTCAGCGGCCGCGGCGCGTTCATCAGCGCCAGCGCCGGCGTCAGGTCGATGCCCGGCGCCAGCGCGTCGATCGCCACCGCCTCGTCGCCGGCCGCGATCTGCCACAGGCACAGCCGCGGCCAATACGTCTTGTCGCGCAGGAACTCGGTGTCGACGGTGACGAACTCGGCCTGCGCCGCCCGCTCGGCGAAGGCAGCCAGCTCCTTGTTGTCAGTTATCAGGGTCATGGCGGCAAGCTATACACGGAATCGGAGGGTGGGAAAATAGAACCGGGCATTTCGTACAACTGCTTGATCGCCCACGGTTTCCGGCCGAGAAGCTTGACAGAACAAGGGTTTCCGTGGCGCTGTTGCGCCGCGCCATCCCCGAGGACCACGATGCACCCCTACCGTACTCATACCTGCGGCGAGCTCCGCCGCTCCCACGCCGGCCAGACCGTCCGGCTATCGGGCTGGGTCCACCGCAAGCGCGACCACGGTCACCTTTTGTTCCTCGATCTGCGCGACCACCACGGCATCACGCAGTGCGTGGTGGACACTTCCGCCACCGTCTTCCCCTCGGTCGAGGCGGCGCGCCTTGAATATGTGGTGACGGTCACCGGAAGAGTGGTACCGCGATCGGCCGATACCGTGAACGCGACCCTGCCGACCGGCGAGGTCGAGCTGGCGATCGAGCAGTTCGCCATCGAATCGACCGCCGAGCCGCTGCCGCTGGAGGTAAACAGCGACCGCGACTACGGCGAGGAGGTGCGGTTGCGCTACCGCTTCCTCGACCTTCGCCGCGAGAAGGTCCACAAGAAGATCCTGCTGCGGTCGCAGGTCATCGCCTCGATCCGCCGCCGCATGATCGAGCAGGGCTTCACCGAGTTCCAGACCCCGATCCTGACCGCGACCTCGCCCGAGGGCGCGCGCGACTTCCTGGTGCCCAGCCGGCTGCATCCGGGCCACTTCTACGCGCTGCCGCAGGCGCCGCAGCAGTTCAAGCAGCTCCTGATGATCGCGGGCTTCGACCGCTACTTCCAGATCGCCCCGTGCTTCCGCGACGAGGACGCGCGCGCCGACCGCTCGCCGGGCGAGTTCTACCAGCTCGACTTCGAGATGTCGTACGTCACCCAGGACGACGTGTTCAACGCGATCGAGCCGGTGCTGCACGGCATCTTCGTCGATTTCGGCGGCGGCCGGCCGGTGACCCCGCCGCCGTTCCCGCGCATCCCGTTCGAACAGGCGATGGCACTGTACGGCTCGGACAAGCCGGACCTGCGCAACCCGATCACGCTGTCGGACGTGACCGAGGTGTGGCGGGGCACCGACTTCAAGATCTTTTCCGGCGCGATCCAGAAGGGCGCCATGGTGGTGGCGATCCCCGGCCCCGGCGCGGCGGGCAGGCCGCGCAGCTTCTTCGACCGGCTGCAGGACTGGGCGAAAAGCGAAGGGGCAGGCGGCCTCGGCTACATCACGTTCGAGGGCGGCGAGGCCAAGGGGCCGATCGCGCGTTTCCTCGATGCCGATCGGATCGGGAAGCTCAAGTCGCTCGCTGGGGTCGGCGACGGCGATGCCGTGTTCTTCGCCTGCGACACCGCGGGCAAGGCGCGCAAGTTCGCCGGCGCGGCGCGCACCCGGCTGGGCGAAGATCTCGACCTGATCGACCGGACGCCGTTCAAGTTCTGCTGGATCACCGACTTCCCGATGTACGAGACCGACGAGAAGACCGGCAAGATCGAGTTCAGCCACAACCCGTTCTCGATGCCGCAGGGCGGCATGGACGCGCTGGAGAACCAGGATCCGCTGACCATCAAGGCGTTCCAGTACGACATCGTCTGCAACGGCACCGAGCTGTCGTCCGGCGCCATCCGGAACCACCGCCCCGACATCATGTACAAGGCGTTCGAGATCGCCGGCTACGGCAAGGATGAGGTGGAGAGCCGGTTCGGCGGCATGCTGAGCGCGCTCAAGTTCGGGGCGCCACCGCACGGCGGCTCGGCGCCCGGCATCGACCGGATCGTGATGCTGCTCGCCGACGAGGCCAACATCCGCGAGATCACCGCCTTCCCGATGAACCAGCAGGCGCAGGACCTCATGATGCAGGCCCCGGCGATGGTGCCGCCCGACCGGCTGGCCGAGCTGCACATCCGCCTGGCGCTGCCGCCGGCCGACAAGAAGGGTTGAGCAAAGGCATCAAGGCCCTGCTGCGGCCGATTGCTGCAGTTGTTGAAATCTTTTGTGAAGCTTCGTAGGTTCCTTCGGCGGCCATATCCGGCCGCAGGGGGGGGTGTCCCATGAAGCGACTTGCCTTGCTGGCCCTGCCGGTCCTCGTGTCGGGCTGCGTCCTGCCGCCCGCTGCGGCCGTTTCGGTGGTTGCGCTGCAGGGCATCTCCGTCTTCACGATGGGGAAGACCCTGCCGGACCAGGTCATCACCGCCGTCGCCGCGCAGGATTGCACCCTGTTCCGCCTCGCCCGGTTCGAGCCGGTGTGCCGCGACTACCTGGAAGGCGAGAGCAACAAGCTCTACGCCGAGGCGAAGGCGTGGGAGAGCGGGCCCGAGATCGTCGGCCACACCGACATCGCGGGACGCCCGACCCCCGACGAGCACGGCGCCTACGACGTCGCCTATTTCCCGACCGCGAAGCCGGCCGGCACGGATGTCGCGGGTTCGCCGCGGCCGGCGGCGCCGGCGGCCGGATCGGAGCTGGCGCAGCGCCCGTAGCTACTCCGCCGCCAGCTTGGGCGGCGTCGCGCGCTTGCGCCGCTTGATGTCGTACATCGCCATGTCGGCGCGACGCAGCAGGTCCTCCGCGGTATCCTCCGGGCCATAGGGCTCCACGCCCATGCTCGCCTTCACGAGCAGCTCGACCCCGCCGATCGAGATGCGGGTGCGGTCGATCAGCCATTGCAGGGTGCGCGCCCGCTTGGCGCCGTTGCGCAGGTTGGTCTGGATGAGGACGATGCCGAATTCGTCGCCGCCGAGGCGGCCGACCACGTCGCTTTCGCGCACCGAGGTTATGAAGGTGTGGGCGGCGGCGCGGATCAGCGCATCGCCCCCGGCGTGGCCCCAGGCGTCGTTCACCTGCTTCAGGTTGTCGAGGTCGCAATAGATCAGCACGCCGGTCTCGCCGTAGCGCCGCGCCATGGCCAGTACACGGTTGAGCTGATGGGTGAAGCCGCGCCGGTTGAGGAGGCCGGTCAGCTCGTCGGAGCTCGACAGGCCTTCCAGGAAGGCGATCCGGCGTTCCTGCTCGGCGATCCGCTGCTCGGCACGGGCGGCATAGGCCAGCACGCGATCGAGCAGCGCCGCATGGCGCGCGTCGGGATCGGCGATCTTCCGGTCGATGTCGCCCAGGAGATCGCTGGCGATCGAGCCCGCTCGCTCGAGGATCTCGGAATCCGGGACGACCTGTTCGTTCAGCATGGCATGCATCGGTACGCGGATCCTCAAGCTCGATCGCCGGCGCGGGTGCGCCGCCGGACACGGTGTCGCAATCCGCGTGCCAGATCCGCGGTTGTTTTAAATCAAGGCGTTGCGGCGAATCCGCGATCGGCAGATATTGCCGTGCGGTAGTCTGTTCCCGTGCAACCCGGCAAGTTGCTCCGCCGCGGACCGCGCGTGACGCGCGCGGTGGACGGCGCGATGGTTCGCACTTATCTGATGAGAAGGCCCGCCGTCGTGCGCTCGACTGACGACCGGACGCTTATAAGGATTGCATCCCGGTGCGAATGTCCCTGCTCGCCGGCGCCCTCGCCGGCCTTGTCGCCTCTCTCGGCCCGGCCGGCGCGGCGGAATTCGCCCCTCATCAGGCGGCCTACGCGCTGAGCCTGCATTCCTCGCGCCAGGGCGCCGGCGTGATCGCGGCGACCGGCGACATGGTCGCCGACTGGACGGAGGCGTGCGAAGGCTGGACCTTCGACCACCAGTTCAACCTCGACGTCACCTACGCCACCGGCGCGTCGGCGCGCATCACCTCCAACGTCGCGACCTGGGAATCGCGCGACGGCCGCGACTATCGATTCACGGTGCGCAACCTCGCCGACGACGACGTGGCCGAGGTGTTCGAGGGCCATGCCCGCCTGGAAGGGCCGGGGAAGGGCGGCGTGGCGAACTTCGACCAGCCGGAGTCGCAGCGCTTCGAGCTGCCCAAGGGGACGCTGTTCCCGGTCGCCCATACCCTGCTGATCCTCGACAAGGCCGGGGAGGACCCGGTCACGGTCAGCCGCCCGGTGTTCGACGGCCTGTCCGACGAGGGGGCCTACGAGATCAACGCGGTGATCGGCAAGCCGGTGACGCCGCCGGACGCCGGCCAGCCCGTGGTGGGCGTGCTGTCCAGGCACCGGTCGTGGCCGGTGACGATGGCGTTCTTCCCGCTGACCAGCAACGACGCCCAGCCGGAGCACGAGATCGCGCTGCGGCTTTACGACAACGGCGTCGCCGACGAGTTCCTGATCCGCTTCGACGAGTTCGCCGTGAAGGCGAAGCTCAAGTCGCTGTCGATGTCGGGGCGGCCGAAGTGCGGGATGTAGCGCCGGGCCGTCACCCGTCCGGCCACAGCCACGCCGCGCCGCGCACCCCGCTGGAATCGCCATGCAGCGGCGGCTTCAGGGCCGTCGCCACCGTGTCGGAGAACACGTAGGCACCCCACAGCCGCGGCACCGCCTCGTACAACGCGGCGATCCGCGACAGCCCGCCCCCCAGCACAATGACGTCGGGATCGACCACGTTGATCACGGCCGCCAGCCCGCGCGCCAGCCGGTCGGCATGGCGGGCGAGCGATGCCGCGGCTTCCGCCTCGTCGCGGGCGGCGGCGGCAGCGATCGCGGCGGCATCCTGCGCGACGCCGGTCGCGGTTTCATGGTCGCGGGCGAGGCCGGGCCCGGACACGAAGGTCTCGATGCAGCCCGACCGGCCGCAGTAGCAGGGCGGCCCCGGCCGCTCGTCGTCGCGCGGCCACGGCAGCGGGTTGTGGCCCCATTCGCCGGCGATCCCGTTGGGTCCCTGGACCGGCCGGCCGTTCACCACCAGCCCGCCGCCGACGCCGGTCCCCAGGATGACCCCGAACACGACCGCCGCGCCGCGCCCGGCGCCGTCGGTCGCCTCCGACAGGGCGAAGCAGTCGGCGTCGTTGGCCAGCCGGACCGGCCGGTCGAGCGCGGCGGCGAGGTCGCGGTCGAGCGGCCGGCCGATCAGCCAGGTCGAGTTGGCGTTCTTGACCAGGCCGGTGGCGGCGGAGACGGTGCCGGGGATGCCGACCCCGACCGTGCCGGGATGGCCGGTCTCGGCCTCCAGGTCCGCTGCCAGCCGCGCCACGGCGGCGACCGTGGCCGCGTAGTCGCCCTGCGGCGTCGGGATCCGCCGGCGCGCCAGGACCGCGCCGTCCGGGTCCAGCGCGATGCCCTCGATCTTGGTGCCGCCCAGGTCGACCCCAATACGCATTTCCCGCAATGCCCCTTGCCGCCCGATTGGACGCGGCCGCGGCGACTTGCTACATGTTATCGCCTGGGGGCGCGCCGATAATCCATCAATCCATACCGAAATTTAACCTTCGCGGGCCACCATCACCGCTGACTGTTACGACAATATGCGGCCTTCGCGCGCGGGCAGTGCCGTCCGGCGACAGCGCGGGGCTGGAATCGGTCACGACGATAGCTGTCGCACCGGCGGCGTTTTGGGGCGGACTGCTGCATGCCGAAAAGAATCCTGATCGTCGAGGACAACGAGCTGAACATGAAGTTGTTTCATGACCTGCTCGAGGTCCACGGCTATGAGACGTTGCAGACCAAGGACGGCCGCGAGGCGCTGAAGCTCGCGCGCGAGCACCGTCCCGATCTGATCCTGATGGACATCCAGCTGCCGGAGGTTTCCGGACTGGAAGTGACCCGGTGGATCAAGGAGGATGAGTCGCTGCGCGCCATTCCTGTGATCGCCGTCACTGCCTTCGCGATGAAGGGAGACGAAGAGAAGATCAGGAACGGCGGTTGCGAGGCTTACATCGCGAAGCCGATTTCGGTCTCGAACTTCCTCGAGACCATCCAGAAGGTCCTTGGGTGACGCGGTCATGTCCGCTCGCGTCCTGGTTGTAGACGACATCCCCGCGAACGTCCGGCTGCTCGAAGCCAAGCTGCTGGTCGAGTACTACGACGTCGTGACCGCCAACGACGGCCCGACCTGCCTCAGCCTGGTGCACGAGCGCGCGCCCGACATCGTCCTGCTCGACGTGATGATGCCGAAGATGGACGGCTTCGAGGTCTGCCGGCGGATCAAGGCCGATCCGGCCACCGCGCACGTGCCCGTCGTCATGGTGACCGCGCTGAACGAGGTGAGCGACCGCGTGCAGGGCCTGCAGGCGGGCGCCGACGATTTCCTGACCAAGCCGGTCAACGACCATGCGCTGTTCGCCCGCATCAAGTCGCTGGTGCGCCTGAAGCGGGCGACCGACGAATGGCACGCGCGCGAGACGACATTGATGCGCTTCGGCGAGGCGTCCGGCGCCAAGCTCGATCCCGACGCGCCGGGCCGCGTCCTGGTGGCCCAGGATACGTCGCGCTGGTCGGCCCGGGTGGTCGACACCCTGAAATCGGCCGGCCACCAGGTCGAGACCGCCGACGGCTGCGCGGCGGCGCTGGAGGCGGCGCGGCGCGGCGACTTCCATCTGATCCTGACCGACGACCATGTCGGCGGCGAGGACGCGCTGCGGCTGTGCTCGCAGATCCGCTCCAACGAGGAAACCCGCAACGTCCCGATCCTGCTGATGATCGACCAGGGCAACGTGCCGACCCTGGTGAAGGCGCTCGACCTCGGCGTCAACGACTACCTGCCCAAGCCGGTCGACCGCGACGAGCTGATCGCGCGCACCCGCACCCAGGTGCGCCGAAAGCGGTTCGAGGACGGACTGCGCACCAAGTTCCAGCAGAGCCTCGCCGCGGCGGTGACCGACAGCCTGACCGGCCTCTACAACCGGCGCTACCTCGACGCGCATTTCGACGCGGTCGCCGGCGGCCTGGCCGCCGCGGGCAAGCCGATCTCGCTGATGGTGCTCGACATCGACCACTTCAAGGCGATCAACGACACCTACGGCCACGCGATCGGCGACGAGGTGCTGCGCACGCTGGCCGAACGGATCGTCGCCAACCTTCGCGGCCTCGACTCCGCCGTCCGCTTCGGCGGCGAGGAGTTCCTGGTGCTGATGCCTGACGTCAACATCGCCGACGCCGGCAGCGCCGCCGAGCGCCTGCGTCAGACCATCGCCGGCGAGCTTTTCGGCGTGTCGGCCCAGGTGGGCCAGTTGCCGGTGACCGTCAGCATCGGTGTCGCCACCGGCCGCGCCGGGGCCTTCCACCTCGACGAACTGGTGCAGAAGGCGGACGAGGCGCTCTACGAGGCCAAGCATGCCGGGCGCAACCGGGTGTCGTTCGCGGCCGGCTGCAGCGACGGCGACGGCGCCCAGGAACCGAGCCGCTCGGTCGCCGGCTCGCGCTGACGCGCCGCGCCCGCTCGCCGCGGGCAAATGAAAAGCCGCACCGTCGCCGGTGCGGCTTTTTGCATGGCGCCCGCAGAAGGCGCTACTTGATCTTGGCTTCCTTGAAGGCGACGTGCTTGCGCGCGACCGGGTCGTACTTGCGCAGCTCCAGCTTGTCGGTGGTGGAGCGCGCGTTCTTCTTGGTCACGTAGTAGAAGCCGGTGTTGGCGCTGCTCACCAGCTTGATCAGGACGGAATTGCTCTTGGCCATGCGCGGCTCCGCTCGGAACGGGACGGGTTGGGGCGCAAGATAGCCCGCGCGCCCCGGCTGTCAAGCATCCTGAGGCCGCAGCCGTTAACGAAGCCGCTCCGCGAGCGACGGCTGGCCGGCGTGCAGCGCGCGGGCGAACACCGCGGGGTAGCCCAGGAGATAGCGCGCGAGCTCCATGTCCACCGACTTCTCGTCGTCGGTCGGCGGGCAGGCCTGGCGCTTGTCGGTGCCGCTGACGGTGCGCTGGCCGTCGGGCCGGACGTGGCGCACCACGGCCTCGCTCGCCGCATGCTCGCCGCCGCGCAGGCCCGCCACAAGCGCCGCCGTGCGCTCGGCGTCGCCGCTGGTGCACATCGCCGGCACGACGCCCTGGTCCTGCAGCGGGAAGCCGCTCGGCGCCAGAAGCTTTGCCCAGGTCAGCGCGACCTCGCCGCCGTTCGGCATCGGCACGATGGTCTGCACCGTACCCTTGCCGTAGGACGACGAGCCGATCACCACGGCACGGCCGGAATCGCGCAGCGCGACGGCCACGATCTCCGAGGCCGAGGCCGAGCGGCCGTTGACCAGGACGATCATCGGCACGCCGGGCATCAGCGCGCCAGAGGTCGCGTCGAACACCTGGTAGCTCTCGTGGTGGCGGCCGCGGGTCGACACGATGCGCCCCTGGCTGACGAAGACGTTGGTCACCGCAACCGCCTGGTCGAGCAGCCCGCCCGGGTTGCCGCGCAGGTCGAGCACGATGCCGCGGATCGCCTTGCCGTGCTCGCGGTCCAGCTTGCGCAGGTCGCGGCGCAGGTTCGCCGCGGTCGCCTGGTTGAAGCTCGAAAGCTTGATGGTGACGATGCCGCCGTCGAACGAGGCGGTGATGGTGGGCAGGACGATGTGCGAGCGCACCACGCGCTGCTGGATCGGCGCCGCGACGCCGTCGCGCGCGATCGTCATCGCCACCGAGGTATCGATATGGCCGCGCAGGCGGTTCACCACGTCCGCCTGGTCCATGCCGTCGACCGGCTCGCCCTCGATGTGGGTGATGCGGTCGTCCTGCATGAGCCCCGCGCGCTCGGCCGGGGTGCCGGGATGGACGGTCACGATCCTGACGATCCCTTCCTCCACCTTGATCGAGATGCCGATGCCGCCGAAGCCTTCGCGCGCGGCGCGGATGGCGCGCGTGCGGTCGCGGCTGGTATAGCGCGACACCTTGTCGAGCGCCGACAGCGCGCCGCGGAAGATCAGCTCGTAGTCCTCCTCCAGCGTCTTGGCACGCACCAGCGGCGAAACCTCGCGCGTGGCGTCGAGCAGGCGCGGCGACAGCTCGATCCAGCCGCGGGTGTCCCACACCGCCGGCGCGCGGAACTCGGCCGCGGTGGCGCCGCCCTTGACCAGCCTGACGGCCGATTCGGTGGCGACTAGCTCGACGGCGGGGTCGGTGGTCAACAGGCTCTTGAAGCCGTCCACGGTCAGGTTGCGCGCCGACACGGGGTCGATGTAGCGGTCGGTGATCTGGGTCCAGCCGACGTCGAACATCTCGCGCGGCTCGGGGTCGCGCGCGACCCCGCCCGTCACCGGCGCGCAGCCGACGCAGACGGTCAGTACGAGGGTGAATGCCTGCGCCGCAAATCGGCGGCGCCCGTGGGCGAAGTCCATGGATGAACCAGAAACCGGGGTCGTACGGCGCGGCATTATAGCGATAATCGAGTCACGTCAGTAAAGATCGAACCACGTCATTAATATGTCGCTACCGCCGCCGATGGCGGGGCGGCGGCCGGTGGCGGCCGTGGGCGACGGCGGCGGGCACGTCGGCACGGCGGAAGGTGAGGGTGCCCGTCATCAGGTTGGCCTCGTCGAGGCGGACCACGATGCGGTCGCCGAACCGGAAGGTGCCGCCGCCGGCACGGCCGGTCAGGCTCTGCGACCGCTCGTCGTAGTCGTAGTAGTCCGGGCCGAGGGCGGAGACCGGCAGCAGGCCGTCGGCCCCGATGTCGTCCAAGGTCACGAACAGGCCGAAGCGCTGGACGCCGGAGACGCGGCCCGGGAAGGTGGCGCCGGCGCGGTCGACCAGGAAGGCGGTGGTCATGCGGTCGAGGCAGGTGCGCTCGGCTGCCGCGGCGCGGCGCTCGGTCATCGAAATGTGCGCGCCTGTGGCGGCGAACGCCTCGCCCACGTCGCGGTCGATGCCGCCCTCGCCCAGCCGCAGGGCGCCGATCAGCGCCCGGTGGACCAGGACGTCCGAATAGCGCCGGATCGGCGAGGTGAAGTGGGCGTAGCGGCGCAGCGCCAGCCCGAAATGGCCCAGGTTGTCGGGGCCGTAGACCGCCTGCGCCTGGCTGCGCAGCACCGCCTCGCTGACCACGTCGGCGTGCGGGGTGCCGGCGGCGCGCTCCAGGATGCGCCCGAACATGCGGGGCTCGATCGCCTGGCCGCGCGCCACCCGGATGCCCAGGGTGGACAGGAACTCGCGCAGCGACTCGACCTTCTCGACCGTCGGGCGGTCGTGCAGGCGGTACATCACCGGGTAGCGCCGCGCCTCCAGGGTCTCGGCGGCGGCGACGTTGGCGAGGATCATGAACTCCTCGATCAGCCGGTGGCTGTCGAAGCGCTGCCGCCGGACGATGGCGGCGATGCTGCCGTCGGGGGCCAGCACCACCTTCCGCTCGGGGCGGTCGATGTCGAGCGCGCCGCGCTCCTCGCGCGCCCGGCGCAGCACGGCGTAGGCGGCGAACAACGGCGCGATCACCGGCTCGCGCAGGGGGCCGGTCAGCTCGTCGGGCGACCCGTCCTGGGCGGTCTGCACCTGGGTGTAGGTCAGCCGCGCGGCGGATCGCATCAGCCCGCGCACGAACTGGTGGCGGCGCAGGTTGCCGTCGGCGTCCACCCACATGCGGACGGCGAGGCAGCCGCGGTCCTCGTCCGGCTTCAGCGAGCACAGGCCGTTGGACAGCGCCTCCGGCAGCATCGGCACCACGCGGTCGGGGAAGTAGACCGAGTTGCCGCGCTCCTTCGCCGTGCGGTCCAGCGCGTCGCCCGGCCGCACGTAGTGGGCGACGTCGGCGATGGCGACCACGAGCTCGAAGCCGCCGGGGTTGGCCGGGTCGGCGTCGGGCGCGGCCCACACCGCGTCGTCGAAGTCGCGGGCGTCCTCGTCGTCGATGGTGACCAGCGGCACCGCGCGCAGGTCGGTGCGCTCGCCCAGCGGCACCGGCTTCGCGGCGGCGGCCTGCGCCTGCGCCTCAGGCGGGAACTCGGTCGGGATTCCGTGCGCCTGGATGGCGACCAGGCTCGCCGACTTCGGGTCGCTCAGCGCGCCCAGCCGCTCGACCACCTTCGCCTTGGGCAGGCCCAGGTGCTTGCCCGGCAGCGCCTCGGCGCGGACGATGTCGCCGTCCGCCGCATCGTGCATGTCGTGCGGCAGGACGACGAAGGTGTGCTTGATGCGCCGGTCGGTGGCGTGGATCCAGCCGTGCTTGTCGCCGGTGCGGAAGACGCCCAGCACGGTCGGCGGCGCCGACTCCAGCCGGCGCATCACCCGCGCGTCGAACGTGCCGTCGCGGTTGCGCTTGATGCGCGCCAGCACGCGGTCGCCGGGCGCCGCGGCCTGTCCGCGCGCCTCGCCGACGATGTGGATCGCCGGCGCCTCGCCGCTCTCGCGCCCGGCGGGACGGGCGAGCGGCGTGCCGTCGCGGTCCAGCGCGTAGACCTCCAGCACCGAAACCTCGGGCAGGGCGCCGGGGGCGCCGAAGCGCCGGCCGCGGCCGCGCTCGAGCGCGCCGTCGCTCTCCAGCTCGGCCAGGATCGCGCGCAGCGCCGGCCGTTCCGCCGCGGTGACGCCCAGCGCGCGCGACAGCTCGCGCTTGCCCAGCGGCACCGGGCTCGCCGCGATGGTGGCCTTGACCCGTTCGCGGGTCAGCGGCTCGGGCGGCGTGTCGGGACGGCGGGGACGCTTGGCCAAGGGGATCCTATTCCGCCGCAGCCCGGGCGGGCACGGGCGGCGGCGCCGGGTTCCACACCCGGCTGTACAGCGACAGCGCGATCATCGTGCCGAACACGAACAGCCCGGCGGCGACGCAGGCGAACAGGGTCGTCAGCGCGCCGTCGAGCCACAGCACCAGCACCGCGCCGAGACCTGCGGCCACGACGAAGCGCACCGTCCCGGCGGTGAACGGCCAGATCATGTTGCCGGTGCCTTGCGAAGCGAAGTAGAGCGCCATGCCGATCCCGAAGAACCCGTAGAACGGGCCCGCGATATGAAGATAGGTGGTCGCGACCGCGGCGGCATCGGCGTCGGTGGTGAACAGCCCGATCCACAGCGCCGGCCAGACGGCGACGACGACGCCGAGCGCGCCGGTGAACGCGAACACCGCGAGCCCGCCGGCCCACGCGATGCGCCGCGCGCGGGCGTGCTGGCGCGCGCCGCGGTTGGCGCCGACCAGCGCGGTCAGCGCGCCGCCGACGCCGAACGAGACGGGGATCAGGATCAGCTCCAGCCGGCTGCCCAGCCCGTAGCCGGCCAGCGCCGCGGTGCCGAAGCGGCCGACCAGGCCGGTGACGACCAGTATGGTGCCGATGGTCAGGAGCGCGTTGCCGCAGGCGACCGCGCCGACCTTCAGGATGTCGAGGAACAGCGCGCGGCGCAGCGTCACGCCGAACAGCCGCGGCGCGATGCCGGCGCGGCCCGACCACAGGTAGCCCGCCATGAACGCCGCCGCGATCGTGAAGCTCGCGACCAGCGACACCGCCGGCCCGCGCACGCCGAGCGCCGGCAGCCCGGCCCAGCCCAGGGTCAGCGCGCCCGACAGCACCACGCCCAGCGCCGCGGTGCAGATCAGCACCCTCGCCGGCACCGCCATGTTGCCGGTGCCGCGCAGCACCGCCGCCAGGATGTTGGCGATCCACATGACGATCGCCGCGCCGAACACGATCTCGGCATAGGCGACCGCGCCGTCGAGCGCGTCGCCCGTGCCGCCCAGCAGCGCGAACAGCGGCCGCGCCAGGACCGCGCAGATCAGCGTGTAGGCGGCGGCCATGCCGATCGCGATGACGACCGCGTGGGTCACCACCGCCTCGGCGCGGTCGCGGTCGCCGGCGCCCATCGCGCGCGCGACCGCCGACGACACGCCGCCGCCCATCGCGCCGGCCGACATCATGCTCATCAGGGTCTGCACCGGGAACACCAGCGCCAGCGCCGCCAGCGGCGCGATGCCGATCCGCCCGACATACCAGGCGTCGGCGACGGTGACGCAGGTCTGCGCCGCCGCCACCGCGATGTTGGGCGCCGCCAGCCGCGCCACCGTCGGCCCGATCGGGCCTTCGAGCAGCCGGCGCATCCGCGCGGCGCCGCGTTCGGCGGCGGTGGGGTTGGGGGTCATGTACTTTGGCAGCTTGGGGCGGAAGCGCCCCCTCCCCCAACCCCCTCCCACGAGGGGAGGGGGCTAGATGCTCCCCCTCCCCTCGTGGGAGGGGGTTGGAGGGAGGGGGCGCCTGCAGCGGAGGTCATGTCGGAATGGGAGTCACGTCCCCGTCTTGCGCACCTTGCGCGGTGCCTCGGCGGCCGGCTTGGCCTTCGCCTTGGGCTTCGCAGGTTTCGCGGGCTTCGCCTTCTTCTCGGCGGCGGCCTTCGGCGGGGCCTTGCGGCCGCGCGCCTTGCCGCCGGCGCGCTCGGCGCGGGCGGCGAGCAGGGCGACCGCCTGGTCCACCGTCACCTCGGCCTCGTCGATGTCCTTGGGCACCGTCGCGTTGACCTTGCCATGGCTGACGTAGTTGCCGTAGCGGCCCTTGCACAGGTTGATCGGCTTGTTGTCCGCGGGATGCGGGCCGACGACGCGCAGCACCTCGACCCGCGCGCCGCCGCCGCCGCGGCCGGGGCGACTCGCGGCTTCGGCGATCACGGCGACCGCGCGGTTGAGCCCGATGGTCAGCACGTCGTCGCCGGCCGGCAGCGATACGTACTTCTCGCCATGCTTGAGATAGGGCCCGAACCGGCCCATCCCGGCGACGATCGGATCGCCGGTCTCCGGGTGGCTGCCGACCGGGCGTGGCAGCGACAGCAGCGCCAGTGCCGTCTCCAGCGTGATCTCCGCCGGATCCATGGTCTTGAGCAGCGAGGCGCGCTTGAGCTTCGCCTTGTCGCTGCCGTCGCCCTTCTGGACGTAGACGCCGTAGGGCCCCTTGCGCACCGAGATCGGATCGCCGTCGCTGTCGCGGCCGAGCTCGCGCGGCAGCGCCGCCGCCGCCGCGTCGCCGTCGCCGGAGTCGACCGCGAGCGGCCGGGTGAACTTGCACTCCGGGTAGTTGGAGCAGCCGATGAACGCGCCGTGGCGCCCGAGCTTGATGCCGAGCCGGCCGCTGCCGCAGGTCGGGCAGCGCCGCGGATCGCCCGACCCGTCGGCGCTGGGGAAGAAGTGCGGACCGAGCTCCTTGTCGAGCGTCTCCAGCACGTCGGAGACGCGCAGCTCCTTGGTGTCGGCCACCGCGGCGGAGAACGCCTGCCAGAACGCGCGCAGCACCGCCTTCCAGTCGGCCTTGCCGTTGGAGACGTCGTCGAGCTCGTCCTCCAGCTCGGCGGTGAAGTTGTACTGGACGTAGCGGTTGAAGAAGTTCTCCAGGAACGCGGTCACCAGCCGGCCGCGGTCCTCGGGTATGAACTGCCGCTTCTCAAGCCGGACGTAGTTGCGCTCCTGCAGCACCGACAGGATCGAGGCGTAGGTCGAGGGCCGGCCGATGCCGAGCTCCTCCAGCTTCTTCACCAGGCTCGCCTCGGTGTAGCGGGGGGGCGGCTTGGTGAAATGCTGCTCGGGCTCCGGCGTCCCGGCAGCCATCGGGTCGCCCTCGGCGACGTTCGGCAGCACCTTCTGGCCTTCCTCGTCCTCGCTCGCCTCGGGCGTCTCGTCGCGGCCTTCCTGGTAGACGCGCAGGAAGCCGTCGAACTTCACGACCGAGCCGGTGGCGCGCAGGACGACCTTGCGGTTTTCTGAGCCGATATCGACCGCGACCTGGTCGAGCACGGCGGCCTCCATCTGCGAGGCGACGGTGCGCTTCCATATCAGCTCGTAGAGCCGCCGCTCGTCGCCGTCGAGGAAGCGCGCCACGTCGTCCGGCCGGCGCGAGGCGTCGGTCGGGCGGATCGCCTCGTGCGCCTCCTGCGCGTTCTTCGCCTTGCTGCGGTAGACGTTTGGCTCCGCCGGCACGTATTCGCGGCCCCAGGTCTTGCCGATCAGCGTCCGCGCGCCGTCGATCGCCTCGCGCGACAGGTTCACGCTGTCGGTGCGCATGTAGGTGATCAGGCCGACCGTCTCGCCGGCGAGGTCGACGCCCTCGTAGAGCTTCTGCGCGACGCGCATGGTGCGCTGGGCGGTGAAGCCGAGCTTGCGCGAGGCCTCCTGCTGCAGGGTGGAGGTGGTGAACGGCGGCGCGGCGCGGCGGCGCACCAGCTTGCGCTCGACGCCGAGGACGGAATAGGCGTGCCGCGCGATCTCGTCCGCCGCGGCGCGGGCCGACTTCTCGTCGCCGAGGTCGAACTGGTCGAGCTTCCTGCCGTCGAGGTGGGTCAGCCGGGCGCGCACGGTCCTGCCGTCGCGGGTGCGGAAATCGACCTCGATCGTCCAGTACTCGCGCGCCTTGAACGCCTCGATCTCGGCCTCGCGCTCGCACACCAGGCGCAGCGCGACCGACTGCACGCGGCCGGCGGAGCGCGAGCCGGGAAGCTTGCGCCACAGCACCGGCGACAACGTGAAGCCGACCAGGTAGTCGAGCGCGCGGCGGGCGAGATAGGCGTCCACCAGCTCGCGATCGACATCGCGCGGGTGGCGCATCGCGTCCAGCACCGCGTCCTTGGTGATCTCGTAGAATACCACGCGCTTGACCCCGACGCCTTTGAGCGCCTTGCGCTGGTTCAGGATCTCGCAGACATGCCAGGAGATCGCCTCGCCCTCGCGGTCGGGGTCGGTGGCGAGGATCAGGCCGTCGGCGCCCTTGAGCGCCGCGGCGATCGCCTTCAGGTGCTTCTCGGCCCGGGCATCGACCTCCCACGACATGTCGAAGTCGGAGTCCGGCCGCACCGAGCCGTCCTTCGGCGGCAGGTCGCGCACATGCCCGTAGCTCGCCAGCACCTTGTACTTGCTGCCCAGGTACTTGTTGATCGTCTTCGCCTTGGCGGGCGATTCGACTACGACCACTTCCATATGACGGACAAACCCCTCCGGTTCACCATCGGTAACGCGCGGGCCGTCGTCCCGGGTCGGCCCGGCGCCGAATTGTTCTCGGCCTGAATTGGTTAATAAACGTTATGGGATGAGGGCCACCCGGTTCCCAGGCCGCCGGTCGAGCCGCCCCGCCAGCTCCAACTCCAGCAGCACCGTTGCCACGACAGGCGGTGACAATTGGCATTGGCGGATTATTTCGTCAACCGTGACCGGGGCGGGGGACAACAGGTTGTGGATAACCTTGCGGGCCTCCACCAGTGCTTGCTCGTCCGGGGTGACGCCAGGGGTGGTGTAGGCATCGCGGCGCGGTTCCGCCAGCGGCCGGTGAAGGGCGCCGCGCAGCGCCTCCGCGACGTCGTCGGCGGTCTCGACCAGGGTCGCGCCCTTGCGGATCAGGTCGTTGGTGCCGCGCGAGCGCGGGTCGAGCGGCGAGCCGGGGACCGCGAACACCTCGCGCCCCTGCTCCAGGGCGAGGCGCGCGGTGATCAGGGAACCCGACCGCGGCGCCGCCTCCACGACGACGGTCCCCAGGGACAGGCCCGACACGATGCGGTTGCGCGGCGGGAAGTGGCGCGCCGTCGGCTGGGTTCCCGGCGGGTGCTCCGACACCGCCACGCCGCGCGCGACGATGCCGTCGTAGAGGGCGGCGTTCTCCTGCGGATAGACGACGTCCACGCCGCCGGCCATCGCGGCGACGGTTCCGGTCGCCAGCGCGCCGGCGTGCGCCGCCGCGTCGATGCCGCGCGCCATGCCCGACACCACGACGAATCCGGCGGCGCCCAGCCCGGCGGCAAGGTCGCGGGCAATCCGGCAGCCCGCGGCCGAGGCATTGCGCGCGCCGACCACGGCGACGGACGGCTTCTCCAGGAGATGCCTGTGGCCGCGCACGATCAGCAGCGGCGGCGCGTCCTCGACCGCCGCCAGCGGCGCCGGGTAGCCCGGCTCGCACCAGGCGATCAGCGCCGCGTCGATGGCGCGGATCGCGTCGATTTCGCGCTCGGCCCCGGCGTGCGCGGCGATGCGGATCGGCCGCGCCCGGCCGCCGCGGCGGGCCAGCTCGGCGGCGCCGGCGATCGCCGCCGCGGCGCTGCCGAAGTGGCGCAGCAGGGCGAAGAAGGTAATGGCGCCGATACCCTCGCTGCGCGACAGGCGCAGCCAGTCCAGCCGTTCGGCGTCGCTCAAGGTGCGGGCGGGGGCGTCCATGCGTCCAGCATGAAAGCGCCCGGCGGGGCGGTCAACCGCGCCCGATCCGCGGCTCCTGCCCGGAAACCAGGCGGCGGATGTTGGCGGCGTGGCGCAGCCACACCAGGGCGGCCAGCGCGACGGCAAGCTCGGCGCGCTGCGGGTCGGCCAGCCACCAGAGGTAGGCCGGCGCCGCCGCCACCGCGACCAGTGCGGCCAGCGAGGAATAGCGGAAGATCCCGGCGACGGCGAGCCAGGTGAGGCAGGCCAGCAATCCGGCCTGCCACGACAGCGCCAGGAGGACGCCCAGCACCGTGGCGACCCCCTTGCCGCCGCGGAAGCCGAGCCACGCCGGGAAGACGTGTCCAAGCACTGCGCCCAGCGCGGCGACGACCGCCAAGTCCGGCCCGAACCGGTCGGCGATCAGCACCGCCACGGCGCCCTTGCCGCCGTCGAGGAGCAGGGTCGCGGCGGCCAGACCCTTGCGCCCGGTGCGCAGCACGTTGGTCGCGCCGATGTTGCCTGATCCGACGCGGCGGATGTCGCCTGCGCCGGCCAGCCGGGTCAGCACCAGCCCGAACGGCACCGACCCCAGCAGGTAGCCGCCGGCGAACGCCGCCAGGATGTAGGGCCAGGAGAATTCCCAGGAGATCGGGTCGATCATGGGGCGGATTCTTGCTCGGGCGCGCGATGCGCGCCGCCCCTTCCCTCCAACCCCCTCCCGCGAGGGGAGGGGGAGCCGCCTCCGGATAATCGAAAAGGACGGGTATCCGATCCGCCCGCGGCGGGGGCCGGGCGGGTCATCGCGGTCACCCTCGCGGCGTGTCGTCCAGGGCGAACACCGTCGCGCCGTTGACGACGGTGCGCAGCGCGCGGCCCTGGGTCGGGTGGCCGTCGAAGGGTGAGTTCTTGGACTTGCTCCGGAACCGCTCGGGCTCGATCTTCCACGGACGGCCGGGGTCGAACACCACGAGGTCGGCCGGCGCGCCGGGCGCCAGGCGGCCGACGTCGAAGCCCATGATCTTGGCCGGGCGCATGGTCAGCGCGCGCAGCACGTCGAGCAGCCCCATTTGCCGGTTGTGATAGGGGGTCAGCGACAGCGCGAGCAGGGTCTCCAGCCCGACCGCGCCGGGCTCGGCTTGCGCGAACGGCAGCCGTTTGGCGTCCTGGTCCTGCGGCGCGTGGTCGGAGGCGATGCAGTCGATGGTGCCGTCGCGCAATCCCTCCAGCACCGCCTTGCGGTCATCCTCGCCGCGCAGCGGCGGCGACAGCTTGGCGAAGGTGCGGTAGTCGCCGACCGCCGAGTCGTTGAGCATGAAGTAGGGCGGGGCGGTGTCGCAGGTGACGGCGAGCCCGCGCGCCTTGGCGGCGCGGATCACCGCGATGCCCTCGGCGGTGGAGACGTGGGCGGCGTGGTAGCGCGCGGCCGTGAGCGCGACCAGGCGCATGTCGCGCTCCAGCATCATCGCCTCCGCCGCGGCGGGGATGCCGGACAGGCCGAGCCGGGTGGCGACCTCGCCCTCGGCCATCACGCCGTTGCGGCCGAGCGCCGGCTCCTCCGGATGCTGCACGACGAGGAGGCCGAAGGTGCGGGCATAGGACAGCGCGCGGCGCATCACCAGCGCGTCGCCGATCGCGCGCGTGCCGTCGGTGAACGCGACCGCGCCGGCCTCGGCCAGGATGCCGAGCTCGGCAAGCAGCGCGCCCTTGCGCCCCTGGGTCAGCGCGCCATAGGCGTGGACCTTGACCGTGCCGACCTCGCGCGCGCGGCGGGCGACGAACTCCACCACCGAGACGTCGTCGATCGGCGGCGTCGTGTTGGGCAGGCACACCATCGTCGTGACGCCGCCCGCCGCTGCCGCGGTGCAGCCGGTGGCGATCGTCTCCTTGTGCTCCGACCCCGGCTCGCGCAGCTGCACGCGCAGGTCCACGAGGCCGGGCGCCAGGCAATGGCCGGCGCAGTCGATCACCTCCATCCCCGACGGCGCGCCGTCCGGAAACAAGCGCGGGCCGAGGTCCACGATCTGCTTGCCCTCGACCAGCAGCGCGCCTGGCGAATCGAGCCCGGTGGCGGGATCGAGCAGCCGCGCGTTGACGAAGGCGGTGCGCTTGCCGCTCATGTCGCGTCGTTCGCCGGGTCTTTGCGCATCAGCGCGTCGAGGCAGGCCATGCGCACCGCGACGCCCATCTCGACCTGCTCGCGGATCACCGAGCGGTTGATGTCGTCGGCGAGCTCGCTGTCGATCTCGACGCCGCGGTTGATCGGGCCGGGATGCATGATCAGCGCGTCGGGCCTGGCGACCTTGAGCTTCTCGTAGTCGAGGCCGAAGAAGCGGAAATACTCGCGGATCGACGGCAGGAAGCTGCCTTCCATGCGCTCGGTCTGCAGCCTGAGCATCATCACGATGTCGGCGTCCTTCAATCCGTCGCTCATGGTGTGGTGGACCTCGACGCCGTAGCGCTCGATCGCGGCGGGCAGCAAGGTGCCGGGCGCGACGACGCGCACCCGCGCGCCCATCGTGGTCAGCAGCAGCATGTTGGAGCGCGCGACCCGGCTGTGCAGGATGTCGCCGCAGATTGCCACCGTCAGCCCTTCGAGCCGGCCCTTGCGGCGCCGGATGGTCAGCGCATCCAAGAGCGCCTGGGTCGGGTGCTCGTGGCTGCCGTCGCCGGCGTTGATCACCGAGCACGTCACCTTGTCGGCCAGCAGGTGGACGGCGCCGCTGTTGGCATGGCGCACGATCAGGACGTCGGGATCCATCGCGTTCAGGGTCATCGCGGTGTCGATGAGCGTTTCGCCCTTCTTTACCGCGCTGGTGGCGACTGACATGTTGAGGCAGTCGGCGCCCAGCCGCTTGCCCGCAAGCTCGAACGAGGTGCGGGTGCGCGTGGAGTCTTCAAAGAACAGGTTGATGAGCGTGCGGCCGCGCAGCAGCGCCGACTTCTTCTCGCCGTGGCGGGCCTGGTCGGCATAGCCGTCGGCGAGGTCGAGCAGGAACCCGATCTCCTCGCGCGACAGCCCGGCGATGCCCAGGATGTGGCGATGGTCGAAGCGCAGCGGCGCGTGGGCGGAGGTCATTAAAGGCCCCTTATAGGGGGCAGCCGAGTCGGGCACAAGGCGGGTCCGGAAGGTCTTGGCCGCGCAAGGGATTCCGGGCGCGCGACACGCCGCCGCAGGGTGCTATAATCGCGCCAAATCGAAGAACGCGCAGGAGGTTCCATGTCCGTCGCCGTGCCGACCGCAGACGACATCCGCAACGCCGGCTCGCTGGAGGCGCTCTACGCCGCGATCGCGCCGCACGGCATGACGCCCGGCTGGATCGACCGCGAGAAGCCGATCCTGTGGAAGGAGCCGAAGACGCCGTTCAAGCCGGCGCACTGGGACTGGGGCCTGTGCCGCGCCGCGCTGGATGCCGCCGGCCGGCTGATCAACACCGAGCTCGCCGAACGGCGCAACCTGGTGATGCGCAACCAGATCCCCGACAACGAGATCGCCACCACGCGCACCCTGGTGTCGGCCTACCAGATGATCCTGCCGGGCGAGAAGGCGCGCTCGCACCGCCACGCGCCGCA
>JBFWQM010000063.1:0-23694 GCA_050249455.1 Rhodospirillaceae bacterium | reverse complement strand
CGCGAGCGCCCGCTTCCTGGGCGACCGCCACGCCGACTGGATGGAGGCGCAGCTTGCCGCGGGCGGCATCCTGCTGGGGGTGCGGTGCCGGGACAAGGCGCACGAGGCCGCCGCGACGCGCGTGCTGGCAGAACTGTCGGCGCACGACGTCCACGTCCATGCGCTGCCCGTCGCGGCGTAGCCGCGACGGCGTCTTGGTCGTCGCGGCATGGCCGCGACAGGGGCCGGCTTAATCGTCGCAGTGGCCCCGGCCGCCCCTTTTGCCTATATCTGACCCGCGGGCGCCGTCCGCCTGCAGGGAGAATTCGTGAAGAAGCTCGCGTTGATCGTCGCCTCGGTGGCTGCGTTCGTCGTGGTCGCCGCGGTCGGGCTGATGGTGCTGTACGGCGGCGGGTCGGGATCGACCGGCATCGCCAAGATCGGTGGCCCCTTCGCGCTGACCGACCAGGACGGCCGCACCCGCACCGACGCCGACTTCCGCGGCTCGCTGATGATGGTCTATTTCGGCTACACCTATTGTCCCGATGCCTGCCCGACGGCGCTGCTGTCGATGACGCAGGCGCTCGACATGCTGGGCCCCGACGCGGAAAAGGTGGTGCCGGTGTTCATCACCATCGACCCGGCGCGCGACACCGCCGACCAGCTCAAGCTCTACGCCCAGAACTTCCACCCCCGCACCGTGATGCTGACCGGCACGCCCGAGCAGGTCGCCGCGGCGGCGAAGGCCTATCGCGTCTACTACGCCAAGGCCAAGGGATCCGAGGACGAAAAGCCCGACCAGTACTTGATGGACCACACGTCCATCATCTATTTGATGGGCCGCGACGGCCGCTACATCACCCATTTCACCCATGCGACCCAGGCCGACAAGATCGCGGAAACGCTCCGCAAGCACCTCTGAGGCACGCCGCCGGCTGGCGGCCGCGGCGGCGGAGGACCTGCCGTTCTGGCGCCGCAAGTCGCTGGAGGAGATGACGCGCGCGGAATGGGAATCGCTGTGCGACGGCTGTGGCAAGTGCTGCCTGATGAAGCTCGAGGACATCGACACCGGCGACCTCGCCTTCACCGACGTCGCCTGCCGGCTGCTCGACACCGGGTCGTGCCGCTGCTCGCGCTATCCGGAGCGGCGCAAATACGTGCCCGACTGCATCCAGCTCACCCCGGCGATCGCGCGCAGCGTCAACTGGCTGCCGTCGAGCTGCGCCTACCGCCTGTTGGCGGAGGGCCGCGACCTGTACTGGTGGCACCCGCTGGTGTCGGGCGATGCCGAGACCGTGCATCTGGCCGGCGTGTCGGCGCGCGGCAAGGCGGTGTCGGAGACCCGCGGCTTCGACCTGGAAGACCGCATCGTGAGCTGGCCGGAATGACCCGGCCGTCAATGAAGGACCACCGATGACAGACCCCGTCGCCGCCGGCGTGCTCGCCGCCGTCCTGACGCCGCTCAACGCGGACCTGAGCCCCGACCACGCGGCCTGGTTGGCGCATTGCCGGTGGCTGCTGGACAAGGGCTGCGACGGGCTCGCCATCCTGGGCACCACCAGCGAGGCGAACTCGTTCTCGGTCGACGAGCGGCTGGCCATGCTGGACGCGATCGGCGGCAGCGGCATCGCCGGCGCCAGGCTGATCCCCGGCACCGGCTGCTGCGCCATTCCGGACACGGTGCGGCTGTCGAAGCGCGCGGTGGAGATCGGCGCGGCGGGCGTGCTGATGCTGCCGCCGTTCTACTACAAGCCGGTCAGCGACGAGGGGCTGTTCGCAGCGTATTCGGAGATCATCCAGCGGGTCGGCGACACCCGGCTGAAGGTCTACCTCTACCACATCCCGCAGAACTCGGGCGTGCCGATCACCTTCGGGCTGATCGAGCGGCTGCTGAAGGCCTATCCCGATACCGTGGTCGGCATCAAGGACTCGGCCGGCGACGTCACCAACATGGAAGCGATGTGCAAGAGCTTCCCCGGCTTCCGGGTGTTCACCGGCTCCGACGCGTTCCTGCTGCGCGTGCTGCGCGCCGGCGGCGCCGGCGCCATCACCGCGTGCAACAACGTCGCGCCCGACCGCTCCGCGAAGGTGTTCGCCGGCTGGAAGGGCGGCGACGCGGATGCGCTGCAGGACGCGCTCAACGACGTGCGTCTGACCATCCAGGCGTTCCCGCTGGTCGAGGCGCTGAAGGAGCTGATGGCGCAGGCCACCGGCCGCGCCGGCTGGCGCCGCCTGCGCCCGCCCCTGATGCCGCTGTCGGAGACGCAGTGCCGCGACCTCGCCGCCCAGCTCGCCAGGACTGGGTTCGCGCTTAAGATCGCGGCATAGCCAAAACCCGTCCGCGGCCCTAGGTTATCGTCGTCATGGCCGGGCTCGTCCCGGCCTTCCACGCTTTTTCATTTTCGACGACGCCCGCCAGAAGAAGAAAACACGTGGATGGCCGGGACGAGCCCGGCCATGACGGTCCTGGATTGCCATAGCCTCCATGCCCATCAAACGCCCGCTCCTGATCGCGCTCGTCACGCTGTGCGTGTCGCTGTCGGCGGCCTCGACCGACATGTACTTGCCGTCGCTGCCGTCGATGGCGGCGAGCCTGGGCGCGACCGCCGCCGACGTGCAGCTCACCTTGTCGGCCTACATGTACGCCTACGCCGCCGCGCAGCTGGTCTACGGGCCGCTGACCGACCGGTTCGGTCGGCGCCCGGTGCTGCTGGCCGGCATGGGGATCTATCTCGCCGCCAGCGTCGGCTGCATCCTGGCGACGTCGATCGAGATGCTGGTCGCGCTGCGCGTGATACAGGCGTTCGGCGTGTGCGCCGCGCCGGTCGCCGGGCGCGCGGCGGTGCGCGACACCCACGAGGTACGCGAGGCGGCGCGCGCCATGGCCTACGTCGCCACCGCGTTCTCGCTGACGCCGGTGTTCGCGCCGCTGATCGGCGGACTGCTGGAGACGTGGTTCGGCTGGCGCTCGAACTTCGTGTTCATGGCGGCCGCCGGCGTCGCGGTGACGTTCGCCGTCGTCGTCGCGCTGCCGGAGACCAACACGCGGCGCGACCGGCACGCGATCGCGCCGCTGCAGATGGCGCGCAACTATGCGCGCCTGCTTTCCTCGCCGCTCTATCTCGGTTATGCTGGCGCGGCGGCGTTCTCGTTCGGCGTCATCTTCGCCTACATCTCCGGCGCGGCGTTCGTGTTCATCGAGGTGTTCGCGCTGTCGCCGGCGCTGTTCGGCTCGGTGTTCGGGCTGAGCGCGATCGGCTTCGGCGCCGCCTCGTTCCTGTCCACCCGGCTGACGCCGAGGTTCGGCATCGACGGCACGATCATGATCGGCGCCGGGGTGATCGTGGCCGGCGGCGTGGCGATGAACGGGCTGCTGCTGGCCGGCGCCTACCACCCGGCGACGATCATCGCCACCATGCTGATCATCTCCATCGGCACCGGCTTCGTAATGCCGAACCTGCAGGCCGGCGCGCTGGGGCCGTTCCCGGCGATGGCGGGCGCGGCGTCGGCGATGCTGGGCTGCCTGCAGTTCGTCGGCGCCTCGTCGATCGGCGCGGCGGTCGGCCACGCCTATGACGGCACGCCCTACCCGATGACCGGCGCGATGCTGCTGTCCGGCCTGGCGCTGCTGGCGGTGTTCTACGCGCTGGTGTGGCGGCGGCGATGATCACGATCCACCGCGGCGTGTTCCTGGGCATCGTCACCCTGTGCGTGTCGCTGTCGGCCGCGTCCACCGACATCTTCCTGCCGTCGCTGCCGTCGATCGTGACGGCGCTCGGCGCGACGCCGGGCTCGGCGCAGCTCACGCTCAGCGTGTTCACCTATGCGTATGCGTTCTCGCAGCTCATCTACGGCCCGCTGACCGACCGCTTCGGGCGGCGGCCGGTGCTGCTGGTGGCGATGGGCATCTATGTCGGGGCGAGCGTCGGCGCGACGGTGTCGACCTCCATCGCCATGCTGATCGCGATCCGCGCGATCCAGGCGCTCGGCGCCTGCGCCGGGCCGGTGGCCGGCCGCGCGATGGTGCGCGACGCCTACGAGGTGACCGAAGCGGCGCGGGCGCTCGCCTTCGTCGCGATGGCGTTCTCGCTGACGCCGATCTGTGCGCCGATCCTGGGCGGCTTCCTGGAAACCTGGTTCGGCTGGCGCGCGGCGTTCGCGTTCATGGGCATCGTTGGGACGATCGTGTTCCTGCTGGTGCTGCTGGTGCTGCCGGAGACCAACCGCCAGCGCAACCGCCACGCGCTGGAGCCGGCGGTGATGCTGCGCAACTACCGCGCCATCCTGGGCTCGCGAAAGTTCCTGCGCTACGGCGCGAGCGGGATGTTCTCCTCGGCCACCGTGTTTGCGTTCATCTCCGGCTCGCCGTTCGTGTTCATCGACGTGCTGCACCTGGAGCCGGCGATGTACGGGCCGATGTTCTCGATGGTGGCGCTGGGCTACGCCTCTGGCGCCTACACGGCGAGCCGGCTGACCCGGCGCTGGGGCATCGACGGCGCCATCGCGCGCGGCTCCGCCGTCGGGGTGTGCGGCGGGCTGCTGCTGCTCGGCCTGCTGGTCGCCGGCGTCAAGCACCCGCTCGCCGTCAGCGTGCCGATGATGGTGGCGCTCTACGGCAACGGGCTGATGATGCCCAACCTGCAGGCCGGCGCGATCGGCCCGTTCCCGCAGATGGCGGGCGCCGCGTCGGCGATGCTGGGCTTCCTGCAGATGATGGGCGCCGCCTCGATGGGCGTGGTGGTCGGCCAGTCCTTCGACGGCACCGCCTACCCGATGACGCTCGCCATCCTGGGCGCGACGTGCTGCCTGTTCCTGACCTTCCGCCTGCTCGGCGGGCGGCGGTAGGAGCCGCTACTCCCGAAGGCCCGGGTCGTCGTGGACCCAGCCGGTGGTGTGCGGCGCGGTGGGGCCGGAGGCGCGCAGCGCCCGGCGCACCGCTTCGGGCAAGGTGTCGTAGGGGCTGCGGGTCGGCGCGGCGGCGATGGCGGGCGCATCGCGCGCCGGCAGCGGCAGCGGCCGGGGCGGCGTGCCGGCCAGCGCCACCGCCATGAAGTCGCGCCAGATGCGCGCCGGCAGCTGGCCGCCGGTCACGCCCTTCATCGGCGAATTGTCGTCGTTGCCGACCCAAACGCCGGCCACGAGGTCCGCGGTGTAGCCGACGAACCAGGCGTCGCGGTAGTCCTGCGTGGTGCCAGTCTTGCCCGCCGCCGGCCGGCCGATCGCCGCGGCGCGGCCGGTGCCGGCGGCGATCACCCCGCCCAGCATGTCGTTCAGCGCCGCGACCACGCCGGGCGCGATCGCCTGGCCGCCGCCGGAGCCCTGGCGGCGGTAGAGGACGCGGCCCTGGGTGTCGCGGATCTCCACGATGCCGTGCGGCAGCAGCGACCGGCCGCCGGCCGGCAGCGCGCCGTAGGCGGCGGTGAGCTGCACCAGGCTGACCTCCGCCGTGCCGAGCGCCAGGCTGGGGTAAGGCGGAATGTGGGTGGAGATGCCGAGCCGGCGCGCCGCGGCGATCACCCGCTCGCGCCCGGCCCGTTCCGACACCCGCACGGCGACGGTGTTGACCGACTGCGCCACCGCTTCGCGCAGGGTCATGGCGCCGCGGTAGCGGTTGTCGAAGTTGCCCGGCTGCCAGCGCCCGACGCTGACCGGCGCGTCGTCGAACACGTCGGACGGCGAGATGCCCGCTTCCAGCCCGGCCAGGAACACGAACAGCTTGAAGGCCGACCCCGGCTGGCGGTTGCCCTGGGCGGCGCGGTTGAACTGGCTTTCCTGGTAGTCGCGGCCGCCGACCATGGCGCGCACCGCGCCGTCCGGGCTGAGCGCGACCAGCGCGCCCTGGGTGGCGTGGACCTTGCCGCCCTCCTGGTCGAGGCGGGCGGTCAGCGCCTCCTCCGCGACGCGCTGCAGCTTGGCGTCGATGGTGGTGACGACCACGACGTCGCGGTTGCCGGCGCCGACATAGTCGGCCGCGCGCTCCACCACCCAGTCGGTGAAGTAGCGCACCGTCGCGCCGGCCGCCGGGGCGACGAAGCTGGGGCGCAGCGCGTTGTCCGCCGCCGCCTCGCTGACGAAGCCGGCGTCGGCCATGGCGCCGAGCACCACCTTGGCGCGCTCCCACGCGCCGTCGGGGTTGGACAGCGGCGAATAGCGCGACGGCGCCTTGGGCAGGCCGGCGATCACCGCCGCCTCGGCGAGGTCGAGGTTCTTCGCCGGCTTGCCGAAATAGCGCTGCGCGGCGGCCGCGACGCCGTAGGTGCCGGCGCCCATGTAGACCCGGTTGAGGTAGAGGGTGAGGATCTGCTCCTTGCTGAACCGGGCCTCCAGCCAGATGGCGATCATCACCTCCTGCAGCTTGCGGCGGAAGGTGCGCTCCGGCGTCAGGAAGACGTTCTTCGCCACCTGCTGGGTGATGGTGGAGGCGCCCTGGCGCACGGACCCCGAGCGCCAGTTGACCCAGGCGGCGCGCAGGATGCCGATCGGATCGAACCCGGCATGGTCGTAGAAGCGGCGGTCCTCCGTCGCCACGATCGCCTGGACCAGCCGCGGCGACACGTCGGCCACCCGCACCGGGCCGCCATAGAGGTCGCCGTAGGTGGCGAGCACCGCCCCGTCGGCGGCGACCACCGAGATGCTGGCGCGCCGGGTCGGCGGCTCCAGCCGGATCACCGTCGGCAGGTCGTAGCCGTACCACACCCCGACCCCGGTCAGCGCCACCGCCACCCAGACCCCCAGGATCACCGCCCAGCGCAGCGCGGCAACGGCGAAGCGGCGCCGCCGCGACCGGCCCCGACGCGGCGGCGGCGGCGTGCGGCCGGGCCGCTGGTCGCGGTCGGCGCGCAGGTTCCCGCGCGATCGGTTGTCGTTCGGCTTGGCCACGGCCTATTTGTTCATCGTTTGTGCGAATCCGGAAGCGCGCTCGCCGCGCCTTGCGCGCGGCGCTATATACCGTCCCAGGTCTATGGCACTATCGTGGCATGTTGCGCTGGCAGCCCAGGCCCCGTCCCGACGTGCGCGTCCGCGCGGCGACCCCCGACGACGCGGAGGCGATCGCCGCCATGGCCCGCGCGCTGTCGGTGTCGGACGGCGGCCGGCCGTCGCGGCTGACCGCCGAGACCTTCCGCCGCGACGGCTTCGGCCCCGAGCCGGCGTTCCAAGCGGTGATCGCCGAGGCCGACGGCACGCCGGCCGGCTACGCCGTGTTCTACCCCGGCTACGATACCGATTCCGCCTCGCGCGGGGTCTATCTCTCCGACCTCTATGTCAGCGCCCGTGCGCGCCGCGCCGGCGTCGGCAGCGCCCTGATGGCCGCGGTGGCCGATCGCTGCCGCCAGGCCGGCGGACGGTGGATGTTCTGGTCGGTGCTGCGCCGCAACCGCTCGGCGCGGCGCTTCTACCGCACCATGGCGCCGGAGCTGTCCGACGTGCGGGTGTGCGCGGCCTTCGGCGCCACCTTCGACCGCCTGGCCGACCGCGCCCGCAGCCGCGGCGGTGCGGACGTCCAGGCCGGCGAGCTTCAGGACGTCGGCCTGGACGACGTCGCTCCGGGGTTCCGCAACGTCGCCCACAAGGGCTGAACTGCGGTCGGATGACACGCTGCGGACGATGAGCCGGATCGCCAAGGCGCTCGTCGTGGCGCTGTACTGCCTGCTGCTGCTGGAAGGATTCTCGGCGGTCGCGACGCACCTCGGCCTGCTGCTGGTCAACGACCGTCCCGCCTACTCGCTCGATTTCCGGGCGATGGAGAACGGGCTCGACTGGCGGACCGAGGGGGAGGCGTGGGGCGCCTGGCACAAGCCGAGCCGGCGCGACCGCCATGCCGGCGCATGCTTCGCGGTCGACTACGTCTCCAACGCAGCCGGTGCGCGGGACTCCGAGTTCGCGCCCGCGAAGACGCCCGGCCTCGCGCGCTACCTGCTGATCGGCGATTCGTTCGCCGAAGGCTACGGCGTCGCGATCGCCGACACCGTGCAGGCGGTGATCGAGAGGGAGGCCGGCGTCGAGGTCTACAACCTCGGCGCGTCGGGCGACCTCGGCCCGGTGCAATACGATCTGCTGTACCGTCACTTCGCGCCGCAGTTCGACCATGACGGCGTGATCGTGCTGTTCTTTCCGGGCAACGACTTCACCGACAACGACCCGGCGGCGGCGAAATGGGCCGGATCGACCCGCTGGCGCCCGTACTACCGGCGCGAGGGCGACGGCGGCTATTCGATCTTCTATCCGGAGGGCGCGGCGCGCAGCGGGCAGGTCACGGCGGAACGGCCGGGCACGGCGGCCCGCATCCAGCATTTCCTGCTCGGCTACACCTACTCGATGAACACGGTTCGGACGGTGTGGTATCTCCTGGTCAGCGCCAAGATGCAGAACTTCCGCTACGCCGGCTATTTCGACGCCGTGCCCGAGCAACAGGAAGCGGCGCTGCATTTCCTCGACAGGACGGTCGCGGCCGCGGCCGGAAAGCCGGTGCACGTCGTCGTCGTGCCCGACGCGCGCGACCTCGCCCGGCTGCGCGCCGGCGCCGGCCGCGCGGACTTGCCGTGGCATGCGGGATTGCAGCGCATGGCGGCGGCGCACCCGTCGCTGCGCGTCCACGACCTCGCCGGCGAGTTCGTCGGCCAGGAGGACTCGAAGATGTTCCTGAGCTGCGATCCGCACTGGTCGGCGGCCGGCCATGCCGTCGCCGGCCGCGCCATCGCGCGCGCGATCGGCCGGTGAAGGGCCGCGCACGCGAAGGGATCAGACGTCCAGGTTGACGACCTTCAGGGCGTTGGTCTGGATGAAGTCGCGCCGCGGCTCCACGACGTCGCCCATCAGGGTCGAGAAGATCTCCGCCGCCTCGTCGGCGTGGCTGATCTTCACCAGGAGCAGCGACCGCGCGTTGGTGTCGAGCGTGGTCTCCCACAGCTGGTCCGGGTTCATCTCGCCGAGGCCCTTGTAGCGCTGGATGGTCACGCCCTTGCGGCCGAGCTCCATCACCGCGTCGACCAGCCCGAGCGGGCCCTTGATGCGGTATTCCTTGTCGCCGGCGCGCAACGTGGCGGGCTTGGTGTAGACCGCCTGCAGGTCGCCGGCCATGCCGTCGAGGCGGCGCGCCTCGGCGCTGCGGATCATCGCGGCGTCGACGACATGGCGCTCGGTCACGCCGCGGAGCGTGCGCACGAAGGCGTAGCCGCCGCCGTCCGGCTGCACCTGCCAGCCGCGCTCGGCCTCCGCCGCCAGGCCGTTCATGCGCTGGGCGATCGCCTCGGCCGCCGCCTGCTGCTGGTCCAGCGCCAGGTCGCGGTTGAACGCGCCGAGGACCGCCGCCTGCTCCACCACGTCGGGGTTGGCGAGGCGGCCCAGCATCGGCGCCATCAGCCGGCGCGCCGTCATCGCCTCGTCCACCACCGCGCGCAGGTCGGGCCCGCCGCGCTGCGCGCCGTCGGCCAGGATCAGCACCGCGTCGCGCAGGCCGGTGCCGACCAGGTAGTCGTCGAGCTCGCGGTCGCCCTTCAGGTAGACGGCGTTGTCGCCCTTCTTGGCGCGGTAGAGCGGCGGCTGGGCGATGTAGAGGTGGCCGCGCTCGATGATCTCCGGCATCTGCCGGTAGAAGAAGGTGAGCAGCAGGGTGCGGATGTGGCTGCCGTCCACGTCCGCGTCCGTCATGATGATGATCTTGTGGTAGCGCAGCTTGGAGACGTCGAAGTCCTCGCGCCCGATGCCGGTGCCGAGCGCGGCGATCAGGGTGCCGATCTCCGCCGAGCCCAGCATCTTGTCGAAGCGCGCGCGCTCCACGTTCAGGATCTTGCCGCGCAAGGGCAGGATCGCCTGGTGGCGGCGGTCGCGCGCCTGCTTGGCGGAGCCGCCGGCGGAATCGCCCTCGACGATGAAGAGCTCGGCCTGCGCCGGGTCGCGCTCCTGGCAGTCGGCGAGCTTACCGGGCAGCGAGGAGATGTCGAGCGCGCCCTTGCGCCGCGTCAGGTCGCGCGCCTTGCGCGCCGCCTCGCGCGCGACCGCAGCCTCCACCGCCTTGCCGATGACGCGCCGGGCGTCCGCCGGATGCTCCTCGAACCATTGGCCGAGGCGGTCGGCGATGATGGTCTCGACCGCCGGGCGCACCTCGGAGGACACCAGCTTCGCCTTGGTCTGCGAGGAGAATTTCGGGTCCGGCACCTTCACCGACAGCACGCAGGTCAGCCCCTCGCGCGCGTCCTCGCCGGTCAGCGCCACCTTCTCCTTCTTCGCGATGCCCGAGTCGGCGGCATAGGTGTTGATCGTGCGGGTCAGCGCGGCGCGGAACCCGGCAAGGTGGGTACCGCCGTCGCCCTGCGGGATGGTGTTGGTGAAGCACAGCATCGTCTCGTGATAGCTGTCCGACCATTCCAGCGCGCACTCTACCGCGATGTTGTCCACCAGGCCGGCGATCATGACCGGCTCGCCGACCAGCGAGGTGTTGCCGCGGTCGAGCCAGCGCACGAACGCCTGCAGGCCGCCTTCGTAGTGCAGCTCCGCCGTCTTCGGCTCCACCCCGCGCGCATCCGTCAGGGTCAGCGAGACGCCGGAGTTGAGGAACGCGAGCTCGCGCAGGCGGTGCTCAAGCGTGCCGTAGTCGAACTCTGTCCTGGTGAAGATCGCCTTCGCCGGCATGAACGTGACGACGGTGCCGGTGCGCCCGACCGCCGCGCCCATCTCCGCCAGCGGCGCCTCCGGCTCGCCCATGCGGAAGCGCATGAAATATTCGCGGTCGTTGCGGTAGACGCGCAGCTCCAGCCATTCCGACAGCGCGTTGACCACCGACACGCCGACGCCGTGCAGCCCGCCCGACACCTTGTAGGCGTTCTGGTTGAATTTCCCGCCGGCGTGGAGCTGGGTCATGATGACCTCCGCCGCCGACACGCCTTCCTCCGGATGGATCTCGACCGGGATGCCGCGGCCGTCGTCGCCGACGGTCGCCGAGCCGTCGGCGTTGAGCGTCACCTCGACCCGCTTCGCATAGCCCGCCAGCGCCTCGTCGATGGCGTTGTCGACCACCTCGTAGACCATGTGGTGCAGGCCCGAGCCGTCGTCGGTGTCGCCGATATACATGCCGGGGCGCTTGCGCACGGCGTCGAGGCCGCGCAGCACCTGGATGGCGCTGGCGCCGTATTCCGCGGCGCTGTCGCCGGCGGACGGCTCTTCGGGCAGGTCGGCGGGGGCGGTCATCGGTCGGATCGAACCTTTGGGTCGGTCAATGTCGGGCCGGCGTCAGCCGGGCGTCCTCCACGCGGAGGAACTGGGCGCCGGCGCCCCAGGGGGCGAACGCGTCCGCGTCGGTGCCCGTCATCCAGGCCTGGGCGCCCAGCGCGGCGATCTCCTCATAGAGCGCCGCCCGACGCGCGGCATCCAGGTGGGCCGCCACTTCGTCGAGCAGGAGGATCGGCGGCGCGCCGCGTTCCACCGCCTGCAGCCGCGCCTGGGCCAGGGTGATGGAGACCAGCAGCGCCTTCTGCTCCCCGGTGGAGCACTGCGCCGCCGGGACACCCTTCAATATATGGTGCGCGTCGAGCACGGATTTATGGGCGCCGGCCGCCGCGCCGCCCGATTCCGCGTCCTCTCGCCGCGCCGCCACCAGGCGGTCGCGCAGCCGGTCCTCCGCCGCCAGCGCGGGACCGGCGGCGAGCCAGGCCTCCACCTCGCCGCCGAGCGACAGGCGGGCGGCGGGGAACGGCCCGACCCCGTTGGCGCAGGCCGTGTTCAGCCGGCCGACCAGGGCCTGGCGGGCGGCGACGATGGCGATGCCGTTCTCCGCCATCCGCGCCTCCAGCGCGCCGAGCCAGGCGGGGTCGGCGCGACCGGCGCCCTCGCGCAGCAGCCGCCCGCGCTCGCGCATCGCGTGCTCGTAGGCGGCGACGCGGGCGGCATGACCGCGATCGAAGCCATAGACCATGCGGTCGAGGAAGCGGCGGCGCGCGCCGGCGCTCTCGGTGAACAGCCGGTCCATCTCCGGCGTCAGCCACAGCGCCGACACCACGTCCGCCAGCGCCGCTTGGCCGCGCCGCGCCACGCCGTCGATGCGCACCGCGCGGCGGCCGGCGCCGTCGTCGTCCGCCTCCTCCGTCGCCTCCAGACCGGTGCCGATATCGACCGGCCCGTCGGGCGTCGCCACCGTCGCCGCGACCGCCCATGGCCGCCCGGCGGCGGCGCCCGGATCGCGCCGTCCCACCTCCGCCAGTCGGGCACGGCGCAGGCCGCGGCCGGGCACCAGGAACGACACGGCTTCGAGCAGGTTGGTCTTGCCGGCGCCGTTGGGACCGGTCAGCACCACCGGCCGCGGATCGAGGTCGAGGCGCAGCCGGGCATAGCCGCGGAAATCGGTGAGCCCGATCCGCGCCACCGCCGGCCGCCCGGCGGCGACCGCCCTGGATGCGACGGTGATGCTCAGCGGTTCCGTACCGTGGCTAGCCAACCCGCATCGGCATGAGGACGTAGACCGCGCTCGGGTCGTCGTCGTCACGCACCAGGGTCGGCGCATTGGCATCGGCGAGCACGAACTGCGCGTCGTCGCCGACGATCTGCTGCGCGATGTCGAGCAGGTAGCGCGCGTTGAATCCGATGTCGATCGGCGCATCGCGGTAGCTGACCTCGATCTCCTCCACCGCGCTGCCGCTCTCGGGGCTGGTCGCCGACAGGACCAGGGTGTCCTTGTCGAGCTTCAGCTTCACCGCGCGCGTCTTGTCGGTGGAGATGGTGGAGACGAGGTCCACAGCCTGCGAGAACGCCTTCACGTTGACCCGCATGACCTTGTCGTTGGCGAACGGGATCACCCTCTCGTAGTCGGGGAACGTGCCGTCGATCAGCTTCGACGTCAGCACCGTGTCGCCGACGCCGACCCTGATCTTGGTGTCGGACAGCGCGACATGGACGTCGCCCTGCGCGTCGTCGAGCAGGCGGCGCACCTCCTGCACCGCCTTGCGCGGCACGATGACGCCGGGCATCCCGTCGGCGCCGGCCGGCAGCGGCAGTTCCACCCGCGCCAGGCGGTGGCCGTCGGTGGCCACGCCGCGCAGCACGCCGGCCGAGTTGTGCTTGGCGGCGTGCAGGTAGATGCCGTTCAGGTAGTAGCGCGTCTCCTCGGTCGAGATCGCGAAGCGGGTGCGGTCGATCAGCGCCGCCAGGGTCGCCGCCGGCAGCGCGAATCCGAAAGGCAGGTCGCCTTCGGCCATCACCGGGAAGTCCTCGCTCGGCAGTGTAGCGAGCTTGAGGTTGGAGCGGCCGCAGCGCAGCTGCAAGAGCCCCTGCTCCGCGCCAGAGCGGATCTCGATCTGGCCGCCTTCCGGCAGCTTGCGCACGATGTCGTAGAGCGTATGCGCTGCCACGGTGGTCGAGCCCGCCTGGCTGACGTCGGCCGGCGCCTGTTCCTGCACCGCGAGGTCCATGTCGGTCGCGGTCAGCCCGAGGCCGGTATCGTCGGCCCGCAGCAGCACGTTGGACAGGATGGGAATGGTCGTCCGCCGCTCCACCACGCTGTGGATGTGCGCGAGCGACTTCAGGAGCGCGCTGCGTTCGATGGTGAGTCTCATGGCGTCGATCTGCGACCCGTCGATGCGTTGAGGACGGCTGCGGCCGCCGTCGGGCCGGGCCCCGAACGGCACGGCGCCGCACCGCTTTGGCGCGGTCGGCAAACATAGCACATAACGGGAAAGGCCGGCCACAACCGCGCGTGGCCGGCCCTTTCAAGGCCGGAAGGCCGGGCGGCGGGTTCCCGCCGCTACTGCTCCAGCATCTTGCGCAGGAGCTGCACGTCCTCGGCGATGTTGGGGTCGGTGCGCTGCAGCTCCTCGATCTTGCGCACGGCGTGCATGACTGTGGTGTGGTCGCGGCCGCCGAACTTGCGCCCGATCTCCGGCAGCGACCGGGTGGTGAGTTGCTTCGCCAGGTACATGGCGACCTGGCGCGGGCGGGCCACCGCGCGCGACCGCCGCTCCGAGCCCATGTCGGACAGCCGGATGTTGAAGTGCTCCGCCACCCGCTTCTGGATCTCGTCGATGGTGATGCGCCGCTCGCTCGCCTTCAGGAGATCGCGCAGCGCGTCCTGGCACATCTCCACCGTGATGTCGCGGCCGATCAGGACGGAGTGGGCGACGATCCGGTTGAGCGCGCCTTCCAGCTCGCGGACGTTGGTGGTGATCTTGTGGGCGAGGAACTTGAGCACGTCCTCCGGGATCGCGATGCCCTGCTGGTCGGCCTTGGCCTGCAGGATGCCGAGGCGGAGCTCGTAGGTGGTGGCGTGGATGTCGGCGACCAGCCCCCAGCCGAGCCGCGAGCGCAACCGCTCCTCCATGTCCTCCAGGTCGGACGGCGACTTGTCGGCGGACACGATCACCTGGCGGTTCGAATCCACCAGGGCGTTGAAGGTGTGGAAGAATTCCTCCTGGGTCGATTCCTTGCCGCTGTTGATGAACTGCACGTCGTCGATCATCAGCACGTCGACCGAGCGGAACTGGTCCTTGAAGGCGTGGGTGTTCTTGTAGCGGATCGCCGTGATGAAGTGGTGCATGAACTGCTCGGCCGACAGGTAGACGACCTTGCGTTCCGGCGTCTGGGTGCGGATGTGCCAGGCGATCGCGTGCATCAGGTGGGTCTTGCCGAGCCCGACGCCGCCGTAGAGGAACAGCGGGTTGTACTGCACCTTCGGCGCCTCGGCGACGCGGCGCGCGGCGGCGAAGGCGAGCTCGTTCGGCTTGCCGACGACGAAGGCCTCGAACGTGAAGCGCGGGTCGAGCGCGGCGCCGAACAGCGCGCAGGGCGCGCCCGGCTCGTCCGCCGCGGCCGGCGCCGGCAGCTCGACGCGCGGCGCCGGCGGCTTGTCGACGTGACGCGTCACCGTCTGCGGCACCATCTCGACCTGCACCGCGATCTCGATCCCGGCGATCCGCCGGTCCTCCTCGCGCCACAGCACGGCCAGCCGCTCACCGTAATGCTGTTCGACGAAGTCGCGCATGAACCGGGTCGGCGTGGCGAGTCGGATGACGGTCTCGTCCTTCTCGACCAGGGTGACCTTCGACATCCAGCTCTTGAACGCGGCGTCGCCGATTTCCCGGCGCAGCATGCCGCGAATGCGGGCCCATTGCGCGGCGAGGCGCGGATCCATTCCCCCGACTGCCATGGTTCACCCCTGAACCCAGGGCAGCCCGAGGGCCTTCCATCCATCTATTTGGCCGCGGTGCCTGTCCCCGTCGGGCGGACCCTCGAAGCCGCCGGCGACGTTGTAGCAGCGGCTATAGCCCTGCGCCGTCATCAGCGTCGCAGCCGAGGCCGACCGGCCGCCGGAACGGCAGATGAACAGCACCGTGCGGTCGGACCCGACGCCCGCCGCGGCGAGCTGGCGCGCGAATTCGGGATTGGGGCCGGTGTTGGGGAAAGGCTGCCATTCGACCATCACCGGGCGCTTGCCCAGCGCCTCGAGAGAGGGCACGCCGACGAACTCCCATTCGGCGCGGGTGCGCACATCGACAAGGACCGCGGCCGCATCCCCCTCGAGCATGTTCCACGCCTCCTTGGCATCGACGTCGCCGGCATATGACCTGTCGTTCATGGTGCCCCCGTGCCGCAGAACACGACACCCCACAAAGAAAGAGTCAAATTCTCAAGTCTTCCCAAAGCCGCACAAAAGGATTTGCGCAGCCCGGTTGAAGTATTCGAGTATTTCTGTAGAGGGGCGGGCCGCGTGATTATCTCACTTCGACCGCGCCAAGCCCGTGAAATTTACAATAAACGCGGTGCCGCTCTCTGACAACTGGTCTGAATAGCGAACGGCGATTTTTTTGGTTTATACGGACGAACGAGCGGACGAACGGCGGGGAGAATCGCGCGCGGCGGACGCCGCACGCGTCGCGACGAACGGCGTCAGAGAGCCTTGATGCGCGCGGACAAGCGGGAGATGCGGCGCGACGCGGTGTTCTTGGGCAGCACGCCCTTGGTGACGCCGCGCATGATCTCCGGCTGGGCTTCCTTGAGCGCGCTCTGCGCGACGGTCTTGTCGCCGCTCGCGATCGCCGTCTCCACCTTCTTCATGTACGTGCGGATGCGGTTCATCCGCGCGCGGTTGACCGCGGTGCGACGTTCGGTTTGGCGGATGCGCTTGCGCGCCTGCTGCGTGTTTGCCATGACGGCCGCTTTGACCCGTGCTTCAAGGAAGCGGAGTTTCTAATGCGCGGCGCGCGCGGCGTCAAGCGTTGCGAAATTGTGTCAGCCGTGTTTGAACTTAGGCTGGCGCTTCTCGACGAACGCCGCCATGCCTTCCGCGCGATCGGCGATGGCGAACGTCGATTGGAACAGCCGCCGCTCGAAGCGAACGCCTTCGCTGAGCGTCGTTTCGAACGCGCGGTTTACCGATTCCTTCACCATCATCGCGATCGGCTGCGACATGTCGGCGATGCGCTGCGCGGTCTTCACGGCCTCGTCGAGCAGATCCGCCGCGGGCACGATGCGGCTGACGAGGCCCGATCGCTCCGCCTCCTCCGCGTCCATCATGCGGCCGGTCAGGCACATCTCCATCGCCTTCGCCTTGCCGATCGCGCGCGTCAGGCGCTGCGTCCCGCCGGCGCCCGGCAGCAGGCCGATGGTGATCTCCGGCTGCCCGAACTTCGCGGTGTCGGCAGCGATGATGAAGTCGCACATCATCGCGACCTCGCAACCGCCGCCGAGCGCATAGCCCGCGACCGCGGCGATGGTCGGCTTGCGGCACTGCGCGACGCGCTCCCAGTTCGCGGTGATGAAATCCTCGGTGTAGGTCTGCGGAAACGTCTTGGGCTGCATCTCCTTGATGTCGGCGCCGGCGGCGAACGCCTTGTCCGAACCGGTGAGGACGATGACGCCGATGTTCGCGTCCGCCTCGAACGCATCGACCGCCTGCTTAAGCTCGGAGACCAGCGCATTCGACAGCGCGTTCAACGCCTTCGGCCGGTTGAGCGTGATCAGGCCGACGTTGCCACGCGTTTCGACGACGATGTTCTGGTAGGCCATAGAGAGTCTCCTGGACCTCTGCGAGGTGTCACGGTTTCGGGCGAAGCGCGCTAGGAGACAGGCTCCTGGCCCTGCGCGATGGAGAAGCGGACGGTGAGCGCGCCGGCCGATTCGGAGAACCCCAGGGCGAGGATCCGCCGCTCGCGCTGGAAGCGAGCCTCGGCGATGCGCTGCCAGCCGAGCTGCGGCAAGGCGGCGCCATAGAAATCGAGCACGGCGCGGCGGTCAAGCTGCCCGGTGGCGATCGCGACGACTTCGCCCGCGGCCTGGCCGCTGGCCACCGCGGCGGCGCGCGCGGGATCGAGCCCCGGCATCAGCGGCAGTTCGGCGACGCCGGCCGCGGCATCGCCGCCGCCGGCCAGCGACCAGCCCAGCAGCCCGACGAGCGGGATGAACGAATAGGTGCGGCGGCACATCGGCATGGGCGCGGCCCGATCAGCGCTGGCGCTTCGCGCAATAGAAGCTCGACCGTCCTGCCTGGACGATTCGCCGTATGGCGCCGCTGCAGTCGCAGTCGGCGCACGGCTCGCCGGCCCGATCATATACCCTGAAGCGATGCTGGAAGTAGCCGATTTCGCCCGACGGCTGGACGTGGTCGCGCAGGCTGGAGCCGCCGGCCGCGATCGCATCCGCCAGCACGTCGCGGATCGCCGCCGCCAGCCGGTCGGCACGCTCGCCCTGCACCGTCGCCGCCATGCGGCGCGGCGAAATGCCTGCCAGGAAAAGGCTTTCGCACACGTAAATGTTGCCGAGGCCGGCGACCACCGTCTGGTCGAGCAGCGCGGCCTTGATCGGCGTGCGCTTGCCGGCGAGCCGCGCAGCGAGGACGTCTCCGGTGAAATCGGCGCCCGTCGGCTCGGGGCCTAGGCGCGCGAGCAGCGGATGCCGGTCCAGCGCGTCCGTCGCCGTCAGGTCCATCAGGCCGAACCGCCGCGGATCGGAAAAGCGCACCGCCGGTCCGTCCGTCATCTCGAACACCACGTGCTCGTGCGCACCGGCCGCGTTGGAGCCGTGGGCGAAATTGCCGATCGTGTCGCCGTCGATCACCATGCGTCCGGACATGCCGAGGTGGATCAGGAGCGTGTTGCCGTCGTCCATCTGCGCGATCAGGTACTTGGCGCGGCGGCCCAGCGACGTAACGACGCGGCCGACCAGGCGTTCCGCGAACCGTTCCGGGAACGGCCGGCGCAGGTCGGCGCGGCGCACCGTCACGCGGGCGAAACGGCGGCCCTCCATGGCGGCGACAAGGCCGCGGCGAACGGTCTCGACTTCGGGAAGCTCGGGCATCGGCGGGCGCAGCGTAGCGCCGGGCGGGTGCGAGCGCTATCTTCAACCCATGCCGCCAAACGAAACACCCCCGCCCGACGAGACCGACTTCGGCTATCGCCGCGTGCCGCGACAGGACCACCCGGCGCTGGTGCGCGGCGTGTTCGATTCGGTCGCGACGCGCTACGACCTGATGAACGACCTGATGAGCGGCGGCCTGCACCGGCTGTGGAAGGCCGCGCTGCTCGACTGGCTGGCGCCGCGCCCGTCGATGCGCCTGCTCGACGTGGCGGGCGGCACCGGCGACGTCGCGACCGGCTTCCTGGCGCGCGTCAAGGGCGCCGGGGAGGCGGTGATCTGCGACGCCAACGCCCGGATGCTGCAGGTCGGCGCCGATCGCGCGATCGACCGCGGCCAACTGCATGGAATCGCGCGCGTCTGCGCCGATGCGGCGGCGCTCCCCCTGCCCGACCGCACGTTCGACGCGGTGACCATCGCCTTCGGCCTGCGCAACGTGACGCGGCGCGCCGAGGCGTTGTCCGAGATGCACCGCGTGCTGAAGCCGGGCGGCCGTCTCCTGTGCCTGGAGTTCAGCCGCTTGCGCATCGCCGGGCTGCGCCCGCTGTACGACCTCTATTCGCACCGGGTGCTGCCGGCGATGGGGCGGATCGTCGCCGGCGATGCCGAATCTTACCGCTATCTCGCCGAGAGCATCCGCCGCTTCCCCGACCAGGACGCGCTGGCGGCCGAGATCGCTGCCGCCGGCTTCGACCGCGTGCGCTGGCGCGACCTGTCGGGCGGCGTGGTCGCGCTGCATTCGGGATGGCGCCTCTGATCCGATGATCCGCTCGGTGCGCAACCTGGGGCGGCTGGTCGCGATCGTCCGCACCTTCGGCCGCCACGACGCGCTGTTCCCCCTGGACGGCGTGCCGGAGGCGGCGGTGCTGCGGCGCGTGCTGCGCACGATCGCCCCGCCCGACCCCGCGCTGGCGCGCGGCCGGCCCGGCGAGCGCCTGGCGCGCGCGATGCACGCGCTGGGGCCGAGCTTCATCAAGTTCGGCCAGGCGCTGTCGGTGCGCGCCGACGTGCTGGGAGAGGAGGTCGCCGCCGACCTTTCGGAGTTGCAGGACCGGCTGCCGCCGTTTCCCGGTGCCGTGGCGCGGCGCATCATCGAGGACAGCCTGGACCGGCCGGTCGCCGCGGTATTCGCCGAATTCGACGACCGCCCGGTCGCCGCCGCGTCGATCGCCCAGGTCCACCACGCGGTGACCGCCGGCGGCGAGGAGGTCGCCGTCAAGGTGCTGCGGCCGGACATCGAGGCGGCGTTCGCCCGCGACCTCGACCTGTTCCGTTGGTGCGCCGCGACGGCGGAACGGCATTTCCCGCGGCTGCGCCGGCTGAAGCCGGTGGAGGTGATCGAGACCTTCGCCGCGACCGTCGCCAACGAGATGGACCTGCGGCTGGAGGCCGCGGCCGCCGACGAGCTGCGAGACAACCTGGCCGACGTCCCCGGCTTCCGCGTGCCGCGGGTGGACTGGCAGCGCACCGCGCGGCGCGTGCTGACCATCGAGTGGGCGCCGGGCGTGCCGGTGGACGAGCGCGCGGCGCTGGTCGAGGCCGGCCACGACGTCGAGGCCATCGTGATGCGGATGGCCGAGGCGTTCTTCCTGCAGGTGTTCCGCGACGGGCTGTTCCACGCCGACCTGCACCCCGGCAACATGTTCGTCGACGCCGCGGGCGACATCGTGGTGGTCGATTTCGGCATCATGGGCCGGCTCGACCGGCCGACCCGGCTCTACCTCGCCGAGATGCTGCTGGCGTTCCTGCGGCGCGACTACCGCCGGGTGGCCGAGGTGCACTTCCGCGCCGGCTACGTGCCGGCCGACCAGTCGATCGACGACTTCGCGCAGGCGGCGCGCGCGATCGCCGAGCCGATCCTGGGCCTGCCGCTGGGCGACATCTCGATCGCGCGCCTGCTCGCGCACCTGTTCCAGGTCACCGAGCGGTTCGAGATGGAGACCCAGCCGCAGCTTTTGCTGCTGCAGAAGTCGATGCTGGTGGCCGAAGGGGTGGGGCGCAAGCTGGTGCCGGAGGTCAACATGTGGGAGCTCGCCCGGCCGCTGATCGAGGCCTGGGCGCGCGACACCATGGGCCCCGAGGCGCGGCTGGGCGCCGCCATCGCCGAGGCCGGCGACCGCCTGGCCCGCCTGCCGGCGCTCGCCGCGGAGGCCGAGCGGGTGCTGGGCGAGTTCTCGCGCGGCGGCCTGCGCCTGCACCCGGACACCGTGCGCGCGCTGGCCGAGGCGCGGCGCACCTCCTCCTGGCGGTTCTGGGTCGGCCTCGCCGCACTCGTCACCGTCGTGGCGTGGCTGGTGGATTGAGGCCGGAGCGTGGCTTTCGCAGGCCCGACGCGCTAGCTTACGCCCGTGCCATTGCAACGGTGCCCGACGTGCTGAACGGCAAGCGCATCCTCCTGATCGTCGCGGGCGGCATCGCCGCGTACAAGTGCCTGGAGCTGATCCGGCGGCTGCGCGAGCGCGGCGCGAAGGTGCGCTGCGTGCTGACCCGGGCCGGCGCGCAGTTCGTGACGCCGCTATCGCTGCAGGCGCTGTCGGAGGACAAGGTCTACACCGACCTGTTCTCGCTGACCGACGAGAGCGAGATGGGCCACATCCAGCTGTCGCGCGACGCCGACCTGCTGGTGGTGGCGCCGGCGACCGCCGACATCCTGGCGCGCATGGCCGCCGGCATGGCCGACGACCTGGCCACCACCGCATTGCTGGCCACCGACAAGCCGGTGCTGGTGGCGCCGGCGATGAACGTGCGCATGTGGACCCACGCGGCGACCGTCGCCAACATGCAGACGCTGCGCACCCGCGGCGTCGCCGTGGTCGGCCCGGACGAAGGCGCGATGGCGTGCAACGAATACGGCTTCGGCCGCATGGCCGAGCCGATGGCAATCCTGGCCGCCATCGAGGCGCGGCTCGGCGGCCGCGGCGCACTGGCGGGGCTGCGCGCGCTGGTGAGCAGCGGTCCGACGCACGAGGCCATCGACCCGGTGCGCTACATCGCCAACCGATCGTCGGGCAAGCAGGGCCACGCCATCGCCGCGGCGCTGGCGCAGGCCGGCGCGGCGACCGTGCTGGTGACCGGCCCGACGATGCAGCCCGACCCGGCCGGCGTGTCGGTAGTGCGGGTGGAATCGGCGCGCGACATGCTGGCGGCATGCGAGGCGGCACTGCCGGCCGACGTCGCGGTGTGCGCCGCCGCGGTCGCCGACTGGCGCCCGGCCGAGGCCGCCGCCGGCAAGATCAAGAAGAGCGGCGGCAAGCCGCCGAAGATCGCGCTGACCGAGAACCCCGACATCCTGGCCACCCTGTCGGGGCTGCGCAACCGGCGGCCGCGGCTGGTGGTCGGTTTCGCAGCGGAGACCGAGAACGTCGTCGCCAACGCCGTCGCCAAGCGCGCGCGCAAGGGATGCGACTGGATCCTGGCCAACGACGTGGCCCCCGAGACCGGCACCTTCGGCGGCGATTCCAACACGATACACCTGGTCACCGCCGCCGGCGTCGAGGACTGGCCGCGGCTGACCAAGACGGAGGTCGCCGCCCGGCTGGCCGCCCGCGTGGCCGGCCATTTCGCCGGCGAGGCGACGACGTGAGCGCTGCGGTGGAGGTCGCCGTGATGCGCCTGCCGCATGGCGAAGGGCTGGCGCTGCCCGCCTATGCCACCGCGCGCGCCGCCGGCATGGACCTGCTGGCCGCGGTGGCGGCCGAGGTGACGATCGCGCCGGGCGCCCGGGCGCTGGTGCCGACCGGCATCGCCATCGCGCTGCCCGCGGGATACGAGGCGCAGGTGCGCCCGCGTTCCGGCCTGGCGCTGCGCCACGGGCTCACGGTGCTGAACAGCCCCGGCACCATCGACGCCGACTACCGCGGCGAGGTGCAGGTGATCCTGGCCAACCTGGGCGACGCGCCGGTGACGGTGGAGCGCGGCATGCGCATCGCGCAGATGGTGGTGGCGCCGGTCAGCCGCGCCGCTTGGGCGGAGACCGATGCGCTGCCCGACAGCGCGCGCGGCGCCGGCGGCTTCGGCTCCACCGGCACGCGGTAGCGGGACGAGGGCGCGATGGATTTCACCGAGGACCAACTCCAGCGCTACGCCCGCCACATCATACTGCCGGAGGTCGGCGGCGTCGGGCAGGAGAAGCTGCTGGCCGGCCGCGTGCTTGTGATCGGCGCCGGGGGGCTGGGCGCGCCGCTGCTGCTCTATCTCGCCGCGGCGGGCGTCGGCACCATCGGCGTGGTCGACGACGATTCGGTGGAGCTGTCCAACCTGCAGCGCCAGGTGATCCACAGCACCGGCCGGATCGGCGTGCCCAAGGTGGACAGCGCGCGCACCGCGGTCGGCGCGCTCAACCCCGAGATCCGCCTGGTCACCCATCGCACGCGGCTGAATGCGGCGAACGTCGCGGCGCTGATCGCCGACTACGACATCGTCGCCGACGGCACAGACAACTTCGAGACCCGGTTCCTGCTCAACGACGCCTGCCATTTCGGCGGCAAGACGCTGGTGTCGGCCGCGATCCTGCGCTTCGAGGGACAGGTCGCGACCTTCAAGTCGCACCAGGGACACGATTTCCCGTGCTACCGCTGCCTGTACCGCGAGCCGCCCCCGCCGGGCCTGATCCCGTCGTGCTCCGAGGGCGGGGTGTTCGGCGCGCTGGCCGGCGCGGTCGGTTCGATCCAGGCGATCGAGGTGCTGAAGGAGATCATGGGCATCGGCGAGACGCTGGCCGGCCGGCTGCTGGTCTACGACGCGCTGAGCCAGACCTTCCGCAAGTTGAAGCTGCCGCGCGATCCCTCCTGCCCCCTGTGCGGCGACCAGCCGTCGATCACCGGGCTGGACCATGCCGCGTAGCGGGCGGTCGGACAGCGCGGCCGGCATCCCCCCTCCCCCCACCCCCCTGCCGCGAGGGGAGGGGAAGAAACGAGCCCCCTCCCCTCGCGGCAGGGGGTTGGGGGAGGGGGCCGCGCGCAGCGCCAAGAAAAAAACCGCCCGCCACCCGCGCTCCGTAGAGAAGCTCTCGATCGTCGTGTTCTCCGGCGACTACGACCGGGTCCATTACGCACTGGCGATGGCGTCGGCCGCTGCGGCGATCGACAAGCCGGTGACGCTGTTCTTCACCATGGGCGCGACGCGGGCGCTGCTGGCGCCGCGGCCCGACGGCACCCCCGGCTGGGCGGGGCTGGAGCCGCCCGGGGACGGCGGCACGCCGCTGACCCACGACGCGGCGCGGTTGCAGGCCGGCATCGGCGGCTTCGAGGAGCTGCTGGTCGCCTGCGCCGAGCTCGGCGTCGCGTTCATGGTGTGCGAGATGGGCATGCGCCTGGCGCGGGTGGTGCCGGAATCGCTGCGCGCCGACGTGCCGATCGCCCGCGTCGGCATCGTCACGTTCCTGTC
>JBFWQM010000062.1:0-23926 GCA_050249455.1 Rhodospirillaceae bacterium | reverse complement strand
TTCCTCGAGGCTGGTCAGCGTGGCGCGGGGGCCGAGGCCGATGCCGAACTCGACGCTGCCGTTGGCGATCGCGGTCAGGATGTCGTAGCCGCCGCCGAAGTTGGCGTTGTCCGCCGACTGCAGGGTGCCGAGCAGCAGGCCTTCCGGCGACACGCGCAGGTCCGCCTGACCCGAGTCGTTACCCGTGGTGCCCGACAGCGTGTCGGCCTTGGTCTCGAAGACCAGGGTGGGGTTGCTGCCGGAGTCCGGGGTCACCGGCTGGCCGGTGATCGAGTTGCCCGCCACGTCGAACGCGGCGCGGCCTTCCTTCTGGCCGAACTGCAGGTAGTGGATCAGCGGGTTGACACCGGCGGCGGCGACGTCCGCGTTGTCCGCCAGGTACTTCGAGGAATCGAAACCGGTGGACGGGTCGCGCCCTTCCTTGCCGCCGTTGTTGATGAAGTGCAGCAGCGGGTTGATCAGCGCGTTCGCGACGTCGAAGTTGGTCGCGAGGTAGTAGCTGGAATCGAAGAACGGGCTGGGATCGCGGCCTTCGAAGCCGCCATTGTTGAAGTAGTGCTGCAGCGGGTTGATGCCCGCCTGGAACACGTCGAGGTTGTTCAGCAGGTAGAACGAGCTGTCGAACAGCGCGTTCGGGTCGCGGCCTTCGCGGAAGCCGAACGAGTTGTAGTGGTCGAACGCCGTCCCCTTGAACGCGCCCGACTTGATCGCCGCGGCGACGTCGGCATTCTGCGCAAGGTAGAACGACTCATTGAACAGGTCTTTGTAGGTTGCCATCTAGGCCTCTCCTAGGAGTGATCACATCGAAGTCCCGGAACTCGAACGACCGGTCGGAGAGTTAGCGCTAACTGCCCCCCTCTTCGGCCGCTCGCCGCCATGCAGTTCTCGCTGCGTCGCATGCAACGCGCACGCGAGGCGCACGACGGCGCACAGCGACACCGACGTGTAGCGTGACTATCATACCCCGGCGCGGAACCGCAATCGGATTTGCCCCACTTCGCTCACAAAACCCGATAGTTAACGGCCGACTGTGGCTTCCCTGCCACGCAATTTGACCGTTCGTTAACGCAGCGCTAACGCCACGTCGGCGCCGGTCAGCCCGGCCCCCGTCAGGCCGATGCGGACCAGCATGTCGTCGGCCGCCGACACCCCGGCCACCGTGTCGTTCACGTACAGGTAGGCCCCGGCCGCGGCGCCCGCGTTCACGGTGACGACCGCGCCCTGGTAGGTCGCGGCGGTCGAGGCCGCGATGGCCGCGATGCCGGCGTAGACCGCGGCGAGATCGGCCGCCGCGGCGACCTGCTGGCCGCCGCCCAGCACGAAACCGGCGGCCGCCGCATCGGCGACCAGGGCGATCTTGTCGGTTCCCGGCTGGAAGTCGGCGATCGTCACGACCGCTGCCGTGCCGGAGGACAGCGCCAGGACGTTGGCCAGCGAATCGCCGCGGAACACGAAAAGGTCCGCCCCCGGCCCGCCGGTCAGCGTATCGCCCTGCTGCGCCGCGCCGCCGGTGTGGCGGGCCGAGACCCAAAGCTGGTCGTTGCCGGCGCCACCGCCGATCAGGTCCTGGTTCGCGGCGCCGGTGTTGGCGGTGCCGACCAGCCGGTCGCTGCCCGACCCGCCGCTCAGGGTCACGCCCGCCGCGGACGCCGACCCGACGGTGGTCGAGAAGGTGACCGGCCCCGAGCCGGTGAAGGTGCCGGCGTCGAACGACAGCCCCTGGAACTGGCCCTTGATCTCGAACGCGGTCGCCCCTTCGAGGAAGAACCGCGACCCGCCGCCCGCGAACGTCGTGCCCGCGAGGTCGCCGCCGACGAAGTTGATCGCCCCCGGCGCGCCGCCCGCCGAGCCGATGCGCACCGTCTCGACATCCGTGAAAACAAGGTCTTCGTGGGCGTCGGTGTCGACGAGGGCGAAGTTGACCGTGTCGGCCTGGCCGTTGAACTCGACCCGGATGCGCAGGTCGTCTCGGATCTCGCGGCCGGCGCCCCAGGCGATCGTGTTCGTCGCGGCCGACAGGTTGAGGACGTCTTCCGCCCCGTCGTCCGCCGTGGAGCTCGAAAACAGGAAAGAGTTGATCCCGATCGTATTGAAATATTTGAGATTCAGGGTGCCGCTGAAGGCGTCGCTGACCTCTACCTCCTCGATCGAGGCCAGGTTGCCGATCGACACCGGCAGCTTGAAGCCCTCGATGTTCGGGGTGAAGTAGACGATCCGGTCGGTCCCCGGCCCGCCGTTGTAGAAATCGCCCGCCGAATAGCCGCCGCGGGTGTCGAACCGGTCGGCGCCGCTGCTGCCGGTGTAGCTGGTGCTGACGTCCAGCCGAGAGTCGGGCAGCACGCGGACGCCGAACAGCTCCGGCGGGATCGGCTCTGACGGTACCTTGAAAGACAGGCCGAACAGGTTCTCCCCGGCAGGCGGCGACCGGCCCGCCAGGCCGGACGCATCGAACGTGGAGAACCCGCGCAGCTCCTCGTCGACCCAGAACCCCAGGGCGCCGCCGCTGACCTTGAGCGTGTCGGCCCGGTCGACCGAATCCATGCGCCAGGATTCGACAAGGCCGCCGAGCCGGATCGCCAGTTCCTTGATGGTGACGTCGCCCTGCTGGCTGTCGATCGAGACGCCGCCGATCCGTGCGGTCTTGGCCGGCAGCGGGCCACTGTCCATTTCGAGCTCAACGCGAGCTGCGTACGTCAACCCATTGTCAGCGATAAGGCCCGAGAACCTGACGTTGACATCGCCGAACACGTTGGGCGGCCCGAGATTGTCGTCGTTGCGGATAGTGACCTGGTTCACCGCACCGCTGACGTTGTTGACGTTCACCGAGCCGGTCGGGCCGAGCAATATCTCGACCCGCTCGAGACCCGTGATCGCGCCGGCGTCGAAACGCGGCGCGCCCTCGAGCGGCCGGATCAGCAGCCGCTCCAAATTCAGCAGTGTCAGACGCACGCCGAGACCCTGGGCCGCCTCGCCGACCGGGATCAGGCTCAGCCGCGCGGTGTCGAACCCGCCGCCGAGGTTGGCGAAGTCGGCCGAGCTCGCGGTGTTGCGCAGCGCGCCTTCCGGCGTCGTGTAGGTCGGCGCGTCCAGGAAGTCGTTTCCTTCGCCGCCATTGATGACGTCGGCGTCCGGGGTGAGCTTCAGGTTGGGCGAGTCGCCGGTCTTGTCGCCACCCGTCGGGATGATCGGATCGACGACCTTGTTTCCGGACGTATCGAATGCCTGGCGCCCCTCGCTCTTCCCGTTTTCGAGATAATGCTGCAGCGGGTTCACGCCCGCGGCCCCGACGTCCGGGTTGTCCTGGAGGTATTTCGACGAATCGAAATTCGCGCTGGGATCGCGGCCTTCCTTGCCGCCGTACAGGAGATAGTGCTGCAGCGGGTTGATCAGGCCGCCGGCGACGTCGGGGTTCTGTAGGAGGTAGTAGCTCGAATCGAAATACTGGCTGGGGTCGCGCCCCTCCAGCCCGCCGTACTTCAGGAAATGCTCCAGAGGATTGATCGAGAGGTTACGGACGTCGGCGTTCGACAAAAGGTAGTAGTTGGTATCGAACAGCGCGTTCGGGTTGCGGCCCTCGCGCCAGCCGTGCTCGTTGTAATGATGCCCGCCGCTCTTGATCCCGCCGGCGAACACGGCCGCACCAACGTCGGCATACTTGATGACGTACCAGAGATCGTCGACCAGATCCTGCAGCAGCGGCATCGGCCAATCCTCGCACGGTTCTGCCGGCCCCCCGCCGGAACCGGTCGGGAGGGGGCGACGGGAGCTACGCGATCGGAAGGACGCGAACGCTTACGATGGCACGTGGGCTGCAACGCAACCGGGAATCGCGGCCGCGGCGCCCAAAACTATAGGTTGCCGCCCATGCGCCCACAAGCCGCAGTTGAACGCCCCGAATCGATTGAACCGGCCTTAACCTTCGCGCTACGGTGCCGCGCCGTCGGGGCGCGGCCGCCCCGCTGCCACGGAGTTCCTGCATGCCCGTCTGCATCGTCACCGGCTCGGCCGGCCTCATCGGCGCCGAAGCGTCCCGCTTCTTCGCGGCGCAGGGCCTCGACGTGGTCGGCATCGACAACGACATGCGCCAGGTCTTCTTCGGCGCCGAAGCCTCCACCGCATGGAGCCGCGCCAAGCTGGAGCGTGACGTGAAGGCCTACCGCCACGTCGATGCCGACATCCGCGACGCCGACGCCATCGAGGCGGTATTCAAGAAATACGGCAAGGATATAGCGGTCGTCCTTCACACCGCGGCACAGCCGTCGCACGACTGGGCGGCGCGCGAGCCGTTCACCGACTTCACGGTCAACGCGAACGGCACGCTCAACATGCTTGAGATGACGCGCCGCCACGCGCCGGACGCCGTGTTCATCTTCACCTCGACCAACAAGGTCTACGGCGACCGGCCCAACTTCCTGCCGCTGGTCGAGCGCGACGCGCGCTGGGAGGTGGCGACCGACCACCCGTTCGCCGCGCACGGCATCGACGAGACGATGAGCATTGATTCGACCCTGCACAGCCTGTTCGGCGCATCGAAGGTCGCCGCCGACGTGCTGGTGCAGGAATACGGTCGCTATTTCGGGCTGAAGACCGCCTGCTTTCGCGGCGGCTGCCTGACCGGCTCCGGCCACTCGGGGACGGAGCTGCACGGCTTCCTCGCCTACCTGGTCCGGTGCGCCATCACCGACAAGCCCTATACGGTCTACGGCTACAAGGGCAAGCAGGTGCGCGACAACATCCATTCGTCGGACCTGGTCAACGCGTTCTGGCACTTCTTCCAGGCGCCGCGGGTGGCGGAGGTCTACAACATCGGCGGCGGGCGGCACGCCAACTGCTCGATGCTGGAGGCGATCGCGATGTGCGAGCGGCTGACCGGCCGGCCGATGCGCTGGTCCTACAGCGAGACCAACCGGACCGGCGACCACATCTGGTGGATCAGCGACATCCGCCGCTTCGAGGGCCACTTCCCCGGCTGGCGGCTGCGCTACGACATCGGCACCATCGTCACGGAGATCCACGCCGGCCTGACCGAGCGCCTGGACGAGGCCGGCGCGGCCTAGGTGCTGCCCCGCCGCTTCGACGGGTCTTCCGCCATGACGAAGACCGGCCGCCGCGCGAGCCGCGTCCCGGCGCCGCTGCGCCCGGCATGGCACGGCGCGCTGCGCGTCTTCCGGCGCCTGTGGTCGGTGCGCAACCGCGACGCGATCGTCGTGGCGGCCGACGCGCTGTGGCCGTTCGGGCCGCTGGCCGCGCCGCACCGGCTGGCGTCGGTCGGCGCCGGCGACTTCGCGGCGGTCGGCGCCGAGTTCCTCGGCCACTTCCGCTCGATCGGCCAGCTGCGCCCGGATGACCGGGTGCTCGACATCGGCGCCGGCGCCGGCCGCATCGCGCTTCCGCTGAGCGGCTATCTCACCGGCGGCACCTATGACGGCCTCGAGATCTATCGGCCGCACGTCGCCTGGTGCCGGCGGCGCATCGGCCGTGCGTTCCCGCGCTTCCGGTTCCATCACGCCGACATCCTGAGCGACACCTACAACCCGCGCGGGCGCCTCAGCGCCGCCACCTACCGCCTTCCGTTCGGGGAAGATGCCTTCGACTTCGTGATACTGACCTCGGTCCTGACCCATCTGCTGCCGAACGAGATCGACCGCTATCTCGCCGAGGTGGCGCGGGTGATGGCGCCGGCCGGCCGGTGCTTTGCGACATTCTTCGTGGTCGGCGACGACGAGGCGGCGGCGATCGCGGCCGGACGCAGCGCAATCGCCTTCGTGCCCTTCGGACCCGACGCGCTGGTGGGCGACCCGGCCTACCCCAGCGCGGCGGTCGCCGTGACCCGGCCGTGGCTGGACGCCCGCCTTGCCGCGCACGGGCTCGCCTGCGTCGAGTTCCGGCCCGGCGGCTGGTCGGGCCGCCGCGACCACACGAGCTTCCAGGACATCGTCGTTCTCGCCCGCCACCAGGCAGGCTGAACCGGATCAGCCGGGCGCCTGGTGGAAGAGCTGGACCGAGATGCAGCGGCGCATCGGGAACGCCGCGTAGTCGGTGGCGCCGCGCCAGGCGTTGTGCGCTTCCGCCGACAGGAAGTAGGCGTCCGGGTCGCCCGCCACCTGGGCCAGCACCGCATCGAGCTCCGCCGGGTCGCGGCCCATCCCGACCACCATGCGGCGCAGCCGGTCGAGATGGTCGGCGTCGCCGTTGCCCAGGTAGACATGGTCGACCGCGTGGATCGACGACCCGCCCGGCGCCAGATGGCGGCCGATGGCGCCGAACAGCGGCGCCAGCGCGTCGGGCGGCACGTGCTCCAGGACGGAGATCGAGTAGATGCCGTCGAACTTCTGCGGCATCTCCGCGGTCAGCGCGTCGGGGAACAGGCCGCGCACGAGGTGGACCCGCGGAAAGGTGGCGCGGAAATAGGCGTAGGCCGCCGGCCCGCCGTCGCGGCCGTCATAGGGGTCGAGCACCCACACCTCGTAGCCGGCGCGGGTCAGGAGGTCGGCGACGATCGGCGTGCCGGCGCCGATCTCCAGCAGCTTGCCGCCCGGCGGCACGTTGCCGACCACCATCTTGAAGGTCCAGGCGCGCTGCACGTCCTTCATGTCCATGTTGGCCTTCGCCAGCACCGGCAGGTGGTCGGCGCTGTCGCAGTAGTCGCGCACGGTGGCGTAGCCGATCGCCGGCGCGCGGTAGCCGGCATAGCGCTTGACCGCCGCCGCCAGGGTCGTCGCGTCGTCGGCCCGCGTCAGCCGGCTGGTCACGCGCTCCCAGAACCGTCTCAGCATGTCGGCGCTCTTCTCCCAGCTCAAGGCGCGCTCGGCGAACGCGCGGGCGCCGCGGCCGAGCCGGTCGGCAAGGTCGGCGTCGCCCAGCACGCGCGACACCGCGTCGGCGATCTCCAGCGCGTGCCCTTCGCGCAGCACGATCCCCTCCTCGCCGTCGCGCACCACGGCGCCGACGTTGGCCGCGGGCAGGATCACCGGCCGGCCCATGGCGAAGAATTCGGGCAGCTTGGAGGGGAAGCGGTAGTCGTTGAACGGGTCGCTGCGGCCGGGCTGCACCAGCACGTCGGCGAGCGCGAGGTATTTCGCGATCTCGGTATGCGGCCGGCGGCCCGCGAACACGATGTGCGCCTTCACGTCGGCGAGCTCGCCCTCCAGCGGGTCGGCATAGTCCTCGCCGATGCGCACCAGCTTCAGCTTCAGGCCGCGCCGGTTGAGCACGTCGACGGCGAGGTAGAGGCTCTTCATCTCCGCCAGGTTCGCGGCGTGCACGTTGCCGGGATAGACGATGACCTTGTCGGCCTCGCCGAGCCCGAGCCGGCGGCGCAACTCGGGGTCGGCGCGCTGCGGCACGAACAGGTCGTCGTCGTAGGACGGCCAGATGATCTCGCCGGGCACCGCCGGCGGCTTGAACTCGAACAGGCGGTCGATGATCACAGTGACCCCGGCCGCGCCGGCGAGGAACGCCTTGTAGCGGTGCGGGTGCGACAGCCCCGGGCCGATCAGGCGGTCGAGCTCATGCGGGGGCAGCGCCGCCAAGTCGTGCGTGGTGGTGCCGAGCTGCTGGGCGGCGATCAGCTCCTCGTTGTCCTCCAGGTGCACGGTGTAGGGGCAGCGCCAGCGGCGGACCAGGTCCTCGGTGAGCTGGCGCACGCCCTCGCGCGGGGTCCAGGCATGCACCAGGGTCGGCGGTCCGCCGTCGGGGAACGCGAAGCGGCCGGCGCGCGCGTCCTCATACGTCAGCGCCTGGAACGCCGGCTTGCCCAACGTGGTCACCGTGGCGACGCCGTCGGGCACGGCGACCGCGCAGCCGATGCCGTGCGCCGCCAGCCGGTTGGCCAGGTTGAAGATGTGGATCGCGCTGTTCGACGCGAAGTGGTGGTAGTTGACGAAGACGACGTTCACGGCGGACCGGCGCTCACGGGGCGAAGCTGTAGTCGGCGCGCGCCAGCGACAGCATCGGGCTGTAGTACGGGTCGCCGGCGGCGAGGTCGTCCTTCCAGGCGTCGAGCAGCAGCGCGCGGTCGAAGTGGTCGTAGCGGTCGCCGCGCGAGGCGCTCTCGTGGTGGATCAGCACCGCGCGCGGCGTGGTCAGGATGCGCCGGCCGCCGCGGCGGATGCGCAGGCACAGGTCGACGTCCTGGTAGATCGTCCGGTACGCCTCGCTGAGCCCGCCGAGGTCGCGGTAGAGCGCGCGCGGCAGCATCAGGCATGCGGCGGTGGCGGCCGAGACCTCGCGCGTGCACACGAGCGAGCCGCCATAGCCGTCGGCGTCGGACGGGAAGCCGCGCATCACGTGGTCGGCAGTGCCGCGCACGCCGAGCACGACGCCGGCGTGCTGCACCGTGCGGTCGGGATAGAGGAGCAGCGCGCCGACCGCGCCGACGTCCGGCGCCTCGCACAAGGACACCATCTGCTGCAGCCAGTCCGGCGTCACCACCTCGGTATCGTTGTTGAGCAGGACGACGTACTGCCCGGTCGCCGCGGCGACGCCCAGGTTGTTGGCGCGCGAGAAGTTGAACGGCTCCTTGTACGGCACGATGGTCACCGGGTGCTCGCCCAGCACCTTCAGCGCCGCCGGGTCGGTGGTGCCGTTGTCGACCACCACGACCTCGAAGTCCGGGTAGGTGGAGACCGTGAAGATCGAGCGCAGGCAGCGGCCGATATACTCCGGGGCGTCCCTGGTCGGGATCACGATGCTGACCCGCGGCCAGTGCGCGCGCGTCTTCGGCGCGATGACGACCCGGTGCGGCAGCGCGCCGTGCGGGCGCGCCTCCGCGGAGCGGCCGAGGCGGTGCAGGTGCTCGTTCACCGCCGCCGCCTGGCGCGCCTCGATGCGCGCCTTGGCGTCGGTTGATTCGGCGATGCTGCCGGGCAGCTTGCGCCAGTGGTAGAGGATCTTCGCGATGTGGCGGATGCGGCCGGTGCGCTCCGACAGCCGCAGCATCAGGTCGTAGTCCTGCACCCCGTCGAAGTCGCTGCGCAGGCCGCCCACCGTGTCCACCAGCGCGCGGCGGACGACCAGGAAGTGGCCGACATACATCACGCCGCGGAACAGCTCGGGCGACCAGCCGGGCTTGAAGAACGGCTCGCTCGGCCGCCGCTGGCGGTCGATCTTGTCCTCGTCGCTGTAGAAGACGTCGGCGTCGGGCGCCGCATTGAGCGCGGCGACGACCTCGAACAGCGCGTCGTCGGTCAGCTCGTCGTCGTGGTCGAGGAAGCCGACGAACTCCCCCGTCGCGGTCGCCAGCGCCCGGTTGGAGGCCGCGGCGATGCCGCCGTTGCTCTCCGCCGTCGTGAGCTTGATCCGCACGTCGGTGGCGGCGAGCCGGGCCAGCGATTCGCGCGTCGCCGCCTCTGGCGAGCCGTCGTCGCACAGGCACAGCTCCCAGTGCGGATAGATCTGGGCGCGGACCGAGGCGACCGCCGCCTCCAGCACGTCGGTCGGGGTGTTGTAGACCGGCGTGACGATGGAGATCGTCGGGCGCAGCGCAAAGCCCTCGATCGTCGCCAGCATGCGCGCGCGCGTCGCCGGGTCGGTCGGCAGCACGCGGCTCTCCCACGCCGGCACCCCCGGCGCCGCCGCCGGGCCGGACCGGCGCAGCCAGGCGCGGGCCGAGGACTTCAGGGCCGCGGTGCCGCCGCGCTGCCAGACGGCGTAGGCGCGCTTGCCGAGATGGACCGCACGGCGCGGGTCGCGCGCCAGCGCCTTCGCCTGCCGCACGCCGATCCCCGCCAGCCGCCGCAGCCGCGACGCCGCCGGCATCGGCGCAGGCGCCACGGCCTGGCCACCGCCGGCCGCGGCGGCGGGCAGCCCCGCGCCCTGCGGCGCCGGGGCATCGACGACGGTGGCGATGCCGGGAACCGGGTCGCCGCGGCGCAGGCCGCGCAGCGTCGAGATCGTCCCGCGCAGCGGCGCGGTGACCCGCCACGACGTGGACGCCAGGATGGCGGCAAGCTGGTGCTCGCGCTCGGCCAGCGCGGCGCGCAGCCGGGCGGCCTGGTCGGCGAGCTTCGGGTTCTCGCGCCTGAGCGCGTCCAGCTCGCGGTCCTGCTCGCTGATGCGGTCGCGTGCGCGGTCGATGTCGCGGCTCATCCAGGCGACCGACTTCGACAGCCGCGCCTCGCGGCCGGCCAGCACCACCTTGCGGCCAAGCGCCGCGAAGGCGGTGGCGACGCCGTCGTTGGCGCGCGCCGCCTCCGCCACGAAGGCCAGGAAGTCCGGCGGCACGGCAGGACCCACGGCGAGGACGCCGAGGCCGTTGCCGTGAGCGAACTGGAAGCCGGGGTAGCGCTGCGCCAGCTCCGCCCACAGCCGCCACACGCCGAAGTCGCGCTCGCGCACGTTGGTGTCGTGGAACAGGACGACGCCGCGGTCGCTCAGCTTGGGCAGCCAGGTCTCGAAGTCGTGCTTCACCGCGTCATAGGTGTGCAGCCCGTCGATGTGCAGGAGGTCGATCGAGCCGTCGGGGAAGTGGCCGACCGCCTCGTCGAACGTGGTCTGGACCAGGCGCGAGAAGCCGCCGTAGCGCGGGTCGTGATGCTCGCGCAGCGCCGCCAGCACCTCGGGGCCGAAATAGCCGGCGTGCGGGTCGCCCTCCCAGGTATCCACCGCGTAGCAGCGGGTGCCGGCATGGGTCGCCGCCACCGCCTGGCAGAACGCGCAGTACGAATCGCCCTTGAACGCGCCGAGTTCCACCAGCACGCGGGGGCGCAGGGTGTCGATGCAGAAGAACGCGAACGGGATGTGCTCCTGCCACGACTCGATGTCGGTGAGGAACTCCGGCTGCGCGAAGATCAGGTGGTGGTCGAGCGGGTTGAATCGGTCGGACAACGATCGCCCCTCAGTCGCTTTCCGCATCGTTGGCGTGGTAGGCGGCGAGCACGTCGGCGACCGGGCCGACCGTCACCAGGCGGCCGTGGTCGAGCAGGATCGCCTTGTTGCACAGCCGCGACAGCAGCGGCTCGGAGTGCGAGGCGACCACCAGGATGCTCGACCGGCCGATGAAGCTTTCCAGCCGGCGCTCCGCCTTGGCGATGAAGTGCGCGTCCCCCACCCCGATCCATTCATCCATTACCAGGATTTCCGGATCGAAGCACGTCGAGACCGCGAAGGCGAGTCGCAGCGTCATGCCGCTGGAATAGGTCCTGACCGGCAGGTCGAGATGATCGCCCAGCTCGGTGAAGTCGGCGATCTCGCCCATGTGGGCGCGGATGTCGGCCAGCGGGATGCCGAGCAGCAGGCCGCGCAGCACGATGTTCTCGTAGCCGGTGGCGTCGAGGTCCATGCCGAGCGTCGGGTCGAACAGCGGCGCGACGTGGCCGACCCGCCGGATGGAGCCCCGCGTCGGTGCGTAGACCCCCGCGACCACCCGGAGCAGGGTGGTCTTGCCGGCGCCGTTGCGCCCGACGAGGCCGACCCGGTCGCCGTGGTCCAGGGTGGCGGTCACGCCCTGCAGCGCATGGACGACCACCCGGTCGACGATGCCGCGGCCGAACCGCCCGCCGGTCGCCACCTGCATCGCGAACCGCTTGAGCGACCGGCCGCTGCCGCCGCCCGAATATATCGGGAAATCGACGCAGACCTCATTCATCTCGACCACCGCCACCGGCTACACCCAGTAGGCGATGCGGCCGCGGTAGCGGCGGAAGAACAGGTGCGTGACGATCCAGCCGGCCACCGTGACGCCGATGCAGACCTGCCACGACAGCAAGTCGGGCGCCTGGCCGAGCAGCGGGGCGCGGAACAGCTCGACGAAGTGGTGGAACGGGTTGATGTCCACCAGGTAGGTGCGCGCCGGCACCAGCTCCGGCTTCCAGATGATCGGGGTGACGAAGAACACCATCTGCAGCAGGCTGGAGACGATCGGCGGCACGTCGCGGAACCGGGCGCACAGGGCGCCCGCCAGCATGCCGAGCCACGCCGCGTTGAGCACCAGGATCGCGAGCCCCGGCACGACCAGCAGCGCGGTCGCCCCAGGCCACAGCCCGAAGATCGCCGCGACTGCCACGTAGACGACGCAGTTGTGGGCCAGGATCACCAGGTTGCGCCACACCACCCGGTACACGAACGTCGAGTACGGCAGCGGCATCTGCTTGATGAAGCCCTCCGCCTCGATGAAGGTGCCGCAGCCTTCGTTGACGCACTGGGCGATGAACGCCCAGGCCAGGAATCCCAAGGTCAGGAACGGCAGGTAGTCGTGCAGCTCGATCTTGAAGATTGTCGAGAACAAGAAGCCGAGCGCCCCGACCATCACCGCCATGCTGAGGGTCAGCCAGAACGGGCCGATCAGCGAGCGCCGGTAGCGCTGGCGGATGTCGTTCCAGCCCATGAGGCCCCACAGCCGCCAGCGCATGAGGCCGGCGACGACGTCGGCGCGGGCATCGGAATCGGCCGCCGCGGGAACCGCGACACGCTGCTGCAAAGGAGCCGTCGTCATCCAGGCGTAAAGGGTCGGACCACCGGCGCGCCGGACCGTGCGGGCGCACATCGAATCATCGCCCCGGCGGCGGGCGGGCGACACCGGCCGCGGCCCCCGCGAGGCGCACGGAAGGTAGCGACCGGCCCCCGCCGGCACAAGGCTTTTCGCGCCGGCTGCGGCTCGCCTGGGGCCAGGGGCGAATTCCGTCTTTCGCCGCGGGACGGCGGTGCCTACACTGCCGGCGCGGCGCCACAGCAAGGGTCCGGAACGTGAGCAACACGTGGTCCGACGGCTACATCACGGAAGTCGAATACACCTCCAGCTTCTACAAGGAGCTGACGCCGGCGTTGCAGAACCTGGTCGCGACCATCCAGCTCGTCGAATCGCCGCCGGCCGACAAGCCGTTCACCTACCTGGAGCTGGGCTGCGGCAACGGCACGTCGGCGTGCCTGCTTGGCGCCGCCAACCCGCAGGGGCAGTTCTACGCCAACGACTTCAACCCGACCCACATCCTGAACGCGCAACGCCTGGCCGCCGAGGCCGGCATCGACAACGTGACGTTCCTGGAGAAGAGCTTCGCCGAGCTGCTGGAGATCGGCCTGCCCGACTTCGACTTCATCGGGCTGCACGGCATCGCATCGTGGATCAACGCCGAGAACCTGACGATCATCGTCGAGCTGATCCGGCGCAAGCTGCGCCCGGGCGGCATGGTCTATGTCAGCTACAACACCCAGCCCGGCTGGGCGATCAGCGCGCCCATGCAGCGCCTGTTCGAGGCGTTCAGCGGCCACCTGACCGGCACGGTGTTCCAGCGCCTGGAGCGCTGCGTGGCGCTGGCCGACCGGCTGAGCGCCGGCAAGGCCAAGTTCTTCGGCGCCAATCCGGCGCTCGACATCTGGCTGAAGAACCTCAAGACCCAGGACCGGCACTACCTGGCGCACGAATATCTGTGCGGCAACTGGACGGCGTTCTACGCCTCCGACATGCACGCGCGCATGGCGGAGGCGAAGCTCACCTTCGTCGGCTCAGCCAACGTGATCGAGAACTACGACGACACCTCCGTGTCGCCCGACCTGCGCCAGCTGCTGCGCGACACGCCCGACCCCGGGCTGCGCGAGATGCTGGCGGACTTCGTGCTAAACCGTCAGTTCCGCCGCGACCTGTTCAGCCGCGGCACGATCCGCATCGACACCGCGCGCCAGCGCCAGGTCCTGCTGCAGACCCGCTTCGCCCTGGTGCGCGCGCGGGCGAGCTGCACCCTGGAGACGCAGGTGTCGGGCGGCACCGTGCGCCTCGACGACCCGGTCTTCCCGTCGATGCTCGACCTGATGGCGGAGCGCCCGCGGACCATCGCAGAGCTGGTCGGCCACCCGGCCACATCCTCGTTCGGCGCCGACACCATCGTGCGGGCGATGATGAGCATCGTGTCGCTGGGCTATGCCCAGGTCTGCCTGCCGGCCGCGGGCGATGCCGACCGCCGCAAGCGCACCGACCGCTTCAACGACGTGGTCGCCCGGCGCGCGACGCTGCACGGCAACCTGCGGTTCATGGCCTCGCCCGTGCTGGGCAGCGGCCTCTATGTCGATCCGGTCGATTCGATCATGGCGACCGCCCTGCGCGAGGGCCGCGAACCGGTCCAGTTCACGCTCGAGCGGCTGCAGGCGCTCAAGCAGGCGCCGGTCAAGGACGGCCAGCCGATCACCGACCCCGCCGCGGTGCGGGCCGAGATGGAGAAGCGGGTGCAAAATTTCCACGACGGCGGCCTCGCGTTCCTGCACGCGCTCGGCATCCTGACCGACGTCCGGCCGCAGCCCACCGTCGCGGCGGCGGTCAACGGATAGCCGGCATGGCCGGCGGCTGGACCGAAGGCTACCTCGCCGAGGTCGACTACAGCGCCACGCTGCACCGCGAGCTGGCGCCGATCAACCTGGCGCTCGCCGCGACGATCAAGCTGGTCGCCGCGCCGCCGCCGGAGCGCCCGTACAATTTCCTGGAGCTCGGCTGCGGCTACGGCGTGACCACCGCGGCGCTCGCGGCGGCCAACCCGCACGCGACCTTCCATGCCAACGACTTCAACCCCGCCCACATCGCCCAGGCGCGGCGGCTGGCCGCCGAGGCGGGCCTGGCCAACATCACGTACCTGGAGCAGAGCTTCGCGGAGCTGCGCGACGTCGCGCTGCCGGAGTTCGACTTCATCGCCCTCCACGGCATCCTGTCGTGGGTCAGCGCCGACAACGTCGGCCACATCGTCGAACTGATCCGGCGTCACCTGAAGCCGGCGGGCCTTTGCTTCATCAGCTACAACGCGCTGCCGGGGTGGAGCGCGGTGGCGCCGCTGCAGCGCCTGCTGAAGATGCTGTCGCAGCAGATGGCGGGCGGGGTGCTCGACCGGCTGGCGCAGAGCATCGTGATGGTCGAGCAGCTCAAGTCGGCCGAGGCCCGCTTCTTCGGCTTCAACCCGTTCGCCAGCCAGTGGACCGACGACTTCCGCAAGGCCGACCCGCATTACCTCGCGCACGAGTATCTCAACGAACACTGGACGGCCTACTACGCCGCCGACGTCCATGCGCGGATGAGCGAGGCGAAGCTGACCTTTGTCGCCTCGGCGGAGCAGATCGAGAACTTCCGCGACGATTCGCTGACGCCGGCGATGCAGCGGCTGCTCAACGACATACCGCCGGGGCCGCTGCGCGAGACGGCGTTCGACTTCGCGGTCAACCGGATATTCCGCCGCGACGTCTTCGCCCGCGGCGTCGTCGCCATCGACGGCAGGGAGCAGCGCCGCATCCTGGCGGAAAGCCGCTTCGTCCTGACGCGGGCGCGCTCGCGATGCGAGACCGAGGCGAAGGTGCCCAACGCCACGATCCGCATCGACGACCCGGTGTTCCCGGTGCTGCTCGACGTCATGGCGGCGGGTCCGCAGGTCCTGGGGGCGCTCTACGAGCACCCGGCGCTGGCGCCGTTCGGGCGCGAGGAGGTGCTGCGGGCGATGATGGTGCTGCTGTCGATCAACTACGCCGCCATCGCCCTGCCCGCCGACGGCGAGGCGGCGCGGCGGGCCTCCGCCGGCCGGTTCAACGCCGCCGCGGTGCGCCGCATCCTCGACGGCAAGCCGCCGCGGGCGCTCGCCTCCCCCGTGCTGGGCAACGGCGTGCCGATCGACCCGATCGACTGCTTCTGCTTGGCCTCGCGGCACCACAAGGGCGATCCGGTCGACTTCGTGCTCGACCGCATCGATGCGACGAACCAGACGGTCTCCAAGGCCGGCAAAGTCATCACCGACCGCGGCGAGCTGCGCGCGGAGATGATGGTGCGGGTGACCAACACGCTCGCCGAAGGCCCGGCGGTGCTCGACGCGCTGGGGATCGAGATCTGACGATCAGCGGCCGCGGCCGAGCGGCAGCGCCTGCTCGCCGAGGAGGTCGCGCTCGACGATGGTGCGCACCTCCGCCGGGTCGAGCTCGTAGCGGTCGATCATCGCCGCGCTCTCGGCCAGGATGGTGTCGGCGTCCTGCATGATCTTCAGGCGCTTGAACAGGTCGGGCCGGGCGATGCCCATGCTCTCGCCGATCAGCTCCATGAAGTTCACCACCTCGAATGGCCAGTCGCGCTCGTGGCTGCACAGCTCGCGGTGGCAGGCGTGGTAGACGCCGGCCAGGGTGGTCACCCCCGCCGCCTCCGCCGCCTCGAGCTGGGCGAGGTGCAGCGCGCGCTTGTGCGCCGGCAGCGCATTCAGGGTGTTGCACATCGAGCCGATGCGCGGCTGCTCCAGGTCGACGAACTCCAGCCCCGGGATCGCCTCCAGGATGCGGCGCACCGCGCCGGTGACGCCGGGCACGCCGGGATGTTCGTGCAGCCCGACCCGCTTGTTCACCGGGTACACGAAGTGCGGGCGCAGGGTTTCCAGCCGGTCGGCAAGCCACACCGTGAACGGCACCATGTCGAACGGGTCGGTGCCGGTTGAGCGCTGGTACGTCGGCAGCATGATGTCGCCGAACTGCACCATGCAGCTCGGGCACCAGGCGACCACCTCGTCCGCGCCGGTGGCGGCGAAGCGTTCGATGGTGCTGTAGCCGACCTTGCCCGCGGTCTCGGTGTCGGCGCCGCGAAGCTGCAGCACGCCGCAGCAGTTCGACGGCCCGCCATAGATCGCGTAGCGCACGCCGATCGCATCGAGCACGTCGAGGCAGAGCAGCGCGATGTGCGGCGTCCTGAGGATGTTGCAGCCGGTGTAGAAGATGATCTCCGGGTCGCTCACCGCCGCATCGGAATCGATCGTGCGGCCGAGCCGGTGCAGCAGGTCGGGCGGCAGCTGCAGCCGCGACAGGATGCGCACGCCGCGGCTCATGCGCTGGAAATGCCCGATGCCGTCCTTGCGCACCACCGCCGGCGGCGCCTCCTCCCGGCGTCGCGTCGCGCGCGCCATCGCCAGCATGAAGCGCGGATTGATCGCCTCCGGGCAGGCAGGGATGCAGGCGCCCGAGCCGGTGCACGCCTCCGCCCAGCGGACCGATTGCTCCGGCCCTTCCCCGGTCCGCAGCACCTGCAGCACGCCGGCCACGATGCCGGGGGCGTCAGCCTTGTCCACCCCGGCCGGCGCCGCCGACGGGCAGGCCTCGACGCATTTGCCGCAGCGGGTGCACGCCGACAGGATGTCGTCGACGCGCTCGTCCAGGGCGGTGAGGAAATCCTTCATGGCGTAAGCATTATGGCACCCGGGTTCACCTTCGTCTAACGTGGGTTGGAACCGATAAGAGGCAAGGGAAGCGTCACGTCATGTCCGATCGGCCCAACTTCCTGTTCATCATCACCGACCAGCACCGCGCCGACTATCTCGGCTGCGCCGGCCATCCCGTGCTCAGGACGCCCCACATCGACTCGATCGCCGCCCGCGGCCGCCGGTTCGACCGGTTCTACGTCGCCAACCCGATCTGCATGCCGAACCGCGCGACCCTGATGACCGGGCGGATGCCGTCCTTGCACGGCGTGCGGTCGAACGGCATCCCGCTGTCGCTGCAGGCCAACACGTTCGTCGACCTGCTGCGCGCCCAAGGCTGGCGCACCGCGCTGCTGGGCAAGAGCCACCTGCAGTGCTTCACCGGCATCGCGCCGATCGTGACCCGGCCGCCGCCGCGGCCGGGCCACCGCGCGCCGCCGTCCGGCTTCGCCGAGGCGACCAGGCCGATCCCCGGCGACGGCCCGTACGACGTCGAGATCCCGCAGCGCTGGCGCGACGACCCGGACTGGTCGGTGCCGCTGCCGTTCTACGGCTTCGAGCGGGTCGACCTCGCCACCAACCACGGCGACGAGGTCGGCGGCCACTACTGGCACTGGCTCAAGGCCAAGGGCGGCAACCCGGACAAGCTGGTTGGCCCGGACAACGCGCTGCCGCACGACAAGGTGTGCCCGCAGGCGTGGCGCACCGCGGTGCCGGAGGAGCTCTACCCCACCACCTACGTCGCCGAGCGCACCATCGACTTCCTGGAGGACCACGCCCGCAACGGCGGCGGCGCGCCGTTCTTCGCCTTTGCCTCGTTCCCCGACCCGCATCACCCGTTCACGCCGCCCGGCCGCTACTGGGACATGTACCGGGCGGAGGACATGACCCTGCCCGCCTCGTTCAAGCCGACCAACGCGACGCCGCCGCACGTCGCCTGGCTGCAGGCGCGGCGCGACGACGGCAGCCGCATCGTCCAGGGCCAGGACGGCATCGCGATCAGCGAGCGCGAGGCGCGCGAGGCGATGGCCCTGACCTGCGGCATGATCGCGATGGTCGATGATGCCGTCGGCCGTATCCTGGCGACGCTCGACCGGCTGGGGCAGCGCGACAACACGGTCGTGGTGTTCACCGCCGACCACGGCGACTTCCTGGGCGACCACCAGCTCCTGCTCAAGGGGCCGATCCATTTCCAGAGCCTGATCCGGGTGCCCTGCCTGTGGGCAGACACGCCCGACCGCGCCCGGCCGGGGACCACCGCGGCGCTGGCGGGCACGGTCGACCTCGCCGCCACCATCCTCGACCGCGCCGGGCTGGAGCCCTACAACGGCATCCAGGGCCGGTCGCTGCTGCCGGCCGCGGCAGGGGACGACGACGGCCCGGAGGCGGTGATGGTGGAGGAAGACGGCCAGCGCACCGTGTTCGGCCTGCCCGGCCCGGCGCGGCTGCGCACGCTGGTCACCCGCGACTGGCGAATGACGCTCTACCACGGCCTGCCGTGGGGCGAGCTGTACTCGTTGCGCGAGGATCCGGCGGAGATGACCAACCGGTGGGACGATCCCGCCGCCGCCGCGGTCAAGGCCGAGCTGCTGGAGCGGCTGGCGCGCCAACAGATGGCCACCGTCGACCGCAGCCCGCTGCCGATGATGCGCGCCTGAGGAGGTGCCGATGTCCGCGATCGCCGAGACGCTGTCGGGGCTGGGGCGCAACGCGCCGTTCGCGGTGGAGCCGATCGGGCCGACCATCGGGGCGGAGGTCCACGGCCTCGACCTGCGTACGCCGATGCCGGCGGAGACCTTCGCGCTGTTCGAGGCGGCGCTGGTCGAGCACAAGGTCGTCTACCTGCGCGACCAGCACCTCACCACCGCGCAGCATGTCGCGATCGGGCGCCGGTTCGGCGACCTGGAGGTCCATCCGTTCCGGCCGGAGGGCGAATTCCCGGAAATCATGGTCCTGCACAACCACAAGGACAATCCGGTGCTGTCGACCGACGTCTGGCATTCCGACACCACCTTCCGCGAATGCCCGACCAAGTACTCCATCCTGCGCTGCCTGGTGATGCCGAAGGTCGGCGGCGACACGATCTGGGCCGACATGTGCGCCGCCTATGACGGGCTCAGCGCGCCGGTGCGGCGGATGATCGACGGGCTGGAGGCGGTGCACGACTTCCTCAACTTCCGCGCCCTCTTCACCGGGAGCGAGGCGGACCAGGCGCGCCTGCGCCGGATGGAGGCGCTCTACCCCAATCCGACCCACCCCGTGGTGCGCACCCACCCGGTCACGGGCCGGCGGGCGATCTACGTCAACCCGCAGTTCACCCTGCGCATCGCCGGCCTGCACGCCGACGAGAGCCGCGCGCTGCTCGACCTCCTGTGGGCGCAGGCGCAGGTGCCGGAATACCAGTTCCGCCTGCGCTGGAAGCCCGGCACCATCGTGTTCTGGGACAACCGCTCCACCCAGCACTACGCCGCCAACGACTACTATCCGAACGAGCGCCACATGGAGCGCGTCGCCGTGATCGGCGACAAGCCGTTCTTCCGGCCCGGTTGAGCGTCGGCGCGCCGGCGGCATCGAATTGTTAACCCGTTCGCGGTCCCATTGCGGGTAACCGCAAGGCCGTCGGCGCGGCAATGACCTTGCGGCGGGGGCATGCTATCTTCCGTTGCAAACGCTGCGCCCGCGCGGCGGCGGCGAAGAGTACATCCGGGGACATGCCATGAAGCGGTCGCGACACATACGGCTGATGCTGGTCGGCGGCGCCGGCCTGATCTCCTTGACGGCGTGCGACGAGTCGCCCGACCCGCTCAAGGAAGCGAAGATGTTCGTCGACAAGCAGCAGTGCGAGAGCCAGTTCTCGCCTGCCGAGTGCGACTCCGCCTACAAGGACAGCCGCACCGCCCACGCCGCCAGCGCGCCGCGCTTCGCCTCCAAGGCCGAGTGCGAGGCGGAGTTCGGGGCGGCGAACTGCGAGCAGGTCGGGCAGACCAGCTCGTCCAGCTCCTCGTCCTCGACGCGGACGAGCTCGAGCAGCTTCCGCTCCAGCTCGCCTTCGACCTCGTCGGGCGATGCGGCGACCGGCACGACGACCGGCACCACCGCGAGCGCCGACGGCCATCTCGGCAGCCCCGGCATCGGCAGCATGTTCATCCCGGCGATGGTCGGCTACATGGTCGGCCGGTCTATGGGCGGCCAGGGGCTGATGTCGCAGCCGGTCTACCGCGACACCAACAACACCGCCTATTCCGGCAATCGCTCGATCGGCCGGCTCGACAATGCCTCCATGGCGCCGCCGTCGAAGGTCGCCGGCACCGCGGGCGCCCCGAGCTCCAGCACCCTGGCGAAGGCGTCCAGCACCGCATCGCGCGGCGGCTTCGGCGCCACCGCCTCGCGCTCGTCCTCGTCCAGCTCGAGCTGAGGCGGCCGTGGAGCGGCAGTCGATCACCCCGCGCCCCGACTGGCGGGCGCGGGTCGAGGCGCTCGGATTCGACTTCCACACCATCGACGGCGAGCCGTACTGGGACGAGGCCGCCTGCTACCGCTTCTCCGAGGACGAGATCGACCAGCTCGACGACGCGACCGGCGAGCTGGAGCGGCTGTGCTTCGGCGTCGTCGAGCGGGTGATCGGCGAGCGCATCTACGACCGCCTGTTCATCCCCGAGCCGGCGTGGCCGCTGATCGAGGAAAGCTGGCAGCGCGGCGACCGCAACCTGGTCGGCCGCTTCGACATCTCGTGGAGCGGCAAGGGCGACCCCAAGCTGCTCGAATACAACGCCGACACGCCCACCGCGCTGTTCGAGGCTTCGGTCGTACAGTGGGACTGGCTGGAGAGCGTCAAGGGCGGCGCCGACCAGTTCAACTCGATCCACGAGAAGCTGGCCGAGGCGTGGGCCGCCTACGGCGTGCGCGGCCCGGTCCACTTCACCTGCGTGCGCGACCACGCGGAGGACTACGCCACCACCACCTATTTGCGCGACACCTGCATGCAGGCCGGCCACGATACCGCCTTCCTCTACATCGACGAGATGGGCTGGAACGGCCTCGGCTTCGTCGACGGCGAGGACCGCCCGATCACCACCCTGTTCAAGCTGTACCCGTGGGAATGGCTGATGAACGAGGAGTTCGGCCAGCACATCGGCCCGTCGCGCATCCACATGATCGAGCCGGCGTGGAAGATGATCCTGTCCAACAAGGCGGTGCTGCCGCTCTTGTGGGAGATGTACGAGGGCCACCCGAACCTGCTGCCCGCTTCGTTCGACCCCGCCGGCATCAAGGGCGGCTGCGTCGCCAAGCCGGTGTTCGGCCGCGAGGGCCAGGACGTCACCATCCACAAGGCCGGGACGACCGAGGCGGCGCCCGGTATGGTCTACCAGGCGCTGGCGCCGGTCTTCGAGCAGGGCGGCCGCCACGCCGTGATCGGCTCGTGGGTGATCGCCTCGCAGCCGGCTGGCATCGGCATCCGCGAGGACGCCGGGCCGGTCACCGTCAACACCAGCCGCTTCGTGCCCCACTACTTCGAATAGGCAAGAACAAGATGCTCATCCAGAAGCAGGACTACTTCGCAACCCTGCCCGGCTTCCTCTCCTATTTCGCCGTCGCGATCGCGCTGCTGGCGATCTTCCTGTTCGTCTACACGCTGGTCACGCCGCAGCGCGAGTTCGCCCAGGTGCGCCAGGGCAACGCCGCCGCCGCCACCAGCCTAGCCGGCGCGCTGATCGGCTTCGTACTGCCGCTGGGCAGCGTCATCACCAACTCGCAGGGCCTGCTCGACGTCATCGTGTGGGGTGCGGTCGCACTGGTGGTCCAGGTGCTGGTCTTCGTCGTCTGCCGCATCCTGATGCCGGGCCTGCCGAAGGAAATCGACGGCGGCCGCATGGCGCCCGCCATCATGCTCGCGGCCTTCGCGGTCGGCGTCGGCGTGCTCAACGCGGCGTGCATGACGTACTGAGTGACGACCTCAAATTTTACTTGCCGCTGCCCCTCAGCGCCTTCTCGACACTTTCCTGCCGGAACTGAACCATTCGATACGCTCTCAGCATTATGAAGAATATGATCGGCGGAAGCTCAACAAACACAAAATACCTAAAAATTCTGTTCTGTCCCATTATGTCCGCCGCCAACCTTCCTACCAAAAGGATGGATAGAAAATAAAAAATTATGCCCCCGAACATTCCTCGGACCCGGTAGTATGGAAAATTGTAATTGGCTTCTATTTCTTGGTACGAGACGAACGAATAATTCAGAAATCGACTTCCTAATATGGAATCAGATAAAGTTATCAAAAGAATGGAAACGGACATCGAGAACACGTAAATCGGATTTATAATGAACAAATAGTACAAATAGCGCTTCGGGTCGTTCGAGTGTATGAATTCGATATAGTAATCTGCGGCATTTCCAAAATTATATAATATTATTCTCTCCATTGAGATGTTCATGTTTATTCCAAACCAAATATAATATGCATATATTATAATTAAAATAGACCACGTGAAAACGACAAAGAAGAATACGTTTGGGGGTAAAAATATTTTTCTTAACATATTATGAAATACGCGATTTTTGTTTTTTATGAGAATTTCTTCTATGATAAAACGACTCCCATCTCCAGAAATTCCAATGGCGACAAGACAAAATGTAATCAATATTGAAGTCTTGTTAGCATAGGATAAAACCACTGCATTGATGGTGTTGAAATATCGCAACGTGAAATCGGTGAGCGCGATATTTGTACCTTTTCGAAGATCACCGAACCATGTCTGCCGTTTAGCCATGTCGCCCTTCGCGGAGAATATCTCTCGAATGTAGCAGACGCTGGTTAAGCTGAACCAAAAGCGACGCATTGGGCGCGGGGTTGGATCTGGACACGGGCCGGCCGCTGTACGACCTTCGGCTCGACTACAAATTTTGCAGCGATGGAAGGCACCCGATGGCCGAATTGCGCGTCTGCTACCCGCCCGATCCCAATCCCCGCAAGCCGAAGTGGACCCCGCCGGCGAAGGCGTGCGACACGCATTTCCACGTGTTCGGCCCGCCCGACGTGTTCCCCTACTGGCCGACCCGGCCCTACACGCCGCCGGCGGCGCCCAAGGCGCACTACCTGGCGATGGCGAAGATCCTGGGGCTGGAGCGCGGCGTGGTGGTGACGCCCAACGCCTATGCGCCGGACAACCGGGCGTCGGAGGACCTGATCGCGACCTTCCCGGACCGCTTCCGCGGCATCGCGCGGCTGTCGGGCGAGGAATCCGACGCCGAGCTCAAGCGGCTGGACAAGGCGGGCTTCCGCGGCGTGCGGTTCAACCTGATGGCCGAGACCGGCGGCAAGGTCGACCTGGAGCTGTTCGCCGCCATCGCCCGGCGGATCGAGCCGCTGGGCTGGCACACCGTGTTCCACATGCGCCCGCCGCATCTCGCCGAGATGAAGCCGTGGCTGCTCGGCCTGCCGACCCCGGTGGTGATCGACCACTTCGCCTACGTGCCGTACGCGGAGGGCACCGGCAGCGCGGCGTTCAAGAACCTGCTCGACCTGATCGCCAACCCCAAGGTCTGGGTCAAGGTGAGCTGCGCCGACCGCATCTCCAAGCAGCCGGCGCAGTGGGAGGAATCGATCCCGTTCGGCAAGAAGGTCTACGAGACCGCGCCGGACCGCACCATCTGGGGAACCGACTGGCCGCATTCCAGCCGCTACGAGCCCGGCCTGATCCCCAACGACGGCGACGTCATGGACATCCTCGGCCTCTATCTGGAGGACGAGGCGAGCCGCAAGGCGGTGCTGGTGGACAACCCGGCCCGGCTCT
>JBFWQM010000061.1:0-24538 GCA_050249455.1 Rhodospirillaceae bacterium | reverse complement strand
CCGAGGATGATCGGGTTGTTGCGGTAGTAGATCGCCTTGATGTCGAGCACCGGCTCCTGGCGATGCTTGGAGGCGTAGTAGCCGGTCCACTCGCCGAACGGCCCCTCCTCCCGCATGTTGCCGGGCTGCACGAAGCCCTCGATCACCAGCTCGGCGTTGGCCGGGAACGGCAGGCCGGTGTGCTTGCCCAGCACGACGTCGATCGGCTTGCCGCGGAAGCCGCCCACCACGTCGAACTCGCACACGTTGGGCGGGATCTCGCTGCAGCCCATCAGGAACGTCATCGGGTCGCCGCCGCACACGATGACGGCCGGCATCGGCTCCTTGCGCTGGGCGTACTTGTCGCGGTGGATGCGCCCGTGCTTGCCCGGCGAGATGTAGAATCCGACCGACTTCTTGTCGTGGATCATCACCCGGTAGGTGCCGAGGTTGAGCCAGCCGGTGTCGGGATCCTTGGTGACGTTGTAGCTGCCGGTGCCGATGTAGCGGCCGCCGTCCTCGTCATGCCACATCGGCGTCGGGAACGCCTCGACGTCGATGGCGTCGCCTTCCATCACGTTCTCGGTGACCGGGCCGCTCTGCACCACGCGCGGCGGGATCAGCTTCAGGTCGGCCATGTAGTTGGCGCGGAAGGCGTCGGTCAGCTCGATCTTGTTGAGCTCCGACGGGAAGCCGAGCGTCATGTTCATGCGCCGGCCGGAGAAGAAGTTGCACAGCACGCGCGAGCCCTTGATGGTGCCGGGCACGTCGTCGAATACGACGCACGGCGCCTTCTCGTCATGCAGCACGACTTCCGCCGCCATGCCGATGTCGCGCTGCCAGCTTGCGCCCTGGACGTGGCGCACCTCGCCCAGCTTCTCCGCCTCGGCCAGCCATTCGCGCAGGTCCTCGTAGGGAATCCTGAGGTCGTTGGCGCCGTCCGTCGCCACCGCGGCGACCCGTCCGCCGATCGCGTTGCCCATGTCGTCGGCCATTCGTGCTTCCTCCTCGGTTAACCGCGGCCGTATGCGACGGCCGGTTCTTGCAGGATCCTGTCCCATTCTTCGGGGATCGTGCCGGCGGCGACGCCGCGGCCCACATAGTATGTCCAGAGCTTCCGGACGTGGCGCGCCCGGTCGAAGCGCTGCGCGAAGCCGTCGAGCTCGGCGGCCGTCAGCGGCGCCACCTGCCCCAGCATCCGCGCCGCGTAGCAGGCGCGCGCGTTCTCCTCGAAGTGCACCGCATCGACCAGCAGCGCCGGCACGTCCTCCGCCACGATCACCGCGCCGTGCGCGCGGATCAGCGCGGCGTGGCAGCCGCCCAGCGTCGCGGCGAGCGCGCGGCCGCGCTCGGCGGTGTCGATGTGCGCCGGGTCGTGATGGACGGGGATGCCGGACGCCCACCGCGTCGCGTGGTTCTTCACCAGCTCCAGCCGCGCACCGGCGGCGAGCGTGAACACCGTCGCGCTGTCGGGGTGATGGTGCAGGATCGCGCGCACGTCGGGCCGCGCGCGCAGGATCTCGCCGTGGATCGCGACCTCCGCCGGCGCCTTGGCGCCGCGCGGCCCGTCGATGACCCTGCCGTCCAGGTCGCAGATCAGCAGGCGGTCAGGCCGCACCGCGGCGCGGCTGTCGTCGATCGTCTGAACCAGGAACAGCTCGGCGTCGGGCAGGCGGGCGCTGACGTGCCCCGAGTAGCCGAGCAGGCCTTCGGCGTTCAGCAGCAGTGTCGCCGCCGCCACCTCGTATCGCAACGCCGCTTCGGCCTTGTCGGTCATGCGCCATGACTAGCGAAAAAGGCGGGGCCGGTCCAGCAAGCGCACGGGCGCTCGCGGCCCGGCGATGCCAATTCGACATAACCCTAGCGACGACGGAAATACCGCAGCGCCCAGGATACCGCGATGATCGGCACGACGATGACCGCGCCGAGCAGGACGTACTTCACGCCGCGCTCGCCGATGCTGATGACGGCGTTCCAGGCATCGCGCACCGCGCCGCCGAAGTCGCGCCAGATGTTCAGCGGGTTGATGCCGAGGAACGACAGCACCAGCCCGACCACGAAGCAGATCAGGACGATCTTCAGGATGTAGGGGAGGTTCACTGGAAGCCCTCTCCCCTCGCGGGAGGGGGTTGGTGGTGGGGGCGCCTCGGTCGGCAATCTCGCTGGTTCATCTGGCATTCCCTGGCGGCAAGCGCCCCTCCCCCGGCACCCTCCCGCGAGGGAGGGGCGAGTGAACACATATACCCGCGTCCCCGACTCGGCGGAATCCGCTGGCGTTTCCTATACCGTTTCGATATATATCGAAACGAGGAGATCGCCATGACGATCGACGTCAAGACCCTCTGCCTCGGCATCCTGAACCGCGGCGAGGCGACTGGTTACGAGATCAAGAAGCATTGCGAGGAAGGGCCGTTCGGCACCTTCTACGCGGCGGGGTTCGGCTCGATCTATCCGGCGCTCAACACGTTGTGCGCGCAAGGCCTGGCGACGGTGACCGAAGTGCCCGGCAACGGCGGGCCCGCGCGCAAGGTCTACCGCATCACGCCCGCCGGCCGCCTGGCCCTGCTCGACGCGCTGGCCGGGCCGCCGGCGCCGGACAAGATCCGGTCGGACTTCCTGTTCGTATTGTTCTTCGCCCACCTGCTCTCGCCCCGCCGCGTCGATGCGCTGCTGGAGCAGCGGGCCGCAGGCCTCGACCGGGAAATCGCCGAGATGCACGCCATCGCGGACGCCACCGATAAGCCGCACCAAGCGGGCGAACGGTTCTGCCTCGGCTTCGGCCTCGCGGTCATGGAGGCGGAGCGGGCGTATATCGAGGCCAACCGCCACGTCCTGGTCGGCGCGCTGCTCACCGAAGACTCGGCGGCGGAGCGCTGAGCCATGCGATCGTCCTATATCGTCGCCGCCGTGATCGCCGTCGCCGCCGCCGGCTGGATCGCTTCCGGGCAGTTCGGCGGCACCGACCGCCCGGCCGAGGCGAGCGCGCCGAGCGCCCAGGCACCGGTCGCGGCGCCGCTGCCGGCGGTGCGCGTGCGCACCTTGACCGCGCAGACCCGCGAGCGCGAGATCATCGTCAACGGCCGTTCCGAAGCCTCGCGCATCATCGAGGTCAAGAGCGAGACCGACGGCCGCATCAGCGAGCTGCCGGCGGTCAAGGGCAGCCGGCTGGACGCCGGCGCGATGCTGGCGCGCATCGCGGTCGACGACCGCAACGCCAACCTCGCGGAGTCGCGCGCCCTCCTACGCCAGCGTGAGATCGAGCACCAGGCCGCCGTGCAGCTCGCCGCCAAGGGCTACCGTCCCGACATCAAGGTCGCCGAGTCCAAGGCGCTGCTCGACGCGGCGCGCGCCCGCGTGATGCGTATGGAGGTCGAGATCGGCCAGACCGCGGTGAAGGCGCCGTTCGGCGGCATCCTGAACGAGCGCCACGTCGAGCTCGGCGACTACCTGAAGAAGGGCGACCGGATCGCGCAGCTCGTCGACCTCGACCCCGCGCTGATCATCGGCTACGTCTCCGAGCGCGACATCGAGCATGTGCGGGTCGGCGCGCCAGGCGCCGCGCGGCTCGCCAGCGGCGCCGCGGTCGAAGGCCGCATCCGCTACAAGGCGGCGGCGGCCGACGCCGCCACGCGCACCTTCCGGGTCGAGCTGGAGGTCGCCAACCCCGACCTCGTCGTCAAGCACGGCCAGACGGCGGAGCTGCGACTGCCGCTGGGGCCGATGACGGCGCATTTCGTCAGCCCGGCGATCCTGACCCTCGACGATGCCGGCGTCATCGGCGTCAAGGTGGTGGACGCCGGCGACGTCGCGCGCTTCATGCCGGTGCGCCTGCTGTCCGACCAGCCGGACGGCGTGTGGCTGGGCGGGCTGCCCGCCACGGTGGACGTCATCGCGGTGGGACAGGAATTCGTGCGCGACGGCCAGCGCGTGCGGCCGATGCGCCTGCCGCCGGGCGACGGGTCATGAGCCTGATCGATGCGGCGATCGCGCGCTCGCGTATGGTGCTGGCCATGCTGGCGCTGCTGTTCGTCGCGGGCTGGCTGTCCTACGTCAACGTGCCGAAGGAAGCGGCGCCCGACGTCAACATCCCGATCATCTACGTCTCGATGACCTATCGCGGCATCTCGCCGGAGGATGCCGAACGGCTGCTGGTCCGCCCGATGGAGAAGGAGCTGCGCTCGGTCGAGGGCGCCAAGGAGATGCGCGCCACCGCCCACCAGGGCGGTGCCTACGTGCTTCTGGAGTTCGAGGCCGGGTTCGACGCCCAGAAGGCGCTCGACGACGTGCGCGACAAGGTCGATATCGCGAAGTCGGAGCTGCCGGCCAGGACCGACGAGCCGCTGGTCCACGAGGTCAACTTCAGCCTGTTCCCGGTGCTGGTGGTCACGCTCGGCGGCGACGTGCCCGAGCGCACCTTGCTGCGCCTGGCGCGCGACCTGAAGGAGAAGGTCGAGGCGCTGCCCAACGTGCTCGAAGCGAAGGTCGGCGGCGACCGCGAGGAGCAGGTCGACATCGTGATCGACCCTCTGCTGCTGGAGAGCTACGGGCTGGACGCGCGCCAGATCATCGACTTCGTCGGCCGCTCCAACCAGCTGATCGCCGCCGGTTCGCTCGATTCAGGCAGCGGCCGCTTCGCGATCAAGGTGCCCGGCCTCCTGGAGACCGGCCGCGACATCCTGGACCTGCCGATCAAGGTCAGCGGCGATGCGGTGGTTCGGGTGCGCGACATCGCGAGCGTGCGCCGCACCTACAAGGACCGCACCACCTATGCCCGGCTCGACGGCAAGCCGGCCATCACGCTGGAGGTGTCCAAGCGCACCGGCCGCAACGTGATCGAGACCACCGAGTCGGTGCGCGCGCTGGTCGAGGCGGAGCGGCAGGCATGGCCCGACAACGTCTCGGTTTCGTTCACCCAGGACAAGTCGAACGACATCCGCACCATGCTGGGCGACCTGCAGAATAACGTGCTGTCCGCCGTGCTGCTGGTGATGATCGTGGTCGTCGCCGCGCTCGGCATCCGATCGGGCCTCCTGGTCGGCATCGCGATCCCGGGCTCGTTCCTGGCCGGCATCCTGGTGCTGGCGACGATGGGCTTCACCATCAACATCGTCGTCCTGTTCGCGCTGATCCTGGCCGTCGGCATGCTGGTGGACGGCGCGATCATCGTCGTCGAGTACGCCGACCGCAAGATGGCGGAAGGCGAGCCGCCGGCGCGCGCCTATGCGCTGGCCGCCCGGCGGATGGCGTGGCCGATCGCGTCCTCCACCCTGACGACGATCGCGGCGTTCCTGCCGCTGCTGTTCTGGCCCGGCGTGGTCGGCCAGTTCATGAAGTACCTGCCGCTCACCCTGATCGCGACCCTGGCGGCCTCGCTCCTGATGGCGCTGATCTTCGTGCCGACGCTGGGCGCGAAGATCGGCCGGGCCGGGGCGGTCGATGCGAAGAGCCTGCGCGCGCTGTCGGCGGCCGAGGGCGGCGACCTGCGTTCGCTGCGCGGGTTCACCGGCGCTTATGTGCGGTTGCTGACCGGCGCGCTGCGGCGGCCGGGCGCGGTCGTGCTGGCGGCCGTCGCGGTCCTGATCGGCTCGTGGATGCTCTACGCCACCTTCGGAAAGGGGGTGGAGTTCTTCCCCAAGGTGGAACCCGAGCAGGCGATCCTGCAGGTCCACGCGCGCGGCAACCTCTCCATCGACGAGCGCGACGCGCTGGTCCGCGAGGTGGAGGCGCATGCGCTCGCGGTCCAGCGCGAGCGCGGCGAGTTCCGCGCCATCTACGCGCTGTCGGGCGAGCAGCAGCGCCGCGACGAGACCGCCGGTGACATCATCGGCACGATCCAGCTCGAATTCACCGACTGGGACCGCCGGCGCAAGGCCGACGAGATCCTGGCCGACATCCGCGGCCGCGCCGCGGGACTCGCGGGCATCGCGGTGGAGACGCGAAAGGAAGAGGCCGGCCCGCCGGTCGGCAAGCCGATCCAGGTCCGGCTGTCGGCGCGCGAGCCCGCCCTGCTCGACCCCGCCGTGGCCAGGATCCGCGGCTTCTTCGACGGCCTGCCGGGCCTGAAGGACGTCGAGGACACCCGGCCGCTGCCCGGCATCGAGTGGGAGATCGCGGTCGACCGCGCGCAGGCGGCCAAATTCGGGGCCGACATCCTGGCGATCGGCAACGCGGTGAAGCTCGTCACCAACGGGCTGGAGATCAGCGAGTTCCGGCCCAACGACGCGACCGACGAGGTCGACATCGTGGTCCGCTTCCCGGAGGGCGCCCGCACCATCGACCAGCTCGACCAGATCCGCGTGCAGACCAGCATGGGCCTGGTGCCGATCGGGAATTTCGTCACCCGCACCGCCAAGCCGAAGATGGGCGAGCTGCAGCGCGTCGGCGCCAAGCGCACGATGTCGGTCAAGGCGGACGTGATGCCGGGGGTGCTGGCCGACACCAAGGTCAAGGAGATCCAGGCCTGGCTGGAGACCGCCGGCATCGACCCGCGCATCGCAATCACCTTCAAGGGCGAGGACGAGGAGCAGCGCAAGGCGCAGGCGTTCCTGAGCCGCGCCTTCCTGCTGGCGCTGTTCCTGATCGCGGTGATCCTGGTCGCCCAGTTCAACAGCTTCTATGCGATGGCGCTGGTGCTGTCGGCGATCGTCATGTCGACCGTCGGCGTCATGCTGGGCCTGCTGCTGATCGGCCAGCCGTTCGGGATCGTCATGAGCGGCATCGGCGTGATCGCGCTGGCCGGCGTTGTGGTGAACAACAACATCGTGCTGATCGACACCTTCCAGCGGCTGCGCCGCGAGATCGTCGATCCCGTCGAGGCGATCGTGCGCACCGGCGCGCAGCGCCTGCGGCCGGTGCTGCTGACCACCGGCACCACCATCCTGGGCGTGGTGCCGATGATGTTCGCGCTCAACATCGATTTCGTCACCCGCAACGTCTCGGTCGGCGCGCCGTCGACGCAGTGGTGGACGCAGATCTCCACCGCGATCGCCTGCGGCCTCACGTTCGCCACCGTCCTGACCCTGGTCATCACGCCGTCGGCCCTGATGCTACAGGTCCGCGCCGCGCGGTGGTGGGCCGGGCGGCGCAGCCGCGACGATGAGGCGGCCGCCGCCACCGCGCCCGCAGAGTAGCCGCCGGCGCAGCCCTGCGTGCTAGACTGCGGCGATGGAAGAGTACCTGTCGTTCTCGCACGAGGTGGCGGCAGCGCGCGCCGAGGGCCGGCCGATCGTCGCCGTCGAGTCCACCGTGTTCGCCCACGGCCTGCCGCGGCCGCGCAACATGGAGGTGGCGGCGGAACTGATGGGCGCAATCCGCGCCGAAGGCGCGGTGCCGGCGATCGTCGCACTGGCGGGCGGGCGCATCGTGATCGGCCTGTCGTCGGACAGCCTGGAGGTGATGTGCGACCGTCCCGACGTCGCCAAGGTCAGCCGGCGCGACCTGCCGGTGGTGCTGGCGACCGGCGGCTACGGCGCCACGACCGTCTCCGGCACCATGATCTGCGCCGCGCGCGCCGGCATCCGGGTGTTCGCGACCGGCGGCATCGGCGGGGTCCACCGCGGGGTGGAGGAGACGATGGACGTCTCCGCCGACCTCGAGGAGCTGGCGCAGACCGACGTCGCGGTGGTGTGCGCCGGCGCCAAGGCGATCCTCGACCTGCCCCGCACGCTGGAATACCTGGAGACCAAGGGCGTGCCGGTCATCGGCTACGGCACCGACCGGTTCCCTGCCTTCTATGTCCGCGCCACGGAACTGCCGGTGGACCACCGTGCCGACACGCCGGAGGCGGTGGCCGCGATCATGCGCGCCAAGTGGGCGCTGCGGCTCGGCGGCGGCCTGATCGTCGCCAACCCGATCCCCGAGCGATGGGCGATGGACCCCGAGCCCCTGGAGCGCGCGACCCGCGCCGCGCTGCGCGAGGCCGAGGCGCAGAGGGTTTCCGGCAAGGCAATCACGCCGTTCCTGCTGGCGCGCATCGCGGAGACGACCGGCGGTGACAGCACGGACGCCAACGCCGCGCTCCTGCTCAGCAATGCCCGGCTCGCCGCCCGCATCGCGCGGGCCTGGTCGGCGCAAACGGCGTAGACTCCTGGCCGGCCGGCCGTCATCATGCCGGCCTCAGGGGGGCGCCGACCGGACCGATGCGTACACGCGGCAGACTGTGCTTTATCGTCGCGATTGCGCTCGCCCTTGCCGCCTGCCGTTCGCAGCCGCATTTCACAACCGACGCGCTGCCGCGCCACGACGGCGGGCTGAGCCTGCTCCTGATGCCGATCGACCTCGAGCTGATGGAGGTCGCGCCCGGCGGCCTGATCGAGCCCAAGGCCGACTGGACCCAGACCGCCGCGACCAACATGACCGACGTGGTGCGCGCGCTGGTGTCCGAGCGCCAGGGCGAGCTGGTGTTCTACAACCCGCCTGCCGACGACCCGGCGCGCGCCCACCTGCACGATCAGCTGATCAAGCTGCACGAGACGGTCGCGGACTCGATCCTCGCCCACCAGTACGAGGCGCACTACAAGCTGCCCGGCAAGTCGGACCGGCTCGACTGGTCGCTCGGACCCTCCGTCGCGCTGCTGCGCCACGAGTTCGGCGCCGACTACGCCCTCTTCATCTATTTCCGCGACAGCTACAAGTCGCTCGGGCGGACGGCCGCCATGATGACGGTGCCGATCTCCTTCCTCGGCGTCGGGCTTGCCAGCGGCGCCCAGGTCGGCGTCGCCTCGCTGGTCGACCTGCGCAACGGCGACGTGGTGTGGTTCAACCGCATGGTGCGCACGGTGGGCGAGCTGCGCACCCCGGACGGCACGCGCGAGACGATGGCGACCCTGCTGGAGAGCCTGCCGCGATGAGGCGCGCCGCCGCCGCGGCCGTCCTGCTGACGGCGCTGGCCGGCTGCGATCCGGCGACGCCGGTGGTCGTGGTCGACGCCGAGCCGGCACCGCGCGCGCTGTCGCGCCCCGACGCGGTGCTGCCGGTCTCCGACGATTTCCCGAGCCAGACGCCCGGCGCCCGCCCGCCCGTCGAGACCGACGAAGGCGGCCTGTGGATGCGGGTCGACAACATCGAGAACGAGATCCGGACCGCCGGAAACCGGGTCCACGACCCCGAGCTGAACCGCTACGTCCACGGCATCGTGTGCGAGCTGGCTGGACCGTGGTGCCCGGACATCCGCACCTACATCCTGCGCGTGCCGGCGTTCAACGCCAGCATGGCCCCGACCGGGTTGATGCAGGTGTGGACCGGCCTCCTGCTGCGCTGCCGCGACGAGGCGCAGCTGGCCGCCATCCTCGGCCACGAGATCGGCCACTATGTCCGCCGCCACTCGATCCAGCTGTGGCGCGACGCGCGCAACAAGACCGACTTCCTTGTCTTCTTCCAGATCGCGCTGGCCGCTGCGCGCATCCCGTTCGCCAGCGATGCCGTCAGCTACGGGCTGATCGGCTCGATCTACATGTTCAGCCGCGACGCCGAGCGCGAGGCCGACCGCATCGGCCTCGCGCTGATGAGCCGCGCCGGCTACGATCCGCACGCCGTGCCGGCGATCTGGCGCCAGCTGATCCGCGAGGACGACGCCGACAAGGATAAGGGGCCGCGCATGTACTACTTCGCGACCCACCCGACCGCGAGCGAGCGGCTGCGCACGCTCGACCGCATGGCCGACGCCGTGCAGGGCGCAAGGGACGACCGCGGCGTCGAGCGCTACCGCGCGAAGATCGCGCCGTACCGGATGGACTGGGTCCGCGACGAGCTGGCGTTGCGCCGGTTCGACCGCCTGGAGGCGCTGCTCGACCTGATGGCGGAGGACGGCGCCAACCCGGCCGAGACCGCCTATGCCAGGGGGGAGCTCTTCCGGCTGCGCGACAAGGAGGGCGATTCCGACAAGGCGTTGGCGTCGCTGCAAGCGGCGGCGGCCGCCGTGGGCGCGCCGCCGGAGGCGCTGCGCTCGCTCGGCCTGGTGCAGCTCCGCCGCGGCGACCGCACGGCGGCGCGCGCCGCCTTCGCCGGCTACCTGGCGCGCCAGCCCCAGGCCGGCGACCGCGCGATGATCGAGGCCCTGATCGCGGCGCCCGGCTGATGCGCCCCGCGGCCGCCGCACTTTCCGCAGCCCTCGCCCTCGCCGCCGCCGCGTGCGACCGCTACACCCTGGTCGAAAACGGCCCGGTGACGATGGATTCGGTCTACACGGTCGAGCCGCAGATCGCCTGGAACCGGCGCAGCGACGGCAACACCGTGACCTGGACGGTCGACGGACCGGCGCTGGAGGAGGTCCGGTTCATCAACGGGCTGGAGGACGGCGACCGCCTGTTCGAGGGCGCCGACGCCAAGAAGTTGCCGACCTTCGGCGCGAAAATGACGCCGATCGAGGTGCAGGAGTTCTTCGAGCAGAGCTTCATCCGCGCCGGGGTGCTTGACATGAAGGCCCGCGGGCTGCGCCCCGCCCCGTTCGGCAACGCCGACGGCTTCCGCTTCGAATTCGCCTACAGCCTGGAGGACGGGCTGGAACGCGAGGGCATCGCCACCGGCATGCTGCGCGGCGAGAAGCTCTACCTGATCGTCTATTCCGGCACGCGGCTGCATTTCTTCGGCAAGTACAAGGCGGTCGCCGAGCGGGTCATTGCCTCGGTCCGGCTGCGCCCCGACGCCTCGCCTTGACCATGGGGCGGGCCGGCGGATAAACCCTACCCGCCACGCCCACCGCGTCGCAGGGAGGAACGGACATGGCCATAGAGCTCGGACCGCAGCACGATCTGGCGATCCACTTCGAGTCGATCCTGTCGCTGCTGCGCAAGTACCGCGACCGCCACCCGGCGAAGACCGCGATCTTCGACCTCGACACCGACCGCGGCATCACCTTCGGCGAGCTCTACGAGGCATCGAACCGCATCGCCCACTTCCTCGACCGCCGCGGCGTCAGGAAGACCGACCGCATCGCCATCCTGTCGGGCGAGAACCTGGAGAAGCTGATCGCCTGGATGGGCATCTGGCGCTACGGCGCGGTGGTGTGCCCGCTCAACGTCGAGATGAATCAGGCCCACCTGAAGGAGCTCCTGGAGAACGTCAACCCGACCCTGACCCTGATCCACGAGGAGCTCGACACGCCGGAGATGCGCGCCGGCATTGCCGGCGAGGTGCTGCGCTTCACCACCTGGGACCCCAAGGCCAAGGGCGACGCGAGCGCACCGGAGTTCTTCGCGCAGGTCGCCGCCTGCCCGGCCGAGCCTGAGATCCAGAAGTCGAACGAGGCCGGGGACGTCTCGTGCATCTTCTGCACCTCGGGCACCACGTCGAAGCCGAAATGCGTCGTCTACAACCACATGTCCTACTGGCTGAGCGGGCTGTCGACGATCGACATGCTTGGCCTCACCGCCGACGACAAGACCTTGGAGTACCGCTCGTTCGGCTGGAACTCGGCGCAGATCCTGTCGCTGATGCCGTTCCTCCAGACCGGGCTGACGCTCCACATCGCCAAGCGGTTCTCGCACAGCCGGTTCTTCGAGTGGATCAAGGCGCACGGCATCACCTTCGCCGCCGGCGTGCCGACGGTCGTCAACATGCTGCTCAACGACCCCCTGGGGGTCACCGCCGACGACATCCCGACCCTGCGACTGATGACCTGCTCCACCGCGCCGTTGAGCCCGGAGCAGTGGGACAAGTTCGAGAAGATGTACGGCGTCACCCTGCTGCAGCTCTACGGCATGTCGGAAGCCGGCTGGATCTGCGGCAACCGCCATTATCGCCGCCGCATGGGCACGGTCGGCCCGCCGGCCAAGCACCAGGAGTTCCTGATCGTGGACGGCGACGGCAAGCCGTGCCCGCCCGGCGTCGAGGGCGAGGTCGAGATCGGGGGCCCGCAGACCCACATCGGCGCGATTTCGCCAGAGGGCGTCTACGAGGACCGCCGCGGCACGCGCATGCGCACCGGCGACCTCGCCACGATGGACGCGGACGGCTTCGTGCGCGTCACCGGCCGGACCAAGGACCTGATCATCCGCGGCGGCGTCAACATCGCGCCGCTGGAGATCGACAACGTCCTCCTCGGCCACCCCAAGGTGCTGGAGGCCGCCGCGGTCGGCGTGCCCGACAAGATCTACGGCGAGGAGGTGATCGCCTTCGTGGTGGCCAAGCCGGGCGAGACGCTGAGCGCCGAGGAGGTGCGCGCGCACTGCGCCGGCCAGCTCCCGGCGTTCAAGGCGCCGAAGGAGGTCATGGTCGTCGGCAGCCTGCCGCGGTCGGACCGCGGCAAGGTGCGCCGCGACGCGCTGCGCGAGGAATGGCTGAAGAGCCACGCCGCCTAGGAACGGCCGTGCTTCGCCCCAGGGGGCTCAGGAGCTCGCGGTCGTGCCGGTGAAATAGCCGCCGGCGAGGTCGGCGAGCGCGACGCCTTCCAGCTTGATCTGGATGTCGGCGGTGCCGTCGCCGTGGCTGTCGATCTCCAGGATCTTGGTCGTGTCGTTGAACCGGATCTCAGTGAAGTTGCCGGCGCTGAACGGGTTGGTGTGCGCGCCGATGAAGGTGACCGGCGGCCAGACCAGGCTGGCAAGATGAATCCGGTCGCCGGCGGCGCCGTTGAAATCGGTGATGACGTCGGGCGATCCCTGCGGGGAATCGCTCTCGTTCTGGAAATGGAACGTGTCGGCGCCGTCGCCGCCGGTCATCCGGTCGATCCCCGGTCCGCCGACCAGCCTGTCCTCGCCGTTGCCGCCCTCGAGGGTGTCGTTGCCCTGCCCGCCTTCGATCGTGTCGTTGCCGCCCAGGCCGCGCATCGTCTCGCCGGCAGCGGTGCCGGCCAGCGTGTCGTTGCCCTCGGTGCCGTTGATCCCGGGCAGCGTGTTGTTGCCGCCGGAGACGTTGATGCCGGGGCGGCCTTCGTACTTGCCGTAGAGGACATAGTGATGATAGCCGCTCGGCCAGAGCCCGAACGAAACCGCGGCGGCGACGTCCGGGTTGGCGGCGAGGTAGCCCGAGAGATCGAGATCGGCCGAAGGCTTGCGGCCTTCCCTGGCGCCCGACAGGAGGAAGTGCTCGTAGACCGAGTCGAACTGCCCGGCCGCCACCGCCTGCAGGACATCGGCGTTCTGCAACGCGTAGTAGTGCGAGTCGAAGCTGGCGTTGGGGTCGCGCAGCTCCCTGGCGCCGTACAGCTCGTAGTGGGCGCGCCCGGAGGCGAAGACGCCCGCCGCGACGGCGGCCGCGACGTCCGGGTTCCGCGCGAGATAGAAGGCTTCGTCGAAGAGCCCGTCGGGGTATCGGCTGGCCATCGGATCGATCCTTGTTGCCGGCACACGCTTGCGGTGCGGCCGATCTCACCCGATCGACTTTAAGGCGCGCTTTCCGAACAGGATTAACCGGCGGTGACGACGCGGCCGAGGGGGCCGCCCGCGCACCCGGTGCTGCCGGTTTCACCGTCCGTTAAGGCGTCACTGGTACGGGATAAGGTGCAATGCGTTTCATCCCGTGCCAGGGCGCGCCATGAACCCCGATCCGTCGCCGAATGCCGCCGAGGCCGAGTCCGTCACGATCGCCTCCGAGCTGCCGCTGGGCTCGTTTCCTGCCCGCATGCCGCTCAGGTTCGGCTTCCAGTGCTTCGGCATCCCGTTCTCCGCGGTCGCCGACCACGCCCCGGGCGGCCCGGTCCTGTCGCTGGCAGGGCAGATTCGCGACCTGCCCTACAGCGCCGAATCCGTGCAGGCGCGACAGAACCTCGTCGCCATCCTGGAAGCCGCCTGCCCGGACGCCAAGGCGCGGTTCACGATCGGCGAGCGGCAGGAGATCTCCATCGTCGGGTCGACCGTCATCGGCCCGGACCCGACGCCGGAGCGCATCATCGCGGCCGTCACGGCGATGCTCTATCCGCTCAAGCCCTATGTCGATCTCATGGACTGGTTCGGCCGGGCGGCCGGCCCGCGCCCGCAGGTCAGTTGACGCGCGAAGCGTCGGGCACCCGGAAGATCTGGCCGGGATAGATCAGGTCCGGATCGCGGATCTGCTGGCGGTTCGCCTCGTAGATCACGGTGTAGAGGATGCCGCGGCCGAGCTGGCGCCGCGCGATCCGCCACAGCGTGTTCCCCGCCTCCACCACCACGATTGAGGTTTCAGACACGGTCATCGCCGCCGGCGCGAAAGGCGCCTCGGCGCGGCCGGTGACCTTGCCGGCGACGCCCACCGAGTCGACCCGGACCGTGTGCTCGCTCGCGCTCAGCGGCTGGTTCGTCTGCAGTTGCCATGCGCCGCGGTCGTCGGCCTGCGCCGACCCGACGAGCTTGTTGTCGACATACAGATTGACGGTGGCGTCCGGCGTCGCCCTGCCGGCAAAGACCGCGTTGCCTTCCGAATCGTAGTCCACCGCCTCCAGGCTGACCGAAGGCCGCCGGGATGCGCCGGCCGGCGCGCCGCCTGCGGCGGGGGCCAGCGCGTCGAGGCCGCCGGCCGGCGCCTGCATCACTTCCGGACCGCGCAGTCCGTCGCGCCCCACCGCGACCGCCATCGGCGGCGCGTCGCCGTCGGGCCGCGCGCCGTCGCGCGGCGGCACCACGACAACGACCGCGCGGTCCGCGTCCGCCGGCAGTATGCCGTCACCCGCCATCGACAGGGTCAGCTCGCGCGCGCCCGGCGCCAGCGGCCGGTCGGGCACCAGCACCCACTCGCCGCGGCCATCGGCGATCACCGTGCCCAGGATTGCGGCCCCGTCGCGAACCGTGATCCGGGCTCCCGGCGAGGCGCGGCCGGCGATCACGGCGTCGCCCTTGGGCGTGACGCGCACCACATCGAAGCGCGGCCGCGGCGGCGCGGCCGCCGATGGCGGCGGCTTCGCGGCATCGCTCGGCGCGGCGGCCGGCGACACCACCGGCGGCGGCGCCGAGGCGGTCGGCTCCGGCGCGCCGTCCATCAGCACGGACATGCCGATCGCCGCGAGGACGATCGCGCCGCCGGCAAGGCCAATGATCACGGGCCGGTTCACGTCGGTCGTGGCTCCCAACTCGGCCGCTGCGGCGGTCGCATTCCCACTTGCAGCCAACCTTAGACCTCGACCGCCGGTTGTTCAACGCGGCGCGGGAATCGGCCATGCTGTCGCCGTGCCCGGGCATCGCGTAGGATGCCGCGCCATGGCCCTGGGCTCCATCCGTTCCGTGTGCGTCTATGGCGGCGCCTCCGGGCACGTCGCCGACCCGATCCGGCGCGCCGCCGCCGCGCTCGGCACCGCGCTCGCCGGGCATGGCGTGCGGGTCGTATTCGGCGGCGGCAGGGTCGGGATGATGGGCCTCGTCGCCGACGCGGCGCTGGCGGCCGGCGGCGAGGTGGTGGGCGTGATCCCGCGCTTCCTGTTCGACCGCGAGCTCGGGCATACGGGCGTGACGTCGCTGCGCGTCGTGGACAGCATGCACGAGCGCAAGCAGACCATGTTCGAGCTGGCGGACGCGTTCGCGGTGCTTCCCGGCGGGGTCGGTACCCTGGACGAGACGTTCGAGGTGATCACCTGGCGCCAGCTCGGCCTGCACGACAAGCCGATCGTGCTGCTCGACGTCGACGGCTATTGGCAAGGTTTCGCCGGCCTGGTCGGCCACGTCGTGGCCCAGGGCTTCGCCGCGCCGGCGACGGCCGCGCTTTTCGCGCTCGCGCCGTCGGTCGAGACGGCCGTCGCCGCGCTCGCCGCCGCCCCGCCGCCCCACGTCGCGGCCGACTCCGCGCGGCTTTAGGCGTCCTTGCAAAAAGGCCGCCGTTGGGTGTTATTCTGCGCCGCAAGTCGTCGCACGGGCTGCCGTTGCGCGCTCCCCACCAGGCCGCAGGGCCGCTCTCCGGAGGTTAAGAATGGCGAAGATCAAGGTGGTCAACCCTGTCGTCGAGATGGACGGCGACGAGATGACCCGCATCATCTGGCAGTGGATCAAGGACCGCCTGATCCTGCCCTACCTCGACATCGAGCTGGTCTATTTCGACCTCGGCATCCAGAAGCGCGACGAGACCGACGACCAGATCACCATCGATGCCGCCGAGGCCAACAAGAAGTACCGCGTCTCGGTGAAGTGCGCGACCATCACGCCGGACGAGGCGCGGGTGAAGGAGTTCGGGCTGAAGCGCATGTACCGCTCGCCCAACGGCACGATCCGCAACATCGTCGGCGGCACCATCTTCCGCGAGCCGATCGTCATCCAGAACGTGCCGCGCATGATCCCGGGCTGGACCAAGCCGATCGTGATCGGCCGCCACGCCTATGGCGACCAGTACCGCGCCACCGACATCCGGATCGAGAAGAAGGGCAAACTGGTCCTCAAGTTCACCCCCGAGGACGGCTCGGCGCCGACCGAATACGAGGTGTTCACGTTCAAGGAGCCCGGCGTCGCGATGGGCATGCACAACCTGGACGAGTCGATCCGCGGCTTCGCCCAGGCCTGCATGAACTACGGCCTCGACCGCGGCTGGCCGGTCTACCTGTCGACCAAGAACACCATCCTCAAGGTCTATGACGGCCGCTTCAAGGACATCTTCCAGGAGGTGTTCGACACCGAGTTCGCCGACAAGTTCAAGGCCAAGGGCATCGTCTACGAGCACCGGCTGATCGACGACATGGTCGCCGCGGCGCTGAAGTGGTCGGGCGCGTTCGTATGGGCGGCCAAGAACTACGACGGCGACGTGCAGTCGGATTCGCTGGCCCAGGGCTTCGGCTCGCTCGGCTTGATGACCTCGGTGCTGATGACCCCGGACGGCCAGACCATCGAATCCGAGGCGGCGCACGGCACCGTGACCCGCCACTTCCGCCAGTACCAGAAGGGCGAGGAGACCTCGACCAACCCGATCGCCTCGATCTACGCCTGGACCCGCGGGCTCTATTTCCGCGGCAAGTTCGACGACACGCCCGAGCTGGTGAAGTTCGCCGAGACGCTGGAACGCGCGTGCATCGAGTGCGTCGAGCAGGGCGAAATGACCAAGGACCTGGCGCTGCTGATCGGCCCCAACCAGAAATGGCTGACGACCGGCCAGTTCATGGACCGGATCGACGCCCGTCTGAAGAAGATGATGGGCGTCTGACCCCGTACCGGGGCTTCGCGCGAAGGGCCGCCCTCTCGGGCGGCCCTTTTGCGTTCCGGCCCGATGACGGGCGCAAAGTTGAGGGGCACAAAATAAACCGGCGGCCCGCAATGCGGGCCGCCGGCACTCCGTCAGGAACGGCAGATCGTGTCGAACCGCCGGAACTGAGACTTAGGCCGTCTTGCGGCGGCGGTAGCCCATCCAGCCGAGGCCGAGCACGCCCAGGCCCAGCAGGCCGAGGCTCGCCGGCTCCGCCACCGTCGGCGGATCGGAGAAGGTCACCACCAGCAGCGCATGGTTGGCGACGCCCTCGGTCGTGATGAACTGCGTCAGCAGGGTGTTGTTGTCCGGCACGCCGTCGTTGTTGGCGTCGGGCAGGAAGCCCAGGATCTGCAGGGTCTTGAGCTCACCGCCGATGTCCACCAGCGTGTCGCCGAAGGCGCTCTGCAGGCCGACGACGTCCGGGCAGCCGCTCGGCGGGATCAGGCCGCCGGTGGCCGGGCAGCTATCGACGCCGATGGTGCCGGGGAAGTTGTCGGTCTCGTTGTGGGTGAACACGAAGTTGAACACGGGCGAAGCCGGGGTGCCGCCCTGCTCGGTGATGTTCAGCGTGAGCTGCAGCGTCGCCTGGGTGATCGACCCACCCGAGATGGCGAAGTTGAAGTGGGTGAACTGGCCGACCACGAAGCCGCCCGGGGCGGTCAGGTCAGCGATGCCGATCTGGTTGATCGGCACGTAGCGGTAGCCCGACTGCGGGCCGCCCTGGTCGCCGGTGCCCCAGCGGATCTCGTCCGAGCCGGTCACCGAGCCGTTCGGCGGGAAATTGACGTTCGGCGCCGGGGTGGTGTGGAGCTCGCTCGGCGCGGGCGAGGGCGTGGTCGAAGTCCAGAAGCCCGAGCTGTCGATGTCGAACGGCTGGGCAACCGCCGGCGCCGCGAGCGCCGAAGCCGCGACCATGGCCGTGGCAAGCAGTGCATTCTTGAAGTTCATGACAACCTCCTGACGGGGTAACTCGGATGCCGTCTGGCCCTTGACGCGACCGGCTCGACACCCAGCAGACCAAACCAACGCGGCCTGCACCGCTCAGGAATGCAAGCTGTGTGCCAGTTTATATTTTTATTTTATTCTCAATCACTTAGATGGTGTTAACTACAACTGCTAGGCAGCATATGTAAAGAATTCCGACATCGAATTCCGTCCGCAGGCACGGGCACGCACTAGGCGTGTCAACGCCGCCGACACCCGCCGTGCGCGCGCCCGGGCCGATGTCTTCGCGGTCGTTCTCGACGGGAGGGCCGGGAAGCAGGCGGTCGGCGTCGCGCGCCGAACGTCGCGGGGCGGCCGCCCGGCGCGGCCGCCCGCCGGCCGGTTCACACCTTGAAGACGCCCTGGACCTCGGGGGCGAAGAGCTCCTCGACCGCGACCTTGCGGTGGCAGACGCCCTGCTCCCAGGCGTATTGCAGGTAGGCCTCCAGGGTGGTCCGGTTCTTTTCGATGCCATAGGGAAAGAAATCTTCCCCGAACAGCCCCCTGGCCTTGGCGGCGGCATCGAAGCACCAGGCGAACGGGAAGCGGGTGGCGGTGAACTCCAGCGCCCGGACCATGCTGCGCCGCTTGGCCTCCTCGAACGCCTTGAACAGGTTCATCGCGATCCATCGGTTGGCAAGGTAGGTGTCCTTGCGCAACGCGATGACGTGCATGATCGGGAAGATGCCGGTCTTCTTGAAATACGCCTCCTCCACCGTCCGGTAGTCGGGGTAGAGCTGGACGATGTCGGGGCTGCCGTGCTCGAACGGTTCCGGCGGATGGGCGGAGGCGATGGCATCCACCTCGCCCGACAGCAGCATGCCGGTCAGCGACTTGTCCGGCGCCGGACGGTAGCGCACCCCCGCCGGCAGCTTGAGCTCGACCTTCTCCACACGGCCCGGCTGGTTGACGCCGGCCTGCACCCATTCGATCTCGGTGAGCGGGATGCCGACGTCGTGGACCAGCCAGCCGCGGGTATAGATCGCGGCGGTCTGCGCCCATTCGGGAATGCCGACCTTCTTGCTGCGCAGGTCCTCCGGCCGGCGGATCGGGCTCCCTTTCTTCAGGAAGATCGACGACTGGCGGAATACCCGCGACGGAAAGACCGGGATCGCCGTCACGGTGGGGTCGTTCTGCGACACCAGCGAGACGTACTTGCCCATCGACATCTCGGAGACGTCCCACTCGCGGAAGCGGGTGAAGCGGTAGAACGTCTCCTCGATGGTCAGCTTCAGGTAGTTGAGGTCGATGCCGTCGATGGGAACGTCGCCGCTCACCATGTCGCGGATGTGGTCGTAGTCGCTGCACGCGAAGGTGATCGGCAGCCTGCTCATCGCGTTCCCTCCCCCGGCCGCCTGCGGCGGCGGCCTAGTTGACCTTGTCGCCGGCGATAGCGATGCCGTTGAGGTAGTTCTCCCACACCTCCAGATTGATCCGGCACGCCTCCACGACGGCGTCTTCCATGCCGTACTCCTTGGCATACTTGGCGACCGACTGCCAGCCGAGGTTGGAGTGCTCGATGTCGGCCTCGGTGTGCAGCTCGAAGAAGTCGAGTTGCTGGTCGTTCAGCTTGAACAGCTTGCCCCAGCGGTCGCGCTCGACGCCGAACCAGCCCTTCTTCTTGAGGTCGCCCTCGCCGTAGCCGGGCACGTTGGCGCGCTCGGCGCAGGTGTTGGCGACCAGGCCCTCGAGCCAGTGGCGGTTGGACATCAGCGCCTCCCACGCCAGCCACGACAGGCGGGTGGAGGGCAGCGGCTCGGCCTTGCGGATGTCGCCCTCGATGTCCATGCCGATGTGGCCGCCGAGCTCCTCCAAAATCTGCCAGTGCGCCTTGCCGCCGCCGTGCTTGTCGTCGGCGATGATCTCCTCGGCGCACGCCTCGATGATCCGCAGCTTGACGTCCCAGATCGGGCAGTTGGTCGCCACCCGGAGCTTGAGGACCGAGTTGCGCTGCCGGGTGTTCAGCCGGTGCTGGCGCACGAAGGTCTTCGCGCGGCCGACCGTCATCGGCTCCTGCAGCAGCTTGGTGCGGCGGACGAAGGCATCCACCACCTCGTCCATCCGTTCGATGACGTCGCGACCTGCCATGATGGCGCCTCCTCGGTTGCTGCTGGGTTTCGGCGCTCTTATCGGTTCGCGCGCCAGAGCGCCAACATTTAATTGCGATCCCTCCCATAACGGATCGCTATGGCGGGCGCGCCCGCCAATAGCCCATGCGGTCGGCGATCCGCTCGGCCGCGACTTCGCGGATCAGCGCATCGACGGCGCGCGAGGCGCGCGATTCCACCAGGTTCGCGGCGCGCCCCAGATAGAGCGCGCGCGACGGCCGGGGCCGCGCGATCCGCCGCAGGGTCAGCGTACCGTCGCGGACCCCCGATTGCACGGAGCCGTAGGGCAGCACCGTGCAGCCGACGCCGGCCTCGACCAGCTCGCGCAGGGTGGCGACGGAATCGATCTCGAACCGGATGTCGAGCGTCACGCCGTGCTGCGCGGCCGCCGCATCGATGCGCAGGCGCAGCCCGTGTGGCCGGCTGGGCAGGATCAGCGGCCGGTCGGCCAGCCGCGCGAAGCGCACCGTGGCCGGAAGCCCCGCCATCTGCGCCGGGGCGCCGACGAAGAACAGCTCTTCCGTGAGAAGCTCCACGCAGGCGATCCCGCGCGCCGCCTGCGGATTGTAGGTGAACCCGAGGTCGACCCGGTCGGCGGCGAGCCACAGCATCACCTGCTCGCTCAGCCCCTCGACGATGTTGAGCGCGATCCCCGGATGGCGTTCGGCGCAGAGCTGCACCAGCCGTGCGCCGAGCAGGCCGCTGACCGTGGGGGTGATGCCGAGCGACAGCCGGCCGCGCGGCGGACCGGACAGGTCGGCGACTTCCGTCGTCGCCTGGTCGATCTGCCGCAGCACCGCGTAGGCGTGCTTCAGCAACGCGACCCCCGCCTCGGTCGGCTCGACGCCGCGCGAATGACGCACCAGCAGGGCCGCGCCCAGCTCCTGTTCCAGCCGGCGCACCTGGGCGCCAAGTGCCGGCTGGGCAATGCGTATTTCGTCGGCAGCGCGGGTGAAACTTTTCGCTTCCACGACGCGGACGAAATAGCGGAGTTGTCTGACGTCCATGCCGCGTTTATAGCGCTGTCCCGCAGGCGGGCGAACGCTTCCCCGCTTGTGGTATCATTGCTAGTTCGCTAACATCTTCGCACTGCAACATGACTGTCGCGATTTTGTTTGCAATGCAGTAACCGGACCGGATCGGATGAGCACTGTGATCGAGACCTCGCACACGGCGACGATCGCCGACCGGCCCTACGTCAAGATCCGCGGAGTCGACAAGGTCTACAACTCGCGCCGCGGCGCCGTGAAGGCGCTGGCCGGCATCGACCTCGACATCCGCCCGGGCGAGTTCCTGTCGATCGTCGGCCCCTCCGGCTGCGGCAAGAGCACCCTTCTCAAGTGCGTCGCCGGCCTTGCCGACATCAGCGCCGGCTCGATCGAGGTCGAGGGCCGCAGGGTCGAGGGCACGCCGCCCAACCTCGGCATGGTTTTCCAGCGCGACGTCCTGCTCGACTGGCGCAGCGTCATCGACAACATCCTGCTGCCGGTCGAATTCCGCCGCATGAAGGGCAAGGAGTGGTACGACCGCGGCTCCGCGCTGCTGGCGCTGTTCGGGCTGAAGGGCTACGAGAAGCGCTATCCGTGGGAGCTCTCCGGCGGCCAGCGCCAGCGCGTCTCCATCTGCCGCGCGCTGCTGACCGATCCGCAGCTCCTGCTGATGGACGAGCCGTTCGGCGCCCTCGACGCGCTGACCCGCGACGAGCTGAACGTCGAGCTGCAGCGCATCTGGCTGGAGACCAAGAAAACGGTGCTGTTCATCACGCACAGCATTTCCGAGTCCGTCTTCCTGGGCGACCGGGTCATCGTCATGTCGCATCATCCGGGTCGGATCGAGGAAGTCATCACCATCGACCTGCCGCGACCGCGCCGCCTCTCGGTGCGCGAGACGCCGGCCTTCGGCGCCTACTCGGCGGAGATCCGCTCGACCTTCGAGCGCCTCGGCATCATGAAGAAGGAGAACTGAGCGATGGCCACGCGCGCCGAAGCGATCACCGATCAGGCGGCCAGCGCGACCGCCGACGCACCGCCGCCGCGGGTCAGCCTGTGGGCGCGCACGGCGCGCCTGCGCACCATCATCACGGTTCTCCTCGGAACGGTGGTTGTCTGGGAAGCGGTATGCCAGATCTTCTCGCTGCCGACGGTGCTGCTGCCGGCGCCGTCGCTGGTGTTCGCCGACATGGCGAAGTCGACCGACTGGATCTTCGTTCACACCAGCTACACGCTGTTCGCGACGCTTCTCGGCTTCGGGCTTGCGGTGGTGTTCGGCGTCGCGATCGCGGTGGCCATCGTCTATTCGCCGTTCCTTGAGCGCACGCTCTACACCCTGCTGGTGGCGTTCAACAGCCTGCCCAAGGTCGCGCTGGCGCCGCTGTTCATCATCTGGATGGGCACCGGCATGAGCCCGAAGGTCGCCATCGCGCTGGTGATCGCGATCTTCGCCATCGTCATCGACATGGTCCTGGGGCTGCGCTCGGTCGACCCGGACATGCTCGACCTCGCCAAGACCTGCAACGCCTCGCCGTTGCAGACCCTGCTCAAGATCCGCTTCCCCAACGCGCTGCCCAGCCTGTTCGCCGGCATGAAGGTCGCCATCGGCCTGGCGCTGGTGGGCGCCATCGTGGGCGAGTTCGTCGCGGCGGACCGCGGGCTGGGATACGTCATACAAAGCGCGCAGGGCATGTTCGACACCACGCGGATGTTCACCGGGCTGGTGCTGCTCGGCCTGCTCGGCACCATCCTGTTCTTCCTGATCGACCTCGCCGAGCGGTTGATGCTGCCGTGGCACGTCTCGCGCCGCAGCGACCACGCGGTGCGCGCCGGCTCCTGAGCCCGGCGGGCACGATATCGACGGCGAAGGGCGGGTCCATGACCCGCCCTTTTCCGTTGGCCGGGCGTGGCGCGACCGCGTCGATCAGAACAGCGGGTGCGGCGCCGCCGTCAGCGCCCCTTGCATCAGCAGGCCGCCCAGCATCGCCAGCACGACGCCGCCCGCGAGCCCGACCGCGTTGATCGCAGCTGCCAGGCGCCTGCCGTCGCGCTCGGGCCGCGCGGCCAGCCGCAGCGCGGCGTTGCGGGCATAGACCGCCAGCGCGGCCAGCGCCGCCGTCGTCGCCGCGGTCCCCAGCGACATCGCGAACACCGCGGCGATCCCCGCCCAGCGGAGGTCGAGCGCGAGGGCCAGCAGCAGGACCAGGATGGCGCCGCTGCACGGGCGGATGCCGATCGACAGCGCCACCGCCGCCATGCCGCGCCAGCCTGCCGCCGCATCCAGATCGCGCGCGCTCGGCCCGTGGGCATGGCCGCAGGCGTGGCCGGCGTGATGGTCATGGCCGTGCCCTTGATGATGGGAGTGGTCGTGCCGATGGCCGTCGCCGGCGTGCAGCCCCAGGAGCCGCCGGCCGTTGACCGCCGCGAGGACGATGCCGAGGACCGCGATCAGCCCGAAGCTCACCGCCTCGAGCCCGCCCTCGAGGCCCTGCGCCTCGCGCATCGTCAGCCCGAGCAGGCCGACCGCGGATTCGACCATCGCGACGGCGGTCACGCCCTGCGCCAGCGCGGCCAGCAGCGACAGCGCGAGCCCCCGCTTCAGCCGGCTCTCCTGGGTCGCCAGGTAGGTGGCGATGACGGCCTTGCCGTGGCCGGGCCCCGCCGCGTGGAAGACGCCATACAGGAGGCTGAGGCCGATCAGGGTCCAGCCGGCGGCGGCGCCTTGCGCATCCATGGCGCGCATCGCGGCGGCGAGGCGGCGGTGCAGGTCGCGCTGGACAAGCTGGATCGAAGTCGCGACGTCGGCGAACCCGCCGGCGGCAAGCCACAGCGCCGCCGCCACGATCGCGAGACCGGCGAGCGCCAGAACGGCGCGGCGCAGGCCCGGCGTCACCGGCAGGTGACCACCACGGTCTCGGCGAACACCTGGCCGAGCGAGTCGTCGGCCCGCGCGCCGCGGTCCAGCGCCGCGGCGCCGGCGATCTGCTCCGGCGTCGGCCGCGGCTGGTCGATGCGGGCGCTGCAGCGGTCGGCCCCGGCGCCGGCGAACCGCACGCCGCCGCGCTCGGCGTGCACCATCTCGATGAAATAGGTCGGGTCGAACACCGAATAGGTCATCGCCTGCGCGACCGGGTCGATCGGCGCGGCCAACGGCATCACGAAGCGCAGCCACAGCCGCTTCTGGCGCACCTCGCTGGCGAACTCGATGACCGTCCCCGCCGGCACCGGGACGCCGCCTGCCCGCACCACGGTGAAGTATCCGTAGGGCTTGAGGTTCTCCAGGTTCTCGCGCGCGATCCCCTGGATCCCCGCCGCCCTGTCCTCCTTCGACTTGCGCAGCGAGTCGAGCACGAACGCCGAGTAGAAGTCGTCGAACAGCCATTCCTGCTCGATCGCGGCGACGCGGCCGTC
>JBFWQM010000060.1:0-24691 GCA_050249455.1 Rhodospirillaceae bacterium | reverse complement strand
GTTCGACAGCGTGATCACCAGCTTGTGCGGGTTGCCGCGGGCGCCCTTGACGTCGAGGAAGCCTTCGCCCCCGGCGCCGCCCGCCTTGTTGCTCACCACCATCGACTGCTTCATGAGGTTGTGCTTGACCACGATGCCCTGGATGACGCGGGCCATCTGGTCGGCGCCGCCGCCGGTGCCGGCGGGGACGATGAACTCGACGTTGCGGGTCGGTTCCCACGCCACGGCGGGGACCGTGGCCAGGAACAGCAGCGACGCCAGCGCCAGGACGCCAGCGAACGCCCGTGTGAGCAGCTTCATACTTTTCTCCCTGTACCGGTTCGACCGGAGTCTTTCGTTGCCGTCTCTCCGCCGGGCCATACCCGGCCGCCGCTTTTCCATCGGCATCAGCAGCCGCCGGCTGCGGCAACCCCGGAGGGGATAGCGCGCCCGCAGGTATGCCTGGGCATCAGTATGGAGGGAAGGAAATGACGCGGTCCAGCCCCAAAAGGCTGCGGCGAATACTACTGCGCCGCAACCTCCGCCGCGGCCTGTTCGCGCGCGTGCAGGCGGCGCAGGACGTGGCGCATCTCGAGCAGGCCCTTGTCGGCCGGGATCGCGCCGCGCGGGTTGGCGTCGCGGTCCACCGCCGCCGGATCCCGGTCGATCGCCCGCTGCTGCGCCTCGTAGACGACCAGGTCCTCCACGATCACGTCGCGCATCTGCTGGGCGAAGGTGTCGAACTTGGCCGGCGGCACCCAGTCGGCGTGGGCGGCGACCGCCCAGAACTGGTGGGTGGTGACGTCGGTCTCGGGCGTCAGCATGTGGTAGACCTTGAAGCCCCACCGGCCGTGCCGGTCGTAGCGGTCGGGCGCCGGCAGCCCGCGGCCGGCGAGCTCCGAGCCGTTGACGATGTAGATGTAGGACGGCGGCATGAACAGCGAGACCTGCCAGCGGTCGATGTTGCCGGTGTAGCCGCCATAGTCCTGGAACGCCGGCGCCGCCGGGATGTCCTGCATCCAGCGCGTAACCCGCACCCGGTCGCCCTCCACCTCGGTGTCGATCGTCGCTCGTTCCGCGACCGCGCGGTTGCCGGTGGTGGAGCTGTGGACATAGGACAAGTGCGACAGGTCCAGCAGGTTGTCGAGAATCAGGCGATAGCCGCATTGCGGCCGGCTCTGCCCGATCACCGAGCGCCACGACGGATCGACCAGGTGGCCGTGGTGGTCGGGCAGCAGCGCCGGGTCGGCCGCCGCGGGGTCGCCGAACCAGAGGAAGACCCAGCGGTTGCGCTCTACCACGGGATAGCTCCTCACCGCGGCCCAGCGCGGCACGTCGGCCAGCCCAGGCACGAACGTGCAGCGGCCGGTGCGGTCGAAGACGAGGCCGTGGTAGCCGCATTCGAGCGTGTCGTCGATACGCCGTCCCGCCGACAGCGGCAGGTTGCGATGCGGGCAGCGGTCCTCAAGCGCAACGACGGCGCCGTCGGCGGTTCGATAGAGCACTACCGGCTCGTTCAGCATGACTCGCGCCAGCGGCACGGCACCGACGTCGTGCGACCAAGCCGCGACGTACCAGCGGTTGCGGAGAAACATGGGACCTCCTCAAGGACACCGAGCGGCCGACTTTCGTGACGGTATTCTGCGCAGCGGGCTTGTGTCGAGCCGAAAGGAATGCACTATTCGCGCGACGAAAAAAACGGGGAGGCAGACATGGTTCGTACCCTAACGGCCTTGGCGACGGCATTCGGCCTGGCGACGGCGCCGGCGGTCGCGGCCGACATCTGGGTCTTCGGCAGCAATCCGCAGGGCTCGCTCTCCTTCACCTCGAGCACGGCGCTGGCGAAGGTGGTTTCCGACAAGCTCGGGCTCCAGGTCCGCGTGCAGCCGACCGCCGGAAGCTCGACCTTCATCCCGCTGCTCAACACCAACGAGATCAACTTCGCCGCGATCAACGTCGACGAGGTGCAGACGGCCTACAACGGCGCGGTCCAGTTCGAGGGCAAGCCGAACAAGAACCTGCGGCTGGTGTCGATCAACTTCCCGCTGCCGCTCGGCCTCGTCGTCCCGATGGACTCGCCGGCGAAGAAGATTCCCGACATCAAGGGGATGCGCATCCCGACCGGCTATGCCGGAATGACCACCGCACGGGTGACCCAGGCGGCGCTGCTCGCCAACGGCGGGCTCACCCCGGCCGACATGAAGGACGTGCCCGCGATCAACCAGCTTGCCGGCATGGACTTCCTTGCCGCGGGCCGGGTGGACGTGGCGTCCGGCGGCATCGGCATCGCTCAGATCCAGAAGGCCAATGCCGAGCTCGCCGCGCGCGGCGGCGTGCGCTTCCTGCCGATCGACACCGCGCCGGACGCCGTCGCGCGGATGCAGAAGGTCCTGCGCGCACAGCCGATCTGGTACGATCCGGCGCCGGGCAACGTCGGCATCGTCGAGCGGACGCCGGTGATGGGCTACAGCTTCTTCCTGGCCACCAACGCCCAGGTGCCGGAAGACCTCGTCTACAACATCGTCAAGCTGGTCCACGGCAGCCGCGACGCCCTGGTGGCGATCACGCCCATCTTCGCGCGCTTCGATCCGAAGCGGATGAACGAGCCCAACGACGCGCCCTATCACCCCGGCGCGATCAAGTTCTACAACGAGATCGGCCAGTGGCCGCCCAAGGAGTGACGACGAGATGCTGAAGATCTGGGGCAAGCGCAGCGTTGCCAATGTCCAGAAGGTGTTGTGGTGCGCCGGCGAGCTCGGCCTGCCGTTCGAGGTGCCCGGCGACCGCCCGCCGCTGACACAGGGGCGCGACGGCGCCTACCTGGCAGCGAAGGCGACGGGGTCGGTGCCGGTGATCGAGGACGACGGCGTCGTCCTGTGGGAAGGCAACGCCATCGCCCGCTACCTAGCGGAGAAGCACGGCCGCGGCACCCTGTGGCCGACCGACCCGGTGCAGCGTGCCGACGCGGACCGCTGGATGGACTACCAGCTCTCGACCGTTCGCGTGCACATCCACCCGCTGATGCGCGAGACGATCGATGCCAAGACGGTCGACTTCCACTCGCGCGCGCTGGTGGAGGTGATGAGCCCGGTCGAGGCGCTGCTGGCGACGCAGCCCTACCTCGCCGGCGATCGCTTCACCATGGGCGACATCCCAGTCGGCATCGTGACCTATCGCTGGTTCATCCTGAACATCGAGCGCCCGCGGATGCCGAACATCGAGGCGTGGTACCAGCGACTGCTTGCCCGTCCCGCGTTCGTCAACAACGTCATCCCGCCGGAGGATCCCAACATCGGGTTCCGCAAGGGCGCGGCGTGACGCGCTGGAGGGATTGCGAGCGGGCCTTCGATCCATATAGAATGATCGTTCGGCTTGGCATGCCGGTCCCGCAGGAGTGATTGAGCGATGATCGAAGAACACATCACGTTCGAAGACGGCGTGCGCATCATCGTGCCGCGCCCCGAATCCCCGAAGGACACCGGGCGCGGGCCGATCAAGCCGATCATGGTCGATCCCCGCGAGTACCTGAAGAACTACAGGGTCGGGCCTGACGGCCCGCCGCCGGTGGTGTTCGCGACCAAGAGCCAGTCGTTCCTGATGGAGGTCAGCAACCTTGCGACCGGCCAGGATTTCTGGCACCGCAGCATGACGCACGGCGAGCTTCACTTCACCCACGTCGGCTCGCGGACGGTCGAGACCGAGAACGGCACGGTTTCGCAGGAGCCGGGCCAGTTCATCTACTTCCCCAAGGGCATCGCCCACCGCAACATCGGCCATCCTCCGGAAGTCTTCGTGCTGGTCATGTACATCCGGGAAGACCTCGAGCTCCAGCCGCTGCCGACGCCGAAGAAGCGCTAACCGAAGACAAGGGAATCCGGACCGCCATGAAGACCTCGATCCTGGGGCTGATCGCGGCTGCCGCCGTCGCGTTCGCGGCCGCGGCGACTGCCGCCGACGTGCCGCCTGCCGCCCGCGCGCTGTTGGATACGGCGAAGGCCGAACGCACGCTGCGCCTGACCTGGGGCGGCTCGACCCTGGGCGGCGCCGAGGGCGCGCGGCGGTTCGAGGCGGGCTTCAACAAGCACTATGGCCTGTCGGTGAAGTTCGACTTCACGCCCGGCCTGAGCTTCCCGGCTTTGGCCAACAAGCTGGGCGAGGAGCACGCCGCCGGCCACAAGGCGTTCACCGACATCGCGCTGGCCGGCATCGGCCAGACCTCGTTCTACACCGCGCGCGACATCCTGATGCCGGTAGACTGGGCGAGCCTGGCGCCGCACATCGACGCCGAGACGCTCAAGGTCATGGTGTCGCCGGCGTCCACGCTGATCAGCTTCGTCGGGCGCGCGACCACCATCGTCTACAACACCAATTTCGTGAAGCCGGCGGATGCGCCCAAGCGGCTGAGCGACCTGCTGGACCCGAAGTGGAAGGGCCGCATCGCCTCCACCCCCTACGCCGCCGGCTTCGGCCCGCTCGCCGGGCACCCGGACTGGAACAGCGAGAAGGTGATCGACTTCGCCCGCAAGCTGTCGGCCAACGTCGGCGGCCTGATCCGCTGCGGCGAGGTCGAGCGCATGACCAGCGGCGAGTTCTGGCTGTTCGCGATTGAGTGCGAGCCCGGCATCGTGCGCCTGACGATGGAGCGCGGCGCGCCGCTGGGCCAGAACATCCCGCTCGACATGCTGCAGATCGACCATTGGTGGTTCGGTGTCCCCAAGCACGCGCAGAGCCCCACGCTCGCCAAGCTGTTCGTGGCCTGGGTGCTGACGCCGGACGGCCAGGCGGTCCTGCTCAAGAACCAGGGCGAGGACCTCAACTACCTGCCCGGCAGCCAGTCCGCCAAGGCGCTGGAGGCGGCGAGCAAGGAAGCCGGCAAGCCGCTCGACGACATGCACATCCACAAGCTGCTGGCGCAGAAGGACCGCGACCAGGTGGTGGCCGCGGTGAGCAAGATCTTCCGCGAGGCGCGGCACTAGCTCCCAGGCCGTCCCGTCCGGCGGAATCCGCAGCCGATGGCGGAGGTTGCAACCGCGGCGGCCGAGCCCGTCGCCCCGGCGCGCCGCGGCATTCGCGGCCGGCTGCCGCGCGAGCGATTTCTCATGTTCGCGGCCGCCGCGGTCGTGCCGGCGGTCGTGGTCGGCCTGGTCGCGATCGTGCTGTGGTCGAGCTTCGTCGACAGCCTGCCTAGCGGCCAGGTCGTCTACACGCTCGGCCACTACGTCGCCGTCTACGCCGACGCCTTCACCTACCGCGCGCTCGCCAACACCCTGATCTTCGCCGTGGTCACCGTCGTGGTCGCGTTCCTGTTCGGGGTGCCGATCGCCTGGCTGGCCGAGCGGTCCGACCTGCCCGGCAAGCCGCTGCTCTACGCGCTGATGATGATCGGGGTCATCATCCCGACGTTCTTCGTCGCGATGGGTTGGATGCTGCTGCTGCATCCCCGGATCGGCTTCGTGAACATCTGGTTGCAGCGACTGACCGGCGATCCCGGCGTCGCGCTGAGCGTCGCCAACATCTGGGGCATGGGCGCGGTCGAGGGCCTGTCGCTCGCCCCGCTGGCCTTCATCATGACGGCGTCCGCCTTCCGCGCCATGAACCCGGTGCTGGAGGAAGCGGCCGAGGTCCACGGCATGAGCCGCTTCCAGATGTTCCGCCGGGTGACCCTGCCGCTGATGGCGCCGTCGCTCATGGCGGCCGCGATCTTCGTCTTCGTCGTCGGGATCGCGGCGTTCGACGTTCCGGCGGTGATCGGCCTTGCCAACCGGGTCTACACGTTCTCGACGCTGATCTACGTCAAGACGCTCAACCCGGAGAGCACGCCACAATACGGCATCCCGGCCGCCGTCGGCACCATGATGTTCTTCCTCGCCGTCCTGGTGACGTGGTGGTACAGCCGCTTCATCCGCCATTCCGAGCGCTATGCGGTCGTCACCGGACGCGGCTACCGGCCGCAGCCGGTGCCGCTGGGCCGCTGGCGGCATGCCGGCTGGGGCTTCTGCGCGTTCTACCTGCTGCTTGCGATCGGCCTGCCGCTGCTGCTGGTCGTGTGGGCCTCGCTCAGCGAGTTCCTGCAGCCGCCGTCGCTGCAGGCGCTGGAGCGGCTGTCGTTCCGCCAGTTCGAGCGGCTCGACTGGTCGATGATCCTGCGCGCGACCACGAACACGGCGCTCCTGATGCTGGTCGTGCCGACGGTCTCGATCGTGCTCGCGGTGCCCGTCGCCTGGGTGGTCGTGCGCTCGGCGAGCCGCTGGCGCTTTGCCTACGAGTTCCTGGTGTTCCTGCCGCACGCGATGCCGGCGATCGTGCTCGGGGTGGCTGCGCTGATCGGCGCGCTGTTCGTGCTCGGCGACATCATCCCGATCTACGGCACGGTGTGGCTGATCGCGGTCGTCTACGTGGTCGAGCGCATGACCCTGTGCAGCCGCGTGCTCAACAGCGCCCTGATGCAGGTCCACCGCGAGATCGAGGAGGCCGGCTACGTCAGCGGCATGTCGATCCGCAGCGTCATGATGCGCATCTTCGTGCCGATCGTCCTGCCGGCGATCATGGCGATCTGGCTGTGGACGGCGCTGGTGACCTACCGCGAGCTCACGGTCGCCGCGGTGCTGTTCAACCCGCAGAGCGTGACCCTGCCGATCGTGGTGTGGAACCTGTGGACCGCCGGCGGCATGGGGGCGGCGGCCGCCGTGACCCTGGTGATGCTGGCGGTGTTCATGCCCCTTGTGCTGATCTACTGGTACGCAACGGGCCGACGCAGCATGGCGATGTGAGATGAGCTACCAAGTCGCGATCGAACGGGTGACCAAGCGCTTTGCCGCCGAGAACGGCCGCGAAGTGACGGCGCTGCGCGCCGTCGACCTCGACATCGCGCCCGGCCGCTTCTTCGTCCTGGTCGGCGACAGCGGGTCGGGCAAGACCACCCTGATGCGCACCGTCGCCGGCCTCGAGCGGCCCGACGAGGGCGAGATCCGGATCGACGGACGTACCGTCTTCTCCGCCGCGACCGGCGTCTTCGTGCCGCCGCAGGCGCGCGGCATCGGCATGGTGTTCCAGTCCTACGCCATCTGGCCGCACCTGACCGTCGCCGACAACGTGGCGCTGCCGCTGCGCCACGGCCGCCGCCGGATGTCCGTCGCCGAGTGCGCGCGCAAGGTGTCGGAGGCGCTCGCCATCGTCGGCCTCTCCGACCACGCCGACCGGCCGGCGCCCAACCTGTCGGGCGGCCAGCAGCAGCGCGTCGCGCTGGCGCGCGCGATCGCGGTGTCGACCGACCTCCTGCTCATGGACGAGCCGATGAGCAACCTCGACGCCCGGCTGCGCGAGGACGTGCGCAACCAGATCAAGGAGGTCGTGCGGCACTACGGCACCACCGTCATCTACGTCACCCACGACCAGGTCGAGGCGATGGCGCTGGCCGACGAGATGGCGCTGATGCGCGGCGGCGAGCTCCTGCAGCGCGGCACCCCCGACGCGCTCTACGATCGTTCGGTCAGCCGCGAGGTGGCGGAGTTCTTCGGGCCGATGAGCTTCCTGCCGGGCGAGATCGTCCAGCCGGGCAGCGTCCGCACGCCGCTCGGCACGCTGGCGGCCGACACCGCCGGTATCGCGGCGCGCGAGGTCATCGTCGGGTTGCGGCCGGAGCGTGCGCGGATCGTCCCGGGCGAGGCCGGCGGCAACCGGGTCGCCGCCACAGTCGGCGAGCGGACCTATCTCGGCGGCACCAACGTCTACCAACTGGACATGCAGGGCCATGCGCTGCGGCTGGACGCCGTCGATCCGCTGCCGGTCGGCGCGGCCGTCACGGTGGAGCTGCCGGCGGCGGCGCTGCGCGTCTTCCCGGCGGGATCGTAGGCGGTGACCGGCGATCCGATGCCGCCCATCCCGGTGCCGATGGCCGATGCCGTCGCGCTGGTGCTCGTGGCGCGCCTCGAGTTCCCGGCGCCGGCGGACGGCGGACCATCGCTCGCCGCCGGCGCCGCCTGGATCGACCGCATCGCACCGGCGCTGCGCCACGCCGGGGTCGATCTGTCGACCCGCGCCGAGGTGTTCGTCCGCGTCGCGGCGGTGCGCCCGGGCGCGGCCGGCGCCGCGGCGTCGGCGAGCGACTACGATCCCGCGATCATCGGGCGCGTCGCCGATGCGGTGGCGGCGCTGCAGGCGACGGATCGGCCGCGGCCGCAGGTCGCCGTCCACGAGGAGTGGCGTCCGGTCGGCGAGGCGCGGATCGAGGTCGCGCTCTATGCGCGACCGGGCGGTTGCTGAGCGGATCAGCTCGCGGCGCGCGCCTCGGACTCCTCGTCCATCGCCTGCTGCACCTCGCGCTTGAGCAGGTGCCAGACCTCCTTGCGGTAGGCGACGAACTTGGCCGAGGCCTTGATCTCCTCGTCGGTCGACCAGCGCGGCTTGGGCAGCTCGATGTCGAGCGTGGCGAGGATGCGGCCGGGCCGGGCGGAGAACATCACGATCTGGTCGGACAGGAAGATCGCCTCGTCGACGCTGTGGGTGACGAAGACGACGCTGCGCTTCTCGGCCTCCAGGAGCTTCAGGAGCTCGACCTGCATGATCTCGCGGATCTGCGGATCGAGCGCGCCGAATGGCTCGTCCATGAACAGGTAATCGGGGTTGGTGCACAGCGCGCGCGCGATGCCGACCCGCTGCTTCATGCCGCCGGAGAGCTGGTGCGGGAAATAGCGCTCGAAGCCGCCGAGGCCGACCAGGCGGAGCGCGTCGCGCGCCGCGGCGGGGCGGCGGCCGCGCTCCTTGCCCTGGAACTCCAGCGCCAGTTCGATGTTGCGCTGCGCCGTGCGCCACGGCATCAGGTTGAACTCCTGGAACACCATGGCGCGGTCGCGCGCCGGGCCGTTGACCGGCTTGCCGTCGATCAGGATCTGGCCCGATGCCGGCCGCACCAGCCCGTTGCAGATGCGCAGCAGCGTCGTCTTCCCGCAGCCGGACGGCCCCAGGAAGGAGACGAACTTGCCGTCGCCGATGCTCAGCGACACGTCGTCGAGGACGAGCAGCCCGGCGCCGTCGCGGCGCTCGAAGCGGTGACTGACGTTCTGTATCTCGATCAACGCGACGCCCCTGTCCTATTCGATCACACGCAGCCCGAGCGCACGCTCGCCCAGGCGCTTGGCGCCCGAGCGCGTGACGACGACGGTGTCGCCGACCTGCGCGGTCGGCCCGCCGGATGCCGCACCGACCCGCGGCTTGACGACAAAGCACATGCCGGCCTTGAGCGGGATGGTATGCAGCCGCTCGACGTCGTCGTCGCCGAGCAGAACCGGCACCTCGTCGCCCAGGCCACGCGCGTGCATCAAGGGATGCGCATACTTGTAGCGGCCCTTGCCGATCTTCTTCACCGCGCCCTTGTAGGCCGCCACGACCTCGCCCAAGGTCACGCCGGGGCGCATCGCGTCGGCCACGACGTCGAAGCACTCCACCGCCGCCGCGACCAGCGCGGCATAGGCCTTGTCCGGCCTGCCGAGCACGGCCGGCTGCACCAGTTGCGCGCCGTAGCCGGCGTATTTCGCTTCCATCTCGTTGACCAGGAGGTCGCCCGCCTGCATCAAGCGGTCGGACGGCACGAACTGTCCGTGGCTCAGGTTCGGGCCCGAGGCGAAGATCAGCAGGGTCGGCAGATCACCGCCGTTGTCGAGCAGCGCCTTGGTCATCTCGGCATAGACGTGGCGCTCGTTGGCGCCGGGACGCGCCGACGCCAGCATCGCGTCCACCATCCGCTCGCCGATCCAGGCCGAACGGCGCATGAGCGCGATCTCCTCCGCACTCTTGACCGATCGGACTTCCTGGATGATGCCGGTGGCATCGACGAACGTCGCGGCCGGGAACGCCCCCTGCAGCCGCGTGACCATGGTGTAGGGCACCAGGCCGTCGGGCGCCCGGATCAGCCCTTCGAGGCCGGAGATGCCGATGCGGCCCTTGCCGACCTTCAGCTCGGTCAGCCGCTCGATCGCGTTATCGGCCCAGTAGTTGCGCCCGTCGCGCACGTCCGTGACCCAGTCCTGGACCTTCTTCCAGAACCCGGCGCGGTTGAAGACGTAGGCCGTCACCTCCCCCTCGCGGGGGAAGATGGTCAGCGTCTCGGTGCCGAAGCCGCCGATCGTCGTCGCATAGCGCGAGTCCGCCATCATCTGGTCCCACCGGGCGTGGTTCGCCGGCAGGATCAGGGCGTCGAGCTTCGCCGCCGCCATGCGGCGGCGGATCAGCCCGTAGCGGCGGTCGCGCTCGGCGACCGACAGGCGCGGCAGCGGGTCGCGGACGGCCGCCGGGGCGGCGGCGGTCCGCAGCGGTCGGGCGGTCGCCGCCTTGCGCATGCTCACTCCGCGGCGCTCGCCTGCTGCCAGGCGGCCGCCTTGATCACCTTGGTCTCGATGTCCCAGGTGCTCTCGAAGGCATGCTGCGTCGGGTTGATCGGCACGTCCCAGGGGATCTTGCTGTACCACACGATGCGCAGGAAGTTCTCCTGGCAGATCACGCTGTGGGCGATGCCGAGCCGGATCACGCTGATGTCGCCGGGGGTGACCGGCAGGTTGGCGTCGAACTCCGACATGTTGGTGGAGTTGCCGCGGAACTGCAGGCCGAACTCCTCGCTGCGCAGCGCACGGTGGAACGCGAACTGCTCGCCGGTGGTATTGTAGACCTCGACGACGAAGTGTGGCGTCTCGATCAGCTTCGGGCCGGGGCCGCGCTGGCCGGTGATCTCGGTGAAGAAGTCGAATGCGCGCAGCTTGCGCACGCCGCTCTCCTTCTCGTCGCGCTTCAGGCTGGTGGCGGCGACCAGGAAGTCGTAGTCGCGCTCGATCAGGGTGTGGTCATCGGGCGAGGTGTCGCGCCAGGTGACCATGCGCTCCAGCACCCGGCCCTTGGGCATCTGCATCGCCTCGGCCGACGCCTTCCAGTTCGGCCCGCCGCGGCGGGTGACCTTGAACTCGGTGTGGCTGACCATCTGCGACTCGTCGTACATGCGGATCACCGGCTCGTGCAGCCGGGCGAACATGCGCAGCGAGTCGGCGGTGCCGGTGGAGCGGTGCGCGATCCCTTCCGGGATGCGCATCAGGTCGCCCGGCTTCATCTGGTAGACGCCGAACTCGGTCTCGACGGTCGTCTCGCCGGCGTACTGGAACAGCACCAGGTCGAAGTCGATGTTGCGGGTGAAGTGGCCCTGGCAGCCGACCACGCTCTCCACCCCGATCCGCTGGTCCTCGTTGTGCAGGAAGACCACCGACGTGTTGGGCTCGCCCAGCATGTCGAACGGCCGGAACTTCGGCACGAAGCGGCGGCCGCGGGCGCCGCCGCGCAGCCCTTCCTTCTGGCGCTGCGACCACGCCAGCATGTGGCCCTTCTCGATCGGCTGGGCCGAATGACGGTCCTCGCCGAACCAGCCGGTCATGAATTCACGGATGTCGGTCATTTCCTAAGCCCTTCTATGTCCCTCGTCACGTGCGGTCGGGTTCCAGCCACGGCGCCACGCGGCGCTCGAACGAACGCAGCAGGGCGTTGAGGGTGATGCCCGTTGCGGCCAGCAGCACGACGCCGACGAAGATCATCGCGGTGTCGTACATCGCGCCGGCCTGGAAGATCAGGTAGCCGAGGCCGGCGTTCGAGGCGAACAGCTCGGCCACCACGACCATGATCAGGACGCGCCCGATCGCCAGGCGCATGCCGGCGATGATGAACGGCGTCGCCGCCGGGGCGACGACCCGCATCAGGATCTCAGCCTCGCTGGCGGTGAAGGAACGCGCCGTCTCGATCAGCCGGCGGTCCACGTTCGTCACGCCGGCCTGGGTATTGATGGTGATGACGAAGATGCCGCCGAGGAAGACCAGCGCCACCTTCGACCACAGCCCGATCCCGAGCCAGATGATGAGGAGCGGCAGGAACGCCACGGTCGGGGCGGAATACTTCGCCATGATGAACGGCTCGAGCGTGTCGCGCGCCAGCGGCACCCGGCCCATCAGGGTGCCGAGCGGCACGCCCACCAGCACCGAGAAGAGGAACCCGATCGCGGCGACCTCGTAGCTCGCGCCGATGTGCTCCCAGATCGTGCCGTCGGCGAACACCTCCATCATTCGGGTGGCGATCAGCGACGGGCTGGACAGGAACAGCGGGTCGACCGAGCCCGACCGGACCGCCCATTCCCATAGTCCAAGGAAGGCGGTGATCGCGATGGTCCGGCAGATCGCGGTGCGATGGTCGCGCCACAGGCGGGCGGACCACGACGCATCGCGCCGCCGCGCCGGAATTATGGTGCCGGACGTGCCGGCGGTCTGGGTACGCGCCATCGGCTGAACTCTCCCTTACCGCGTCGGCTTCCAGCCGCTGGCGGCGAGTTCCTTGTTGACCTCACGCACGAACGAGAAATCGTAGACCTTGTCCGGCGGCGGCAGCTTGTCGGTCGATATGTTGAGGAGACCCGCCCGCACCTCAAGATCGTCGCGAATGGTCGGCTCAGCCACGGTACCGTCTTCGGTCATGCTCTGCAGCACCTGGTCGTATTCCTCCAGGCTGACGTCGCGCGGCGCCTTGTTGTAGGGGATCGTGATATCGACGGTCTCATCCCGAAAGGCGCGCATGTAGTGCATGCCCTTGACCACCGCGCGCACGTAGGATTTCACCTGCGCCGGGTTTTCCTTGATCATCTTGTCGGTGGTCGCGCTGCCCGTGTAGGGGATGCGCACGGTCTGGTACAGGTCGGCCAGCATCCGGCCCTTGTCCAGCAGGCCGGCGTTCTTGAGCTGCTTTGCGTCGAGCGCCGCCAGCACCACCGCGTGCAGCGAACCGGTCTTGATCGCGGCCATCCGGGTCTCCGACCCGAAGCCCAGCGGCGAGTAGCCGACGGTGTTGGCGTCGATGCCGTTCTGCTTGAAGACGATGCGGGCGGCGATCTCGAAGGTGTCGCCGCGGGTCTGAATGCCGAGCGATTTCCCCTTCAGGTCGGCGAGCGCCTTCACGTCGTCGCGCGTGGTCCAGATCTGGTAGGTCGGCCGATCGAACAGGACCAGCATCACCTTCATCGAAGCGCCGCGTATGATCGGGTTCACCGCCGACGAACCGGAGGTCGAGAACGCCAGATCGCCGGCGATCAGCGCCGGCGTCGCAGTGCCGCCCCCCGCCCTCACGATCTCGACTTCAAGACCTTCCTCGCGGAAGTATCCCTTCTCGATCGCGATGTGATACGGCGAATAGTTCGCAGACATCGCCGCGAACGAAACCTTGATTTTCTGCTGCGCCACGGCCGGCACCGCGCCGAATGCCGACAATACGAACAGGGCGGTGGCGGCGGATCCGATTGCGCGCGCAAATCCCATCGTGCCTGCTCCCTCAGCCCGGCCGGTCCTGCCGCGCCGCTTGCTCTTGTTGGAAATTCGGGACCGGCCTAGCCGAATGTCCAATGCCAAACCCGATGATCAATTAGTACATTTGGGAATCGTCGCGGTCAACGTCCGTCGGCGCACGAATACGCTAGCCGTCTAATGAATTTGCGCTAGATTGCGCCGGCGCGCGGCACCCCGGCGCGGGGAAAAGGGAGAGGCAGGCATGGATCGACTCAAGGGTAAGGTTGCAGTAATCACCGGCGCCAGCGACAGCTTCGCGCGCGCCATCGCAGTGGGCTATGCACGCGAGGGCGCGACGGTCTACCTGCAGGATTTCGCCGACAAGGCGGCCGGGCTGGCGAAGAGCGCCGCGGCCGTCAAGGAAGCCGGCTTCACGGCCGCGACCGGGACCCACGACGTCTCCACCGCGGCCGGCACCGCCGCGATGACCAAGGAAGTGATGGCCGCGCATGGGCGCGTCGACATCCTGGTTAACGCCGCCGCCGGCGGCTGGCACGGCAAGTTCTTCGACGCCACAGAGGACGACTGGGACAAGGCGCTCGACCGCGGCCTCAAGTCCTATTTCCTGTGCTGCCAGCACATCGGCAAGGAGATGGCGCGCAAGGGCTACGGCAAGATCATCAACATCACCTCGATCGTCGGCCGGCTGGGTTCGGGCGGCGCCGTACCGTGGGGCGCGGCGCGCGGCGGCGTCGACTCGCTGACCGCCGCGGTCGCGCACGCGCTCGGCGCCTACGGCATCAACGTGGTGGCGCTAGCGCGCGGCGCTACGGATTCGACCCCCTACACGCCGGCCGCCCGCGCCGAGCGGCTGCGCCGCCTGCCGTTCGGGCGCCTGGGCGACGAGACCGACGTGGTCGGCCCGGCGATCTTCCTGGCCACCGACGAGGCGAAGTGGATCCACGGCTCGGTGGTCTACAGCGACGGCGGCTACGTCCATGCCGCGGCGACCGACGACGAGCACCGCCCGACCGAGGTCCCCTATCGTGGTGCCTGAGGATCAGCACAAGCCCGCGTCCGGCCCGTCATTGGGGCCCGTCCTGGTCCTTTCGGGCAGCCTGCGCCCCGCCTCCGTCACGGACGCGGTCGGCCGGCACATCGCCGCCGACCTCGCCCGCGCCGGGGTGGAGACCACCCTCATGACGGTGCGCGAGCTGAACCTGCCGTTCTACGACCCGGTGACGCATGCCACCGACCCCGGGCCGGCGGCGGCATTCGTCGCCGCCGCCCTGGCGGCCCGCGCCCATGTCTGGGTGACGCCCGGCTACCACCGCTCGGTCAGCGGCAGCTTCAAGAACGTGCTCGACTTCCTCGAGGTGGCGGCCAAGCGCGAGCCGTCGTACCTGACCGGCAAGGCGGTCGGCATGATCGCAGTCGCCGGCGGCGTTCCGGCCGCTGTCTCGGCGCTAACGGCGATGGAGTTCACCGCGCACGCGCTGCGCGCCTACGTGGTCCCCTACACCGTGCCGGTGCCGTTCGCCGGCCAGCTCCTCGACGAGCAGGGGCTGATCAAGAACGACGGCATCAAGACCCGCCTCGACCTCCTGGCCAAGGAGATCGTGGCGTTCCTGAGCAACTGGAACGACCGCGTCGAACGGCCGTCGGTCCGGCACGGGCCGGGAGGCTGACCCCTACTCCACCTTGACCCCGGCGGCCGCCACCACCTTGGCCCACTTGGCGACCTCGTCCTTCACGAACGGGTCGATCTCGGCGCGCTTCATGGTGGACGGCTGGCCGGCCTGGGCGGCGATGCGGTCGCGGACCTCGGGCTGCTGCAGCGCCTTCTGCACCTCGGCGTGCAGCTTGTCCACGATCGCCGCCGGGGTGGCGGCCGGCGCCCACAGACCGAACCACGTGTGGTAGGCGTAGCCGGGCACGCCGCTCTCCGCGATCGTCGGGATGTCCGGCACGGCGGGCGAGCGTGCGGCGCTGGTGATCGCGATGGCGCGCACCTTGCCGGCCTTCACCTGCGGCAGCGCGCTCGAGATGTTGTCGAAGAACACCGGCACGCTACCGGCCATCAGCTCCGGGTAGGCGGCCTGCGCCCCGCGATAGGGCACGTGCTGCATGTTGACGCCGGCCAGCATCTTGAACAGCTCCGTCGACAGATGCTGTCCGGTGCCGTTGCCGGCGGAGGCGAAGTTGATCTGCCCCGGCTTCGACTTGGCCAGCGCAATCAGGTCGGCGATCGTCTTGACCGGCAGCTCGTTGTTGACGACCACCAGGAATGGGTAGTCCGCCAGCATCGAGACGGCGGTGAAGTCCTTCACCGGGTCGTAGGGCAGCCTGGCGAACAGGCTGGGGTTGATCGCCATGTTGGCGACCAGCCCGACGAGGAGCGTGTAGCCGTCCGCCGGCGCCTTCGCCGCCGCCTCGGTCCCGACCACCGTGCCGGCGCCCGGCCGGTTCTCGACCAGGAAGTTTTGGCCGGTGGCCCGGCCCAGCGCGTCGCCGATGGTCCGCGCGATGATGTCGGTGCCGCCGCCCGGCGGCTGCGGCACGATCATCTTCACCGGCCGGCTGGGGTAGTTCTGCGCCGCTGCGCCCAGGGACGCAGCGGCCAAGATGCCAGCCAGCACCACGCGCATGAGCATGTGCATCGTCTTTTCCTCCCTGTAGAGGCGTTGTTGTTCTGTCGCTCTTCTACGCATGCGGCCGGGCGCCGACGTTGCGGCGCCCGGGTCGTTCATCGTGCTCGGACGCTCAGTCCTTCGGCGGCCACTGGCCGATCTCGGTCAGGTACTTGATGGCGCCCGGATGCCACGGCACGTTCGTCTTCTCGGCCACCCGGTCGGCCTCGAATCCGTTCATGATCGGCGCCGCCTCGGCGAGCTGCTTGTGGCTGGTGTGGACCGCCTTGACGATGTTGTAGACGACCTCGGGCGAGGCCTTGTCCGAGGTGAACAGGAACGTGCTGTAGCCCATCATCCAGGTCGGCTCCAGGATGCCGACGAAATGCGGCGCCGGCTTGTAGAGGAGCGGCCGGGTCGGCATCACCTTCTTCATGCGCGCGATCGCCTCCGGCGCCGTCTCGATCGAGACGAACCGCACGCCGCCGCGCGAGGAGAGCTCGGCGTGCGCCTTCTGCACCTGCGCGACGCCGGGCGTGATGATCGCCGCGTCCACCCGGCCGCCGGCCAGCGCATCGACCCCCGCGAACAGGTTGACCACCGGCACCGCCTTGACGTCGGCGGTCGACAGGCCGGCGGTGGCGAGCACGCCATCCTGGATGATGCGGCCGGTGGTCTGCGACGCATAGCCGGACGGCATCCGGATGCCCTTGACGTCGGCGATCTTCTTCACCGGCGAGTCGGCCGGCACCAGGAGCGAGCCGGTCAGCGGGAACATCACGAACATCAGGCGCACGTTGGGGTTCGGCTTGCCCTCGAAGTTCTGCTTGCCGACGTAGCCGGTCTCGAGGTCGTCGACATTGCCCATGCCGAAATCGATCTCGCCGACATTGACCAGCGGCAGGTAGGTGGACGACCCGGCCATCGGCTGGGCGCGGAACTGCAGGTTGAGCTTGTCGCCAAACAACTTCGACATCGCCGCCGCGGCAGAGTAGTAGACCGACCCCTGCGGGTTGGTGGCAATCGTATAGACCTGTGCGTGAGCCGGCCCGCCGGAAGCGAGTCCGGCAAGCAAAGCCAGGCTGAGAACCATACGCCTCTTCATCGTTGCCTCCTTTGTAAGCGCCCGGATTGGCCCAGGCTGCGGCCTATGTCGTTTCTTGATTATGTCTCCCTAGCCGATCGGACGCGCACCGACGGCGACCGTGCCTTCGGACCGCATCCGCATGAAGATGAACAGCGCCACCGCGGTCGCCGCAAGTCCGTACTGCAACGGCGCCAGCGGATAGATCATGCCGACCGTCATCGCGGCGAACAGAAGGCGCCAGAACGGGTTGAGCCGGTACTTGATCACCCAGCCGTATAGCGCCACCGCCGCGGTGAGCACCACCAGGAAGCCGATGATCGTGTCGGACACGATGTCGAACACCGATCCCTGCAGGACGATGCCGCGGTTGAACAGGAAGAAGAACGGCAGCACGAACCCGCCGACGGCAAGCTGGCAGGCATAGGGCCCGATCTTCATCGGCGAGGCCTTGGCGATCGCGCCGGCGGCGAAGGCGGCCACCGCGACCGGCGGGGTGATCGCCGACATGCACGAGAAGAACAGCATGAAGAGGTGCGTCTCCATCACCGGCATGCCGAACTTGCTGACGAACACCGGCACCAGCAGCGCCACGCCCATGATGTAGACCCCGGTGGTCGGCATCCCCATGCCGAGCAGGATCAGCACGATCGCCGCGAGGATCATCGAGGGCACCAGCTCGCCGCCGGAAAGCTGGAACAGCAGCAGCGTGAACTTGCCCGAAAGGCCGGTCAGCTCGATGCAGCCGATGAACAAGCCGGCGGCGGCGACCGCCCCGATCAGCGGAACCATCGCGAGGCAGGTCTCCGCGCAGGCCTCGACGAACCGGCGCGGGCCGATCGCGGTGTTGGGCCGCGCCCAGCTGGCGACGATCGCCGCCAGGGTCGAGCCCGCGGCGACGTAGGCGGCCGAGTAGCCGGTGGCGAGCAGCCACACCAGGACGCCGATCGGCACAAGGCTGGGCCAGTTGCGCGACAGCGCGATCTTGAGGCCGACGATCTGGTCTTCAGGCACGCGGCCGAGGTCGAGGCGGCGGGCCTCGAAATGGACCAGCGAGAAGACGCCAAGGTAGTAGCCGAGCGCCGGCAGCAGCGCATAGGCGCAGATCTTGTGGTACGGGATGCCGGTGAAGTCGGCCATGATGAAGGCGACCGCCCCCATCACCGGCGGCAGGATCGAACCGCCCGTCGACGCCGCCGCCTCGATCGCGCCCGCGCGCGCGGCCGGGATGCCGATGTCGCGCATGATCGGGATGCTGATCGGGCCGGTGGTCGCCACGTCGGCGACCGGGCTGCCCGAGATCGATCCGTAGAGCCCGCTCGACATCACGCACGCCTTGGCCGGCCCGCCGGACATCCGCCCGGTCGCCGCGGCGGCGACGTCGAAGAACAGCTGCCCGCCGCCGGACGCGACGAAGAAGTTGCCGAACAGGACGAACAGGAACGCGTAGCTGGCCGTCACGTAGAGCGGCGAGCCGAAGATGCCGTCCTGCAGGATGGTCTGCAACTGGATGAAGAACGTGAACTCGATGCCGGGATGGCGGAAGCTGCCGGACAGGCGGTCGCCGAATACGACATAGACCAGGATCAGCGCGACCACGACGGTCAGCCCCGGCCCCACCGTCCGCCGGCACAGCTCGACCGACAGCGCGACCAGGGCGAGGCCGGCGATCTGGTCGTAGAACGTGATCTCGCTGAAGCTCGGCATCCACACCGCATAGCGCGGCTCGTTCACGATGAACCAGGCACCGAGGCCGCAGGCCACGACCGCCAGCAGGTAGTCGAGGCCGGTCAGGCGGGAGACGCCCTTGTACGCGGTGGTGGTGAGGAAGCAGATCGGGAACAGGAACAGCAGGAACCAAGCGACCTGCTCGTGCTCGGTCACCTTGCCGAACAGCGCGAGCCAGGTGACGGCGCAGCTTCCCAGCACCGACAGGGCCATGATGGCGAACCCGGTCGCTCCGGACGGGGCGACCCGTTCGGATTCGGAGAACACGCGGGCGAGCCGGCGGCCGAGCGTGGGCGCCGCGCCGGGTTCGAACGACGAAGCCATTACTACCCTTGAATGCTAGCGATGTCCGCCGCGCGGCGGCCGGCGCCGCCGCGCGGCGCGTCCTACTTCAAGAGGCCCTTCTCGCGGTAGAACTTCTCGGCGCCCGGGTGGTAGGCCACCTGCGTCGGGTTGGTCACCGCGAGCTTCATGTCGAAGTTCTTGAGCGACGGGTGGATCGACTGCACGCGGCCCAGGTGGGTGTCGACCGCCTTCAGCCACTTGTAGACCGTCTCGTCGCTGACATGCTGGCCGGCGAGCATGACGTTCCACACCGTGGTCGTTGGCTCGTCCTTGGTCAGGAACGGGTAGGCGTCCTTGGGGATCACGATCTGGTCGATGCCCCACTCGGCCGCGGCCTTCTTCATCTCCGCCTCGTCGCCGCCGATCCACACCATCTCGCGGCTGCGGGCGATGTCGGTGATCGTCGCCGTCGGCACGAAGGCGCCGTTGATGATGGCGTCGATCTTGCCGTCGCGGAACGCTTCCAGGTTGGTGGCGATGTTGCTGCGGAAGAAGCTGCCGCCCCACGCCTCGATGTCCTTGTCGGCGATGCCGTACTGCTTGAAGATCGCCACCGGGCCGCTGATGTAGCTCTGCATCGTCGCGAGCTGGTTGACGCCCAGGCGCACCGCCGGCTTCTTGGCGGCGAGGTCCTTGTAGGTCTTCACGCCGGTCTTGTCCGACCATTCCTTGGTCGCGAAGCTGTGGATGGTAAGGCCGTTGTGCAGCTTGGCCACCCACAGGAACTTGCCTTTCAGCGAGGCCTGGAACGGCGCCTTGCCTTCCATCGCATAGGCGATCTCGGGCGGGCCGCCGGTGTAGACGATGTCGGACTTGCCGGTCGCGATGTTGAGGATGCCGCCGGCCGGCGCGCCGGGCTTGTATGTTGCGTCGGAGCCCGGATAGACCTCGCGGATGATGGCGTTGATCGCCTCGGCGACCACCTTGAAATAGCCGGTGGCGGAGCCGCCATCGACCGAGAAGCTGATCGGCTTGTTGTCGTTCATGTCGGCCTGGGCCGGCAGTGCCAGGGTGGCGCCCGCGACGGCGGCGGTCAAACCGAATGCAAATACTGAACGTCGCGCCATGATGCGCCTCCTTCTGTTCGACGCGACCGTATATACCCTGAACGATTGCCGCTGACGAGACGCTGCGTACGACGCGGCGGCGCGCCTCAGCGACGGCGCGCGAGATCGCTGACGTCGGCCCGCAGGAAGACCACGAGGTAAGCCGAGTCGTGCGCGTTCGGCGTCGCCGCGGTGGCGAGCGCGCCAAGCCAGGCGCGTCCGTCCGCGGCGCGCAGCGGCCGGCGCGAGACGACGGGAAACCACTGGCCGATCGCCTCGTCGCGGCGGCCGGCCGCGATCGCCGGACCCGCCAGCCGCGGCAGCGCCATCAGCGGCCCGTCGGCGATACCGTCGCGCAGCACGCGCCACGCCGGATCGAACACTTCCGCATATTCCGCGGTCACCTCGTAGAAGGTCACGGCGACCGCCAGGCCAGGCGCGACCGTCATGACGGACGGGGCGTAGGAGAAATAGCGGCCGCCGGCGCGGTCGATCGGCGCCAGCTTCTGCGCCTTCTGCCAGCCGCCGCCGGGCGGCTTGCGGATGACGTGCGCCTCGTCGTTGCCGTAGATCCGGGTCGCGGCGGTGCCGTGCCAGCCGACATAGACCGCGCCGGACTCGTCGACCGCGATGTTGGCCCAGTCGGCCAGGATGTCGCTGCCGTCGCCGGGATCTGCCCAGCCCGGCTCGCCGGCCAGCACGTCCTCCGCCCCGCTCCATTTGCCCGCCGTGTCGCGGCGGACGTATCGCAGCTGCCAGTAGCCGCGGCTGGCGGCGCGCATCGACGGATTGCCCGGGCCGCGCACGATGCCGGTGAACGCGACATGGACGTTGCCGGCGGAGTCGAGCGCCATCGCCGGCAGCTTGATGCGCTGGCCCGGCGGCGCCGGGATCGGGTCGACCAACCACTTCGCGCCGCCGTCGACCGACAGCGCGTAGCGGCCGCCGGGCGAGACGAGATGAATCCGTTCGTCGCCCTGCGCCGCCAGCGCCGGCCCCTGGTCCGGCGACTCCCCCATGAAGCGGACGGCGCGCACGGGCTCGAACGTCCACTCGCCGCCGCGGCGCACCAGCCGCCTGTAGAACACGACGCCGTTGCCCTGCCAGGCGAAGTGGACGGCGTTGGCGCTGGCGTCGATCGCGACGTGGCTGCCGCCGCCCTCCGAGAAGTTGTCGCTGACCCGGACCGGCGGCGTCTCCCATTGCGGCGCGCCGGTGCGCGGGTCGAGCGTACCGCGCCGGTACATCGCCCGATTGCCGGCGCCGCGCCCGTGGCCGCGGTCGAGCCAGGCGACGTGGACGGCGCCGTCGGCGTACTGCGCGACCTTCGGCGACTGGTTGCCGCCGGTGGCGTAAGGCTCGCGGGTCAGCCCGGCCGGGGTCATGCCGTGCGGCAGGACATAGACCAGGGCCGACCGCGTCGCCCGCACGGCGCTCCTGCCGGGCTCGCCGGCCCACGACGTCCAGGTCACCCGCGTACCGCCCAGCGGCAGCGGCGCGGCGCGGTCGTGCGTGACGGCATTGGGCTCGTCCGCCGCCGCGCCCAGCAGCTCGCGCAGCGGCGACGCCCCCGGCGCGATCGAGGTCATGCCCGGCGCCGGCAGTTCCACGGCGAGGATCTCAGGCAGCGTGATCCCCGGCCCCGCCGGCACGGCCACCGCGCCGATCCCCTGCGGCGGCCGCTCCACCGGCACCAGCCGGCCGTCCGGACCGCGCTTCAGCGGGCCGATCGGCGAGCTGCCGGACGGCAGCCCCTGGGCGAAGGCGGTCGATGCGCAAAAACACGCGAGGATGAGGAGTACGCACCCCCTCCCCTCGCGGGCTCGGGCCGCGAAGCGGACCGAGGGCGGGGGGAGGGGGCGTCTCAGACGGAGGCGATGCAGGAACCCTTCCAGCAGATGCGACGGCACGCGCGGCATCGGGCGCCCCCTCCCCCAACCCACTCCCACGAGGGGAGGGGGATTTCAGATGACCTTTGCGGCTTTCAGTTTCTCGACCTCGGCCTCGCTCATCCCCAGCACGTCGCGCAGCACCTCGCCCGTGTGCTGGCCGACCATCGGCGGCGAGCGCCGGTAGGCGACCGGAGTCTCCGACAAGCGCAAGGGGCTGGCGACCAGCTTGGACGGCGCGCCGCCGGCGGCGGGGTGCGGCATCTCCACCACCATGCCGCGGGCGTTGACGTGCGGGTCGTCGAACACCTGGGCAAGGTTGTTGATCGGCCCGCAGCCGATGCCGGCGCCTTCCAGCGCGGCGAGCCATTCCTTCGCCGGGCGCCGGCGAAACACCTCGCGCAGGATCGGCACGAGGTCGCCGCGGTTGCGCACCCGGGCGTCGTTTGTGGCGTATTGCGGGTCGGCGGCCAGCGCCTGGGTTCCGGCCAGCTCGCAGAACCGCTTGAACTGGGTGTCGTTGCCGATCGCGACGACGATGAAGTCGTCGGCGGTCGGGAAGACCTGGTACGGCACGATGTTGGGGTGCGCGTTGCCGAGCCGGCCGAGCTCCCCGGCATAGAGGAAGTTCATCGCCGTGTTGGCCAGGATCGAGACGGTGGTGTCGAGCATGCCGACGTCGATGTACTGCCCCTGCCCCGTCCTGTCGCGATGGCGCACCGCGGCCAGGATGGCGACCGTGGCGTACATGCCGGCCATGATGTCGGAGATCGGGGTGCCGACCTTCTGCGGCTCCCCCTCGGGCTCGCCGGTGATCGACATCAGCCCGCCCATCGCCTGGATCAGGAAGTCGTAGCCCGGCCGCTCCGCGTACGGCCCGGTCTGGCCGAAGCCGGTGATCGAGCAGTAGACGAGGTCCGGCCGGTCCTTCTTCAGGTCCTCGTAGCCGAGGCCGTAGCGGGCCAGGTTGCCGGTCTTGAAGTTCTCCACCAGGACGTCGCACTTCTCCAGTAGCCGGCGCACCACGGCCTGCCCCTCGGGCGCCGCGATGTCGAGCGCGACCGATCGCTTGTTGCGGTTGGCCCCCATGAAATAGGCGCTCTCGCGGGTGTCCTTGCCGTCGGGGCCCTTGAGGAAGGGGGGGCCGAACTTGCGGGTGTCGTCGCCGGCGCCGGGGCGCTCCACCTTGATCACGTCGGCGCCCAGGTCGCCCAGCATCTGGGTGCAGAACGGCCCTGCCAGCACGCGCGTGAGATCGAGCACCCGCACGCCGGCGAGCGGTCCTTGTCGTTCAGCCATAGCCTTCCCCAATCGAGTGTTGCAGCACGTCATACGACACTTGCGGGCGGCGCGGAAGGGCGGCCAGGGGCCGTTTTGTTGACAGCCTCCGGGGGCTCGCATAGCCTGCGGCCGAGCGCCATGGGCCCATAGGGCGCTCGTTTGCCAGCACCGCGAAACGCGACACCAGGAGGCGCCCGTGGCCAGCCCGTCAACCGACTCCCCGCGCAACGTTAAGGAGCTCAAGAACTACGTCGGCGGCAGGTTCGTCGAGGGCGCGCGGACGTTCGACAACGTCAGCCCGGTCGACGGCTCCCTCCTGTCCAAGGTGCACGAGGCCGACCAGAAGATCGTGGACGACGCGGTCAAGGCCGCCCGCGAAGCCTACTGGCGGGACTGGCGCGGCATGGCGGTAGAGAAGCGGGCGAAGCTGCTTTACGCGGTGGCCGACGGAATCGAAAAGCGGTTCGACGAGTTCGTCGAGGCCGAGAGCGCCGACACCGGCAAGCCGCAGTCCCTGTCCTCCCACGTCGACATCCCGCGCGGCGCGGCGAACTTCCGCATCTTCGCCGACGTGATGAAATCGGTCGGCACCGAGTGCTACCCGATGGACACGCCCGACGGCAAAGGCGCGCTAAACTACACGGTGCGCGAGCCGCACGGCGTGGTCGGCGTGATCTCGCCGTGGAACCTGCCGCTGCTGCTGTCGACCTGGAAGATCGGCCCGGCGATGGCGAGCGGCAATTGCGTCATCCTGAAGCCGTCGGAGGAGACGCCGACCACGGCGACCCTGCTGGCCGAGGTGATGCACGATGCCGGCATCCCGCACGGCGTGTTCAACGTGGTGCACGGCTTCGGGCCCAACTCGGCGGGCGAGTTCATCGCCAAGCACAAGGGCATCGACGCGCTGACCTTCACCGGCGAGACGCGGACCGGCGGCGAGATCATGCGGTCGGCCTCGGTCAACGTGAAGGCGCTGTCGTTCGAGCTCGGCGGCAAGAACCCGGCGATCATCTTCGCCGACGCCGACTTCGAGGCGGCGCTGGAAGGCACCACGCGGTCGGTGTTCGCCAATTGCGGACAGGTGTGCCTGTGCTCCGAGCGCGTCTACGTCGAGCGGCCGATCTTCGACAAGTTCGTCGCCGCGCTGAAGGAGAAGGCCGTCGCGATGAAGATCGGCCGGCCGGAAGACCACGCGACGCAGATGGGCCCGCTGATCTCCAAGGAGCACCGCGACAAGGTGCTGTCCTACTACGAGCTGGCCAAAAAGGAAGGCGCCAACATCGTCATCGGCGGCGGCGTGCCGAAGTTCGGCGACGCGCGCGACAACGGCGCCTATGTCGAGCCGACCATCTTCACCGGGCTGCCCGAGAACTCGCGCATCCAGAAGGAGGAGATCTTCGGGCCGGTCTGCCAC
>JBFWQM010000059.1:0-24843 GCA_050249455.1 Rhodospirillaceae bacterium | reverse complement strand
TGAGCGAGATCGCGGGCGGCGGTCCTGCCGCCGCGCCGGGCGCGGATGCGCCGGCGGCGGTGGAGTTCGCCGACGTCACCCTGATGTTCGGCGATGCGGAGCGTTCGGTCACCGCGCTCGACCGGGTGTCCCTGCGCGTGCCGACCGGCGGCATCACCACGGTGGTCGGACCGTCCGGCTGCGGCAAGACCACGCTGCTGCGTCTCGCCGCCGGCCTCATCGCGCCGTCGGCGGGAAAGGTGCTGTACAAGGGCCGGCCGGTCGACCGGCTCAACACCGGCGTCGGCTTCGTGACGCAGGACAGCAACCTGTTCCCGTGGCTGACCGCGCTGGGCAACGTCGAGTTCGCGCTCGCCGTGCGCGGCGTGCCCAAGGCGGCGCGGCGCGAGCAGGCCGCCGACTGGCTGCGCCTGGTCGGCCTCGACGGATTCGAGAACAGCTACCCCTCGCAGCTCTCCGGCGGCATGCAGAAGCGCGTATCGATCGTGCGCACCTTGATCTACCAGCCCGACGTCGTGCTGCTGGACGAGCCGTTCGGCGCGCTCGACGCGCAAACCCGGATGAAGCTGCACCACGAGCTGCTGCAGCTCTGGCAGCGCAACAAGACCACGATGCTGTTCATCACCCACGACCTGGTGGAGGCGATCACGCTGTCCGACACCGTGGTGGTGATGACGCGCCGGCCCGGCCAAGTGAAGGGCATCTACCCGGTGCCGCTGCCGCGCCCGCGCAACGTGTTCGAGATCTATCTCGAGCCCGGCTTCGAGGAGGCCTACGCGACCTTGTGGGACCTGTTCAAGGCCGAGGTGGTCTGAACGTCAGTTCTTCGAAAGATCCAGGGTGGAGGCAGCGAACAGCTCCTCCACCGCGAGCTTGCGCGCGGAAAGGCCCTGCTCGTGCGAATAGCGCGCGAACAGCTCGAGCTGCGCGCGGTTGGGCTCGACGCCGTAGGGCCAGAAGTCCTCCCCCATCAGCCTGCGCGCGCTGTCCAGCGCCGCGACCGGCCACGGCAGGGTGACCGCGAGATGGCCGATCAGCCGCAGCTCCTCCAGCGCGATCTCCTTCGCCCGAACGAACGCCTTGTAGATGCTGACCGGCAGCCACGGGTGGCGCTCCACCAGCGAGCGGCGGATGCCGACCAGGTGCATGATCGGGAAGACGCCGGTGCGGCGGAAGAACTCGCGCTCGACCGGCTCGTAGTCGGGGAACAGCCGGTCGATGTGCGGCGCGCGACGTTCGAAGCAGGGCGGCTCGCGCGGGCTCAGCACTGCGTCGAGCGCACCCGACTCCAGCATCGCCGACAGCGTGCCGCCCGGCGGCAGCGGCTGCACATCGACGTCGGGCGGCAGCCGGATCGGCGTCCGCTCGGTGCGTCCGGCTTCCGCCACGCCGCCAGTGCGCCAGCGGATGTCGGACGGCTTGACGCCGAACTCGTCCTGCAGCAGTCCGCGCACCCACAGGTTGGCGGTCTGCTGGTATTCCGGCAGCCCGACTGTCTTGCCCTTGAGATCGGCCGGCCCGGCGATGCCGCGGTCCGTACGTATGTAGATGGCGCTGTGGCGGAAGGCGCGCGAGGTGAAGGCGGGAATGCCCACGTAGTGCGGATCGCCGCGCGCCACGGTCAGCGCATGACTGCTCAGCGACAGCTCGGTCACGTCGAACTCGTGGTAGCGCAGCGCGCGATGGAAGGTCTCTTCCGGCGACAGCGCGACCGGAGCGATGTCGCAGCCCTCGACCGTGACGCGGCCGTCGAACAGCGGCGCCGCGCGGTCGTACGGCGAGACCGCCAGACTGAGCAGCAATTTCGACGCCATGTCCCCTCCCTCAACCCGCGGGTGCATCGGACCCGATGGAGTCGTAAGGCGGGCCGACGCGCGCCGTCAACCTGTTACGCCGCCGCCGTCGCGCTTCGCCCGCTGCGCAGTCAATCCGACGGCGAACGGTAGCGCTATACCGGATTGCCCGGGATTCCACTTGACCGGCCAAGTCACAACTGGTTCCATCGCAAATAGATCGTACCCGATATAAAAACCAAAATGATCGGCGTACGTCGCAGACACGGGAGCGCCATGACTTCGCCACGCGCCACTATCGCCGCCGGCCGCAGCGCCCCGACGAAGCGCAGGCACCTTGTGCGTCACATATCCTTCCAGCCGCAGCCGCCCGGGAAAGGGAATCCGCCATGAAGCGATTCTTGATCGCAGCCCTTCTGGTCCTGCCGTTCGCCGCATCGCCCGCCCAGGCGCAGCGCGAGATCCGGATCGCCGCCTTCACGCATGAGAAGAGCGTGGTCATCGTCCACCTCGTCCAGCCGTTCATCAACGCGGTGAACGCCGAGGCCGGCGACAAGATCAAGCTTCGCGGCTATTACGGCGGTTCTCTGGGACGCGACGCGTCCAAGTACTACGACCTCATCAAGGACGGTGTCGCCGACATCGCCTATTTCGACCCGGGCTACACGCCCGGCCGCTTCCCCGACTTCGGCCTGTTCGAGATGCCGTTCCTGGCGCGCAACGGCAAGGAAGCCTCCGTCGCGATGTGGCGGATGTACAAGATGGGCATGATCGGCGGGCTCGACGAGCTCAAGGTGCTCGGCGTCTTCTCCACCGACACCTACCACGTCCAGACCGCCAAGCCGATCGACTCCGTGTTCGACCTGAAAGGCATAAAGGTGCGCTCCGCGGCGGCAGTGCACTCCGACGTCGTGAAGGCGCTGAATGGCGTGCCGATCGGCCTGTCCATCACCGAGACGACGGAGGCGCTCAGCCGCGGCGTCGTCGACGGCGCCTACACCGGGTTCTCGACCCTGACGACGTTCCGGATGCTGCCGGTCGTCAAGCACCACTACGCCATCCCGCTCGGAGTCCTGCCGCTCGCGATCGGGATGAACAAGAAGTCGTGGGACAGCCTGCCGGCCGAGACCAAGGCGGTGATCGACAAGCACAGCGGCGAGGTGTTCGCGGTCAACGGCGGCGGCGGGTTCGACATCGTCGGCCAGGATGCGCGCAAGCAGATCGCCGGCGACGCTTCGCACAAGATCTATACGCCGTCGGACGCCGACTTCGCCAAGGGCGCGGCGCTCGCCAAGCCGGTCCTCGACAAATGGATCGCGGAGACGCCGGACGGCCAGAAGAAGTACGACACCTTCGTCCGGCTTCTGGCGGAAATCCGCAAGGGCAGCTGACGGTGGCGGGCGGGACGGCCGTGGACGGGACCTTCGCCCCCAGCCGTCGCCTCGACGGCCCGACGCGCTGGGTTGCCCTGATCGGGGTCTCCGCTCTGTTCACCGCGGCATTCCTGACGCTGTTCGACGTCATGCTGCGCTGGCTGTTCTCGCTGCCGATCCCCGGCGTCGACGACGCCACGCGGCTGCTGCTCGGGCTGGTCGTCGTGTCGGCGTTCCCCGCCGGGCTGCTGCAGGGCAACAATGTCACGATCCGCTTCCTCGGCGGCGCCCTCGGAAGCCGCGCAGCCAACTGGCTCGAGGTGTTCGGCGCGGCGTTGACGTTCGTGTTCTTCGTCCTGCTCGCCTGGCAGCTCGTCATCTTCGCCGGCGAGGAGTTCCGGTCCGGCAACTCGACGATGACGGTGAAGCTGCTGACCTGGCCGTGGTGGACGGCGGCGTCGATCCTGGCGGTGGCGTGCGTGCCGGTGCAGGCCGTGGTGCTGGCCGGCCACGTCCGGCGCGCGCTGCTGAACGCCGCCGGCCCCGGCGGCATGCTGCCGGCGAGCGACGAGGACATCACGCTCGGCATCCACGACGAGCCCGAACGCGGTCGATAGACAAGAATCGCGGAGCGCCAGCTTGGACTCGTTGACCATCGCCCTGATCGGGCTCGCCGGCATGTTCGCCCTGATCGCGCTGCACGTGCCGATCGGCGTGGCGATGGGCCTGTCGGGCGTCGCCAGCGTCGCGATGATGCTGGGCTGGGACCCGGCGCTCAGCCTGGTCAAGACGGAGGCGTCCGCGGTCTTCTCTCACCGCGACCTCGGCGTCATCCCGCTGTTCCTGATGATGGGCAGCTTCGCCACCGCCGCAGGCCTGTCGACCGACCTCTACCGTCTTGCCTACGCGCTGGTCGGCCACTACCGGGGCGGGCTCGCGATGTCCACGATCGGCGGCTGCGCCGGGTTCGGCGCGATCTGCGGCTCCTCGGTCGCGACCGCCGCGACGATGGGCCGGGTCGCGCTGCCGGAGATGCTGCGGCGCGGCTACCAGCCCTCGATCGCCACCGGCGCGATAGCCGCCGGCGGGACGCTCGGCATCCTGATCCCGCCGTCGGTGATCATGGTGCTCTATGCGGTGCTGACCGAGCAGTTCATCATCTCGCTGTTCGTCGCCGCGATCATCCCCGCGATCATCGCCGTCACGCTGCACCTCGTCGCGGTGATCGTCTATGTCCGGCTCAATCCGGAAGCGGGACCGGCCGGTCCGCGGATGCCGTGGTCGGAGAAGTGGGCGGCGCTGCGCGGCGCGTGGCAGGTACTGGTGTTGATCGTCATCGTCAGCGGCGGCATCTACGGCGGCGTGTTCACGGCGGTGGAGGCGGCCTCGGTCGGGGTGTGCCTGGCGTTCATCTTCACGGTGCTGCGCGGCCGGCTGACGTGGAAGGTGATGCGCACCGTTCTGGGCGAGACGGCGGCCTCGACCGGCCTGATCTACCTGATAATCGTCGGCGCCAACGTGTTCACCTATTTCGTGACGCTGTCGCACATGGCCGACGACATGGTGGCCTACGTGCAGTCGCTGGGGCTGCACCCGCTGGTCGTCATCTTCATGCTGCACGCGATGTACCTCGTCCTCGGCAGCATCTTCGACACGGTGGCCGCGATGGTCATCACCCTGCCGTTCGTCTTCCCGCTGATCATCGGCATGGGCATGGACCCGCTGTGGTTCGGCATCATCAACGTCATGGTGATCGAGATCGGGCTGATCACGCCGCCGATCGGCATCAACGTGTTCGTGCTTCACGGGATCGCCAAAAGCATCCCGCTGCAGACGATCTTCCGCGGGATCATGCCGTTCCTCGCGGCCGACCTGATCCGGCTGTCGATCCTGACGGTGTTCCCGGTGCTGGCGCTGTGGCTGCCGACCGTGATGGGAATGCCGATGTAGCGCCGCTATCGGCCGGCGTCTGGCCCGAGGTACTTGCTGCGCGCGACGATGATATCCTCGTTGGCGAGGCCGAGGCCCTCGGCACGCCGCAGGGAGTCCATCGCCGCGTCGAACACGGGCGTGGTGCAGCCGACGTCGCGGAACGCCTGCTGCGCGAGGTCGAGGAACAGGGTCGCCCGCTCGATGGCGAACCTGGTGTTCGCCTTGCCGCGGATCTCGTCGTACTTGGTGGCGATCATCGGGTGGCCGGCGGCGGAGCTGCCCAGCACGTCGAGCATGGTCTCCAGCGGGATGCCGACCGCGTCGCCGAGCGCGAGGCCTTCGGCGAACGCCGACATGTAGCTGACGTAGACCGCCTGGTTGATCAGCTTGATCGCCGTGCCGCAGCCGGTCGGCCCGATGTGGCGGATGTTGGTGCCGACGCACTTGAACACCGGCTCTGCGCGTGCGAACGCCGCCGCGTCGCCCCCCGCCATCACGGTGAGCGTGCCGGCGACGGCGCCGTGGTGCGCGCCGCTCACCGGCGCGTCCAGGTAGTCGAGCCCGCGCGCGGAGCACGTCGCGGCAAGCGTGCGGGTTTGCGGCACGGTGATGGTCGTCGCGTCGATGACGAGGAGGCCGTCCCTGGCGCCGGCCAGGATGCCGTCGGCGCCCAGGATCACCGCATCGTCCTCCTCCGGCCCCGGAACGCTGATCAGGACCGCGTCGGACGCGGCCGCGACCGCCGCCGGGTTCGCCGCCGCGCTCGCGCCTTCGATGGCCTGCGCCGCCTCGCGCCGGACGTCGTAGACCGTGACCGTGTGGCCGCCCTTGACGATGTTGCGGGCCATCGGGCCGCCCATGCGGCCCAGGCCGATCACGCCGACCTTCATCGCGCGCTACTCCGCCGCCGCGGCGGTGCCGTGGAGGGCGGCGAACTGGCGCTCCGCCTCGTCGCGGTAGAGCCGGCGGATGCGCGCGACGCCGAGGTCGATCTGCAGCAGGTTCTCGCGCCCCGCGGCGTCGCGCGGGATGGTGCGCAGCGCGACGCGGTCCTGCTCCAGCACCTCCTGGCCGCGGTACTGCACCCGGTTCTTGTAGAGGAACCGCCACAGGTCGCGCCGCCAGCCGGTGTGGCGCTGCAGGCGGTAGTTGTAGGTGATGCAGTTGTCGCGGTCGATCGGCGTCGGGTAGCGGAACAGGCGCACCGTGCCGCCGCCTTCGTTGCGCGGGAACGGCAGGTCGGTGATGGTCCAGAAGCCGCAGCCTTCGTAGCGCTGCATCCAGGTGCGGTCCAGGTTGATGCCCTGCTGGTTCTTGCGCCACACCACGAAGCCGAGCTCGGTCTTCTGGTAGCCGAGCTCGGTCTCCTTGCTGCCCCACGACAGCGCATGCGTGCCGGCATGCAGGAAGCTGCCGTGCACCGGGTCGAACTGGTTGTCGCGCACCAGTTGCCAGTTGCACTCGAAGTGGCGGATATCGACGAAGCCGGACCACTCGCCGGTCTCGAACTCGTCGGGGAAGCGCAGCGGCGGCGGCGGGGCATCGCTCAGCCCGTCGCTGAAATAGACCCAGATCGCGCCGTGCCGCTGCTGGCACGGATACGACCGCAGCAGCTTCTGGCCGATCAGCGGGCTGTTGGGAGTGGACGGCACCGCTGCGACCGCGCCGTCGCCGTTGACCTCCACGCCGTGATAGGCGCACGCGACATTGCCGTTGCAGACGTTGCCGATGGACAGCTGCGCGCCGCGATGCGGGCAGAAGTCCTCCACCGCCCTGATCCCGCCCGACTGGTCGCGCCACAGCACGATGTCGCGGTTCAACCGCTTCAGCCCGAGCGGCTTGTTGCCGAGATCGGTGTCGCGGCACACCAGGTACCAGTTGTTGAGGAGGCCGGTTTCCAGGAGGTCGTCCACCGAAGTGGGCTTCTCGACGATCGACGTGCGCATGGTCATTCCTCGCTGCGGTTCGCGGCGGCTAGCGCGAGAGGCGGTTGAGTTCGGATTCGAGGAGCGGCTCGGTCCAGCGCTGGCCGGCCGGGCCGGTCACGCCGATCTCGTTCAGCCCGGCGACGATCGCCTCCAGCGTGTCGGCGCCCTTGCCGAGCACCTTCTCAAGGCCGTCGCCCAGCCCGTCGCGATACACCTTGTCGACGGGGTCGATGCCGATCTCCGCCGCGTCGTAGCTGAAACCCTGGTTCTCGGTGGCCGACGGCATGGGATGCGACCTCGCGCCTGTGTGACCGAACGGACGCGGCGCCTGGGGCAAAGACGGCGACAGGACGACGTCACGCCGGTCTGATGCTTGTTGAGATATACCGGTACCGATATAACTGTCAAGGAAGGTGGCCTAGGGGTCGGGAGCGGTCGAGACGATGGGACAGTTCGGGATCGGCCAGTCCGTCCGGCGCAAGGAGGACGAGCGCTTCCTGCGCGGCCATGGACGCTATGTCGCCGATCTGTCCGTCCCGGGTCATGCCAGCCTGTGCTTCGTGCGCTCGCCGCACGCGCACGCCAGGCTGCTTGCGGTCGATACGGCGGCGGCCGCCGCGCGGCCCGGCGTCATCGCAGTGCTGACCGCGTCCGACTATGCCGCCGACGGCCTGGGGCTGCCCGGCACCGACTTCATGCAGATCGCCGGCGGCAAGTTCCGGTTCCGCGCCGGGACGACGGTGCGGCTGCCGCCCAACGCGGTGATGGCCGCCGACCGGGTCCGTCACGTCGGCGAGCCGGTGGCCGTGGTGGTGGCCGAGACCGAGGCGGCGGCGGCCGAAGCGGCGGAACGGGTGGCGGTCGACTACGCGCCGCTGCCCGCGGTCGCCGACGCGGCCGCGGCGCTGGCCGGCGGCGCGCCGGTGTGGGACGACATCCCGGACAATCTCTGCGTCGACGCCGAATACGGCGACGAGGCGGCCTGCGCGGCGGCGTTCGGCGCGGGGGCCCACGTCGCGTCGGTTACGGTGGTGAACAACCGCATCGCTGTCACGCCGATGGAGCCGCGCGCCGTCATCGCCGAATACGATGCGGCGCGCGACGCCTATCTCATCCACACCAACTCGCAGACCCCGCACCGGGTGCGCCACGCGCTGGCGCACGAGATCCTGCGCGTGCCAGACGCGCAGGTGCGCCTGGTCAGCCCCGACGTCGGCGGCGGCTTCGGCGGACGCAGCGCGGTGTATCCGGAGATCGTGGTCGCCGCGTGGTGCGCCCGCCGGTTCCGCCGGCCGATGCGCTGGATCGGCGAGCGCGGCGAATGCTTCCTGACCGACACCCAGGGCCGCGACAACCGCTCGCGCGCGGAGGCGGCGTTCGACGCGGACGGCCGCATGCTGGCGCTGCGAGTCGACACCATCGCCAACATGGGCGCCTATCCCGGCCACCTCGGCCCGGCGGTGCCGGTGGTGCTGGGACCGCGGGTGCAGAACGGCGTCTACGACATCCCGCTGGTCTATGCGCGGGTGCGCGCCGCCTATACCAACACGATGACGGTGTCGCCCTATCGCGGTGCGGGGCAGCCGGAATCGGTCTACTTGATCGAGCGCCTGATGGATGCCGCGGCCGCCGCGATCGGCATCGACCCGGTGGCGCTGCGGCGGCGCAACCACATCGCCGCCGCGGCGATGCCGTTCCGCACCGCGACCGGCGTCGTCTACGACAGCGGCGACTACGCCGCGAACCTCGACGCGGCGCTCGCGCTGGCGGACTGGGACGGCTTCGCCGCGCGCGCCACGGCCAGCCGGGCGCGCGGCGTGCTGCGCGGCCGCGGCCTCGCCAACTACATCCAGGTCGCCGCCGGCGTGCCGATGGAGTGGGGCGCCCTGCACGTCCGCGGCGACGGCACGGTCGAGGTCCGCACCGGCACGCACAACCACGGCCAGGGCCACGAGACGGTGTTCGCACAGATCATCGCCGACCGGCTCGGCGTGCCCTACGAAAGCGTCGGTCTCGTCCAGGGCGACACCGGGACGATCCCGCGCGGCTTCGGCACCCACGGGTCGCGCTCGGTGATCATGGCCGCCTCGCTGATCGCCAACAACGCCGCGACGATCCTGGATCGCGCCCGCGCGATCGCCGGCGCGCGCCTCGAGGCGGCGGAGGAAGACCTGGTCTACGCCGACGGCCGCTTCGTCGTGGCCGGCACCAACGTGTCGATCGGCCTGTTCGAGATCGCCGGCCTGTGCGAGCGCGCGGGCGAGCCGCCGCTGCAGGCGGAGTCGGACTTCAAGCTGCCCGACGCGACGTACCCGTGCGGCGTCCACGTCTGCGAGGTGGAGGTGGACGCCGAGACCGGCGCGGTGCGCCTCGACCGCTTCGCCGCGGTGGACGAGGTCGGCCGCGCCATCAACCCGATGATCCTGTTTGGCCAGAGCCACGGCGGCATCGCGCAGGGCGTCGGCCAGGCGCTGATGGAATGCTGCCGCTACGACCCGGAAACGGCGCAGCTTCTCACCGCTTCGCCGCTCGACTACTGCCTGCCGCGGGCCGACGACCTGCCCTCGATCGCGGTGGCGATCGCCGAGGCGCCGTCGCCGACCAACCCGCTCGGTGTCAAGGGCGCCGGCGAAAGCGGCGCTACCGGCGCGCCGCCGGCCGTCATCAACGCCGTCATCGATGCGCTGCGTCCGCTCGGCGTGCGCCACATCGACATGCCGGCGACGCCGGAAGCCGTCTGGCGGGCGATCGGTGCGGCGCGCGGCGGTTGAACGCAGTGACCGGCCGTGGGAGGCCGGCTAGTATCGCCTCCGTTTTGCCGCCATCGCATTTTCTTGAGGCATCGTCTTGGCTCGTAGCAAAGCGTCCACCAGCAGCCTGCGCCGCGCCGTCGCGCGTACACCGGCGTCGGGCCGCCTGCCGACCGTCGGGCATGACATGCGGGTGACCAGCGAGATCAACCTCGCCGCGCGGCTGACCAACAAGGCCGCGCGCATCCGCCTGGGCTCGGTCGGCGCCTGGCCGGGCCAGATCCCGATCCTGGTGTGGCTGTTCGCCGAAGGAGGCCTGCTGCAGAAGGACCTGGTCGAGCGGACCGACATCGAGCAGTCGACGGTGGCCGAGCACCTCGACCGGATGCAGCGCGACGGCCTGATCGCGCGTGCGCGCGACCCGGACGACGGCCGCAAGTACCGCATCTTCCTGACCGCGCGCGGTCGCCAGGTCGCCGCCGAGCTCCTGGAAGAGCTGGAGAACGGCGCGCGCCAATTCACCCGGGGCATCGGCCGCGCCGAGCTCGAGGTCTTCCACGACGTCATGGCCCGCATCATCGCCAACCTCGACGGCTTCGTCCGGGCGGCGGGCGAGCGGGACAAGGAAGGCTAGAACTCCGCGTCCAGCTCCTCCATCTCGTCCGGCTCGCGTTTCGCCGCGGCGACCCATTCGGCCATCGGCGGCCAGGCCATGATGGTGTCGCAATACGCGGCCGCGGCCGGGTTCATCGGCACGCCGTAGGTCAGGAAGCGGGTGCAGACCGGGGCGTACATCGCATCCGCGATGGTCGGCCGTGCGCCGAACAGGTAGGGGCCGCCCCACCGCTCCAGGCATTCGGACCAGATCGCCTGGACCCGGTCGATGTCGGGCTGGGCGCCGGCGAACACCTTGAAGTGCTTGTGCGAGGCCTTGAGGTTCATTGGCAGCGCCGAGCGCAGGTTATAGAAGCCCGAATGCACCTCGCCGCAGACCGACCGGCAATGGGCCCGCGCCAGCCGGTCCTGCGGCAGCATCCCGGCGGCGGGATAGAGCTCGGCCAGGTACTCGGCGATCGCAAGGGTGTCCCATACGCTCGCCCCGTCGTGGCTGAGCCGCGGCACCAGGACCGAGGGCGCCAGCAGCAGCAGCTCGGCCCGGTTGGCGGGATCGTCGATCGACACCACCCGTTCCTCGACCGCGAGCCCCGCGAGCCGGCACAGCAGCCAGCCGCGCAGCGACCACGACGAATAGTTCTTGCTGGAGATGGTCAGTACGGCGCTCGGGGCCGGGGAGCCGGCCGGGGACGTTTGCGGATTGTTCATGCGACGGCGCCTATGTTGCCATGCACACCAGCTTATATTGCTGTGCAAAAGAAAACGCACTAGCCTCTGCGTCGGCGCGCGCATCCGCGACACGTGGACGGCAACCGGCCAACCAGACCAGACCGGATGCGGCGACCGTATGCTCTACCAAGCCTACCAGACCGTTGCCTGGGCCACCGAGCCGATGCGTGCCCTGGCGCGCACCGGCCTCGCGGCGTTCGCGGCGACCGCGGGCGAGGACGCGCCGCCGGCGCTGCGCGGGCTGTCGGCGGCGTTGGCCATGACCGCCCGCGCTACGCTCAGCCACGACCGGCCGCCGTTCGCCATCGACACGGTCGTCGTCGGCAACCGCGAGGTTGCCGTGCGCGAGGAGGTGGCGCTGGCGCTGCCGTTCTGCGACCTGATCCATTTCGTCAAGGAGGACGTGGCCGTCCCGCAGCCGCGGATGCTGCTGGTCGCGCCGCTGTCCGGGCATTTCGCGACCCTGCTGCGCCATACCGTCGAGACGTTGCTGGCCGACCACGACGTCTACATCACCGACTGGAAGAACGCGCGCGACGTGCCGGTCGCGCACGGCGGCTTCGGCCTCGACAACTATGTCGACTACCTGATGCGGTTCATCGCTTCGATCGGTCCCGGCGCGCACGTGCTCGCGGTATGCCAGCCTTGCGTCCAGGCTCTCGCCGCCGTCGCCGTGATGGCGGCGGACAAGCACCCGGCGCAGCCGCGCAGCCTGACCCTGATGGCCGGTCCGATCGATACCCGCGTCAACCCGACGGCGGTAAACACGCTCGCGACCTCGCGGCCGATGGACTGGTTCGAGCGGCACCTGATCGCATCCGTTCCGTTTCCGTTCCCGGGGGTCGGGCGCCGCGTCTACCCTGGGTTCGTCCAGCTCGCGGCGTTCATGTCGATGAACATGGAGCGCCACGTCGATGCGCACCGCGACATGTTCCGCCACCTCGCCGACGGCCGGGCGGGTGACGCCGCCTCGATAGCCGCCTTCTATGACGAGTATTTCGCCGTCCTCGACCTGCCGGCCGAATTCTACCTCGAGACCGTGGCGACGATCTTCCAGGAGGCGCGGCTTGCCCGCGGCGCGCTGACCTGGCGCGGCCGCGAGGTCGACCCCGGGGCGATCCGCCGCACCGCGCTGCTGACCGTCGAGGGCGAGCGCGACGACATCTGCTCGGTGGGCCAGACCGCGGCGGCGCATGCGCTGTGCACTGGCCTGCGGCCGCATCTCAAGCGCCACCACCACCAGCCCGGCGTCGGCCATTACGGCACCTTCAGCGGGCGCCGCTGGCAGAGCCAGATCTACCCGGTCATCCGCAGCTTCGTGCTCGCCACCAACTGAGCCGGCCTTGCGCCGGGGGCCGCGGTCTGGCAGCAGTTCGGGATGCGGAAGGCTCGTTGGTGCGCGGCGCTGGCCGTCGCGGCGGCGTTGGCCGCCGGCCCCGGCGCTTCCCCGGCGGCGGCGCCCGGCACGCTGGTCGGGCGCAGCCTGGACCTCGTCAACGCGGCGCGGCGCAACGCCGGCCTGCCGCCGCTGGTCGCCGACCCCGCGCTCAGCCGCGCCGCGCGGGCGCACGCCGCCGACATGCTGCGGCGCGGCTATTTCGACCACCGCGCCCCGGACGGCGCGACGATCATGGACCGCTACGGCTTCGCGATCCGCGGCGGCGGCGCGGTGGCGGAGAACATCGCCCGCTGCCGGCGCTGTCCGGTCCCCGCCGACGCCCGCGCCGTCGGCCGCCTGCACGACGATTGGATGGCGAGTCCGGGGCATCGCCGCAACATCCTGGGCGCCGGGTTCGACCGCTACGGCTTCGGGATTGCCGAGGCGGAGGATGGGACCCGCTACGCCGTGGAGGCGTTTGCCGGGTCCGCCCCCTGAGATGCACCATCAAGGGTTGATAAAGTTCCGTTTCCGGAACCATGAGTTATCCACAGGCGATTCGGCATTCCGTATGGAATCAAGAGACTAGTCCACGCCTCACGAAGAATCCGGTGGATAACGCGCCGATGCCGATTGCGCTCAGGCGGCCGCTCGATACCATCGTTAACCTTCTGTTAACCAAGATTAACAGCGCGTTCCCTTTCCGTGTCGCTGCGGTTAGCGCCGGTTCCTCTCCCGAGACTAGCGAGAGACTGAGGTGCCCAAAGCACATTTGACCGACACCAGCATCAAGTCCCTGAAACCTCAGGCGATCCAGGTCACCTACTGGGATACTGCGTTGCCGTCGTTCGGCTGCCGGGTGAGCCCCGGCGGCACCAAGACCTTCACCGTCATGTACGGCGAGAACCGCAAGCGGGTCACCATCGGCCGCTACCCGACCCTGACCCTGGCCGAGGCGCGCGCGAAGGCCAGGGAGATGCTGGCCGAGGTGGCGCTGGGCAGGCACGGCGCCACCATCGCCTTCGCCGCCGCGGTCGACCTCTTCATCAATACCCACGTCGCGGTCAACAACAGCGCCACCCTGGCGCGCGAGATGCAGGATCTGCTGGGGCGGCATTTCGTCGACAAGCTCGGCCGTCGCCCGGCGGAGGAGATCACCACCGACGATGTCGCCGGCGTCATCCAGGGCCTCCTCGACCAGCCGGCCGAATGCGACAAGGCGTTCCGGGCCATCCGGTCGTTCTTCCGCTGGGCGCACCGGCGGAAATACGTCGAGCACAACCCGTGCGATGGGATGCAGCACCCGACCAAGCCGGTGCCGCGCATCGCCGTCCCGGGCGAGCCGGAGCCGCCACCCGCCCCGGCGCTGCCCCGCATCGAGCCGCGGCCGGCCGCGGCCGAGCCGGACCTGACCCTCTACGACCTCTTCCACCGTCTGTGGCGTCGGCGGGCGACCGTGGCGGCCGTCGTCGCCCTGGTGATGATCCCCGTCGCGGCATGGCTGTGGATGGCGACGCCGCGCAACACCGGCCAGGCGCTGGTGTTGCTCGACCAGCGCGCGCCGCGCATCAGCGACCTCGACACGGCCGCACCGCCGACCAGCCCGGGCGATACCCAGTCGCTGCTGAGCGAGGTGGAGATCATGCGCGCCGCGCCGGTGGTGACCGCGGTGGTTGACCGCCTCGGGCTGGACCGCATGGCGGAGTTCAACCCGGCCTTGCGCCCCAAGGGCTGGATCGAGCAGGCGCGCGACGAGGCCATCGGCGCGCTGCCGATGATCGAGAACGAGGACCTGGCGCACTTTGCCGCCGGACTGCTGACGCGCACGCCGCTGGCGGCGGAGCAGCAGCGCGGCCTGGAGCGGGTGCAGGTGTTCCAGGCGGTCAATCGCCGCCTCAACGTGGCGCTGCGCGGCCAGTCGCGGGTCGTCGCGGTGGAGTTCTCCGCCGCCGATCCGAAGCTCGCGCACGACGGCGCCAACGCGGTCGCCGACGCGTACATCGAGGTGCAGCTCGCCGCCAAGTACGACCAGACCCAGCGCCTGGCGGAATGGCTGGAGGAGCGCATTGCCGGCCTGCGCGAGCGGGTCGAGGAATCCGAACGCGCGGTGGAGGAATTCCGCGCCCGGTCGGGCCTGATCGAGGGCCGCGGCGGCACGCTGATGTCGCAGGAGGTCGCCGACCTCAACGCGAAGCTGGTGGACGCGCGCGCCACCCGCGCCGAAGTGGAGTCGCGCTACAGCCAGATGCGGCGCCAGCTGGGCGAGCCGCGCGGCTACGAATCGGTGCCGGAGGTGCTGTCATCGCCGCTGATCCAGCGGCTGCGCGAGCAGCAGATCGCGATCGACCGCCAGCTCGCCGACCTCGGCCAGACGCTCGGCGATCGCCATCCGCGGATGCAGAGCCTGCGCGCCGACCTGCGCGACCTCGAGACCCAGATCGGCACCGAGATCCGCCGCATCGTGCGCAGCGTCGAGGCCAGCCTGAACGCCGCGCGGTCGCACGAGGCGACCCTGCGCGCCAGCCTCGACCAGGCCAAGGGGCAGGCCGCCGAATCCAACAAGGCGGAGATCGAGCTGCGCGCGCTGGAGCGCGAGGCGCGCACCAACCGCACGCTGCTGGAGGCGTTCCTCGCCCGCTTCAAGGCGGCGGGCGGCGACACGGACGCGGCGTTCCGCCAGGCCGATGCGCGCGTCATCTCGCGCGGCGAGATGCCGACCGTGCCGTCGTCGCCGCAGACGGTGCCGATCCTGGCGGTGGCGCTTGTCGCCGCGCTGATCCTGGGCGTGATGATCGCCTTCCTGCGCGAACAGATGGACCGCGGCTTCCACAGCGCCGAGGAGATCGAGGCGGCGACGGGCCTGCCCAGCCTGGGCCTGGTGCCGTTCGTGCGCCGGCGCGAACGGCGTGGCCGGTCGCCCGCCCGGCTGCTGGTCGACCGGCCGGGGTCGGCTTACGCGGAATCGGTGCGCAGCGTCTATGCCGGCGTCACGCTGGGCAATCCCGGCGCGGCGACGCGCATGTTGCTGATCACCTCGGCGCAGGCGCACGAAGGCAAGACCACGCTCGCGCTGTCGGTGGCGCGGATGCGCGCGGCGGCGCAGCAGAAGGTGGTGATCGTCGACGCCGACCTGCGCGCCCCCGGCGTGCACCCCGCCTTCGCCCTGCCGCGCGGCCCGGGGCTGGCGGAGGTGCTGGCCGGCGAGGCGACGCTGGACGAGGCGTTGCGGGCGGACGACCAGACCGGCCTCGCCGTCCTCACCGCCGGCCGCGCGCGCCCCAACCCGTCCGACCTCATCGAGTCGGAGGCGATGCGCACGCTGCTCGACACCTTGCGCAGCCGCTACGACCTGGTGGTCGTCGATTCGCCGCCGGTGCGCGCGGCGGCGGACGCGCGCTTCCTGGCGAGCCTGACCGACACGACGCTGTTCGTGGTGCGCTGGGGCCGCACCCGGCGCGAGGTCGCGCTGCAGGCGCTGCGCACGGTCGGCGCGACGGCGCCGGCGCTGCACACCGTGATCTCGATGGTCGACGTGAAGAAGAATGCCGGCTACGGCTTCGGCGATTCCGGCTACTACTACGGCCGCGACTACAAGTATTACGCGCGCTGACCGCCGCGCCGCCGCCTACTCGGCGGCGTCGGCGATCTCCGGCGTCTCGTCGTCGGGCAGCGCGACGCCGCGCGGCATGCCGCGCGCCTTCAGCAGCAGCTTGCGCCAAGCCACGATCTGCGCGTCGGTCGACGACAGGATCTCGGGCAGGTCGTAGCGTTGCGGCGCCATCACGCGGTAATCCTGCTTGGAGAAGTTCTGGTACATCGCCCAGCGGTAGAAGCCGTAGTAGTACATGTTGTGCAGCAGCCGGCCGATGCCGGTCCGGCGCACCGCGTGGTAGTAGACGATCTGGGTGTTGTCCGCGTCGATCGGCACGCAGGCGCGGGTCAGCATGTGGGTGCCGAAGTCGAAGCGGAACATCGACGGCAGATGGTGCCCGCCGGCGCGGGCGCGCTTGCCGTCGATGAAGGTGTGCATGTCCCATTCCTCGTTGCCGTTGAACGGGGGATAGTTCGACCACAGCTTGGTCGGCGAGCTGCGGTTCCAGCGGAACAGCCACAGCCACAGCTTGCGCCATTCGGTCTTCGGCCAGTGGCCGTCGAGGCGCGGGTAGAACTCCCGCCCGGCCTTCGGCGCGTGGGTCATGTAGCCGATCGCCGACTTGTCGTTGACCGTGCGCGGCCGGTTGCCGACCGGACCGAACTGCACGAGCGGCTCCTGCAGCATCATCAGCGAGTTGCGGTGGACGTAGACGACGTGCGCGTCGAGCGAGTTCTCCAGCGCGACCCGCCAGTTGACCGGCCAGTGGCCGATCTTGGTGAACACCATCATGTCGCCGCCCTCGAAGAACTCGGGCGGCACGTCCTCCTCGATCGGCACCGGCTCGCCTTCGCCCATCCAGATGAAGATGAGGTCGCCGACCTGGCGGGTCGGGTACTTCCGCGTTCGCACCTTGCGCGGGATGCGGCTGTCGGGGCCTTCCGACAGCACCGCCAGGCACTCGCCAGTCTCGTCGAACACCCAGCCGTGGTAGGGGCAGGCGACGGTGCCCTTGTAGTGGCAGTCGCCGTGCGCCAGCGATCCGCCGCGGTGCGGGCACGCGTTGGCAAGCGCCGCCACCTCGCCCGAGGCGCCGCGGAAGAAGACGACGTCCTCGCCCAGCAGCTTGCGGCCGACCGGCTTGCGGCCGACCGAGGCCGCCTTCAGCGCCGGGTACCAGTATTCCTTCAGCCCGGCCGCCGGGATGAGCGCGCGGATGTCGGATGCCTTCATCACGTCCTCCCCTCGGCCGGCCGGGCCGGGTCGCGATCACATCGAATTATGGGACACTGTTCCATAATTCGCATGGGGGGTCAACTTGCGGCGGACCGCCTCAGCCGTCCCCCGCGGCCGGGATGGCGGTCAGCAGGATGCCGGCGGTCGCGGCCAGGTGGTTGCGCAGCAGCGTCACCGCGGCTTCGGCGTCGCGCGCGGCGGCCGACGCGACCAGCGCGGCGTGCTCGGCCTCGACGTCGCGGGCGCCGCTGTCGACGGCGGCGGAGACGATGCGGTAGCGGCCGGCCTGCTCGTAGAGGCTCTTGTGGTAGCGCAGCAGCCGCGGGCTGCCGCAGGCGGACACCAGCGCGTGGTGGAACTCGCCGTGCGCGCTGCGCCACAGCGCCGAATGCGATCGGATCCGGCCGGGCTGCGGCCGGTACTCGCGCACCATGCGGGCATGGGCGTCGCGCACCCGCGCCAGCCAGGCGTCGTCGCCGCGCTCGATCGACCGGCGCAGCGCGAGCGCGTCGATCTCGATGCGGGTCTGAGTCAGGTCGCGCAGGTCCTCCACCGAAACGGCGCTGACCCGGAAGCCGCGCTGGTCCGCCGCCTCCACCCACCCTTCGGCGGCCAGCCGCGACAGGCCCTCGCGCACCGCGCTCAGGCTGACGCCGTACTTGTCCGCCAGCGCGGCGACCGGCAGCCTGGCCCCCGGCTCGAGCCGGCAGGTCAGGATGTCGGCGCGCATCGCCTCGAAAGCCGCACGGGTCAGGCTGCGGAAAGCGCCGACGCGGGCGCTGGCGGCGAGCGTCCGGCGCGGCCTCATGGCTGCCGGTCCGTTGCGCCGCTGCTCATCACCAGGTCGGAGATCCGGTCCACGTAGTCGTTGAACGCGGGCGAGCGCTTGATGCGCGGGTCGCGCGGGCGGTCGAGCGCGATGGCGACGTCGGCGCGCACCCGCGACGGCCGCGCCTGCAGCACGACCACGCGGTCGGCGAGGTACACCGCCTCGTCGATCTGGTGGGTGATGAACACCACCGTCTTGCGGTCGGTGTCCCAGATGCGCAGCAACTCGGACTGCATGCTCTCGCGGGTCTGCGCATCGAGCGCGGCGAACGGCTCGTCCATCAGCAGGATCTCGGGCTCCACCGCCAGCGCGCGGGCGAGGTTGACGCGCTGCTGCATGCCGCCCGACAGCTCGTGCGGAAAATGCCGCGCGAAGCCGCCGAGGCCGACCAGGTCGACCAGCGCCGCGACCCGCCCGCGCGCGCCGTCGTCGTAGCGCTTCTGCAGCATCAGGCCGTAGGCGATGTTGTCGGCCACCGTGCGCCACGGCAGCAGGGTGGGGGACTGGAACACCATCGCCAGCGCATGGCCGCCCGGCGCGATTGCCGCGCCGTTGCACAGGATGCGTCCGCGGGTCGCGGCGTGCAGGCCGGCCAGGCAGTGCAGCAGGGTGGTCTTGCCGCAGCCGCTGGGCCCGACGATGGCGACGAACTCGCGCTCGCGCACCGCGAAGCTGATGTCGTCGATCACCGACAGCGTCTCGCCGGTGCGCGCGTTGCCGAAGCTGACCCCCAGCCCCTCGACGCTCAGCTTGGCGGTTGCCGCCATACTCAGGGCCAAATCTGCTCGTACGCCGCGGCGTGGCGCTGGCTGACCGAATAGACCGCGTCGTAGTCGCGGCGCAGCTCCGCCAGGTGGTCCGACTTCATGAACTCGTCGAACGTCGCGCGGTCCTGGAACTCGTAGACCGCCATGTACTGGTACTTGTCCTCACCCATGATCGCCCGGTAGCGCTTGGCGCTGACCGCGCCGCGGTAGCGCAAGAGGTGCGGGCAATGCTCCTCGTTGTACCAGCGGTTGAACGCCGCATCCTGGTCCTTCGGTATCGTCGCCTTGACCGTGAACAGCACGACCGCCATGACGTCTTCTCCCTTCGCTAGAGCCTGCTCATCACCGTGTCGGTGAACCGCCGCATCGCGCCAAGCCGGTCGTGGCCGGACGGGAACATCACCAGGTGGCTCGCGCCCGCGGCGCGCATGTCGCCGATCTTGCGGACGCAGTCCGCCTCGGTGCCGGCCAGCGTGTAGGCATCGACGATGCGGTCGGTCACGAAGCGGGCGTGGCTCGCGTCGGCGTCGAGGTGCTGGCGGTAGTCGTAGTGGGTGGCGATCGATTCCGCCTCGCCGCGCAGGTGCTCCAGGTCGGGCGGGAAGAAGAAGTCGGGGTAATAGTGGGCGTCCTTCGCCCGCCGCGCGGCCAGCGGCCCGGCCTCGCGCTTGGCCTCCTCCCACGAATCGGCGATGGAGAGCCCGGCCATGAAGGCGACGTCGATGTCGGCGAGCGTGCGGCCGGCTTCCGCCGCGCCCAGCGCGATGCGCTCCAGCGCGCGGCGCACCAGGCTGGGGTGGGTGCCGACGCTGACGATCGCGCCGTCGGCGATGCGCCCGGCCAGGGTCAGCGCCTTCGGCCCGCTGGCCGCGACATAGACCGGCACGCGGATGTCGCGGGCGCGGCAGATGCCGCGCACCTCCTCCACGTACGCCGCCAGCCCGGCGAGCGTCGACGGCTTCAGCCCCAGCGCACGAAGCGCGCTGTCGCCGGTCCCGATGCCGAGGTCGGCGCGGCCGCCGGACAGCTTCGCGATCGTGATGATGGCGTTCGCCGTCACCGTCGCCTGTCGGGTCAGCGGGTTGGTGACGCCGGTGCGCAGCCGCACGCGCGAGGTCGCCTGGCTGCACAGCGCCAGGGTCGCGTAGACGTCGCCCCACGAGATCGGCGGCGAATCGCCGATCCATGCCGCGCCGTATCCGTTGGCGTCGAGGTAGCGCGCGGTCTCCACCGCGTTGCGCGGGTCCTGCTCCGGGATGACGAACATGTCGAAGATCATGGTTCCGTCCTTCAGCTCGCGCGCCAGATCGCGGTCCGCCGCTCCGCCGCCGTCAGCGCCGCCGACAGAGCGAGCGAGATGACAACCACGGTCACGGCGCCCACGTACACGCTCTTGATCTCGAACACGCCGGTCGCCTCGAACATCATCGAGCCGAGCCCGACGTTGGAGCCCAGCCACTCGCCGACCAGGATGCCGGCGATGGCGCGTCCGATGTTGCCGCGCATCGCGCCGAACAAATACGGCCCGACCGCGGGCAGCACGACGGTGCGGAAGAGCTGGCGCGTGTCGGCGCCGAAGTGCCGCCCCATCCGCAGCAAGTCGGGCGGCACCGTGCGCACGCCGGCCGCAACGCTCAGGATGGTCGGCAGGATGGTCAGGAAGAAGACCAGGACGATCGCCGTCCACGGCCCCAGCCCGACGACCAGCGGCACCGCCGGCGCGATGCCGACCACGGGGATGGCGTCGAGGAAGTAGAGGGTCGGGTTGGCGCCGTCGGCGAACCAGCGGTACCACCCGACCAGCAGGCCGAGCGGCACGCCGACGACGACGGAGATGCCGAGGCCGACGGCGATCTCCGACAGCGACCAGCCGAGATGCGGCAGGATGCGCCCGGTGCCGAACCAGTAGCCGATTGCCTGCACCACCGCCGACGGAGAGCTCAAGAACACCGCGTTGGCGAAGCCGGCGTGCGCGACCGCTTCCCAGGCGATCAGCACCAGCGCGAAGGGCAGGTAGCGGATCAGCCGCGCGCCCATCGCCTCACGCCGCCGCCGCGCGCGGCCGCCACGCCTCGAGGCGGCCCTGCAGGAGCTGCAGCGCGCCGGACGCCGCCATGTTGACGGCGCCCAGCACCACGACGGCGAGCAGCGCGAGGTTCGGCATGCCGCGGTTCACCGCGTCGAGGATCACCGAGCCCAGCCCGCCCTGGCCGACGAACAGCTCGACCACGACCAGGCCGGTCAGCGCGCGGCCGATGCCGAGCCGCAGCCCGGCCAGGATGGCGGGCAGGGTGGTCGGCACCAGGATGCCCCGCACGACGTCGCGGTCGCGCCCGCCGAACGCGCGGCACATCCGCACCAGGCTCGCGTCGATGCCGGCGGCGGCGCTGCTGACGGCGAAGTAGATCGGGAAGAACGCGAAAAGCGCGACGATGGTGATCTGCGTCTTGGCGCCGATGCCGAGCAGGATGATGAGGAGCGGGATCACCGCGATCAGCGGCACCGCGTTGAGCGCGACGACCGACGGCTCCAGCGCGTCGCCGGCGCGCCGGTACCAGCCGAGCAGCAGGCCGAGCGCGATGCCGGCGACGGCCCCGACGCCGAGGCCGGCGGCGAGCTGCCACGCGCTCGCCGCCATCGCCTGGCCGAACCCGGCGAGATCCGGCGCGCCGGCCAGCCACGTCGCCAGGGTGGACGGGAAGGCGACGACGCGGGCCGGCAGGATGCCGAGCTGCAGCAGCGCCTCCCAGCCCGCCAGGAAGACGGCGAACCCGATCAGGCCGCGGGCGGCCTGGCTGGACACCGGACCGGGTTCCCCGACGCCGTCAGGGCCGGCGGAAGTTCGGTCCGCCCCACGAAGCCGCCTCCTTGGCGACGCTCTGGTCGATCGTGCCGGCGGCGACCAGGCTCGCCTTGGCGGGGTCGACCTTGAACTCGTTGGCGTCGTAGATGCCGTACTTGAGGGCGGCCTTCAGCACCGTGTCGAGCACCGACTCGTCCTCGATGTAGCCCTTCGGCGGCGCCAGCTTGGCGATCTCGGCGACCGCGGCGGCGAAGTCGGCCTCGGTCAGCCCCTTGGGCGAGCCCATCCACTTCTGCACGATGCCGGCGACCTCGGCGCGGTTCGCCTCGACCCGGATGTAGGCGTGGCTGCGCAGGAAGACGCCGATCACGTCGCCGACCAGACGGCGGCGCGCCGGGTCGGCCAGCGCCGCCTTGGCGACCGTCAGGCCGTTCGACTGCATCGGCGCCACGTCGGGCAAATAGGACATCTGCTTGAAGCCCTCGCGCTGGGCGAGGCCGGCCCATGCGGCGTCGAAGCCCAGCATGCACTCGGCCGTGCCGGCGCGCAGCGCCTCCAGCCAGAACGGCGGCGGCTGGCCGATGCCGACCGCCTGGAAGGCCTTGGGGTCGCCGCCGACCGCGTCGATCATCGCCGCCCAGGCGATGTGGGTGGCGGTCTTGGCGCCGGTGGCCGCGACGCAGCGCACGCCCTTCAGGTCGGCCGCGGTCTTGACCTTCTTGGGGTCCACGATCAGGCTCCACGGCGAGCTGATCTGGTCGAAATAGGCGACCACCATCGGCGCGCCGCGCAGCGCGGCGATCGCGGCGCTGCTGCCGTAGAGCGCGCCGTCGACCTCGCCCGAAACGATCGCGGGGTAGGCGACGTTGGACAGCATGCGGCGGACCTGGAAGTCGATGCCGGCTTCCTTGAACCAGCCCTTCTCCAGGCCGAGGCCGAAATAGATCTCGCCGGCGCTGGTCGGCCGCTCGCCGAGCGAGGCGAACTTGAACGGACGAAGCTGCTGCGCCGACGCCGGCTGCAGCGCGCCCGCCGCCAGCAGGAGGCCCAGGCACAACGCGGCGGCAACGCGGGCGGTCATGGACCTGACCTGTCTCATCGGAGTCCCTCCTGATTTGGCGGTGCCGGGCGTCTGATCGCACCCATTTCGCCTGCGGTCACGGTAACAACCGGCTGTGCGGAGGGTCAATCGATAATCGATTTTCGTTCGCAAGCTATTGGTCGGGTGCGCTTATCGCGCCGCCTGGGGCCGTGTCACGCCGCCGCGAAGCGTCTCCGCCAGCGACAGGAGGCGGGGGGCGATCTCGGCGGCGATGCGCTCGCGCGCCATCGCATAGGCGGGCGCCATGCAATTCAGCGCGTACTCGCCGGCGCCGTCGCGGCGCAGCAGCGGCACCGCCACCGCGTTCACCACCGGGTCGATGTCGCCGTGCGAGATGCAGAAGCCATGCGCCCATACCTCCGCCATCGCCGCCTCGATGCGCGTGGACTGCGGCGGCCAGGCGGCCTCGCCGGCGTCGCGGCGCAGCAGGTCGAGCGCGGCCTCGCGCTCCGGCCGGCTCATGCCCGCGAGGCAGGCCCAGCCCATCGCGCTGGCGCCGATCGGCACCCGCAGGCCGACCGAGGTGTCGCGCGTCACCGCGGTCTCGCCCTTGGCGTATTCCAGGAACACCATGTGCAGCCCGTCGCGCACAGCGAGCCCGACGACGGAGCCGGTCTCGATCGCCATGCGCTCCATCAGCGGGCGCGCCGCGACATGCACCGGGTGCTGCGCCAGCACGGTGTAGCCCAGCGCCAGGATGCCGGGGGAGATGTAGTACTTGCCGACCTCCTGCGAGAAGTTCAGGTAGCCGTAGGCGCTGAGCGTATAGGTCAGCCGCGACACGGTGGCCTTGGGAATGCCGGTCTCGCGCGCCAGCTCGCTGTTGCCGAGGTAGGTCCGGCCCGGTCCAAACGCGCGCAGCACCTCCAGCCCGCGGGCGAGGGCCGAGTTGAGGCGCGGGTCGTCCTTCGGCTCGCGTGCGGCAGGGCGCCCTTGGGCGCGGCTGCGCGCCGCCGTCGTGTCGTCACCCACCCGTCGCATCCCCATGTGCAGTGGCCGGCCGATTGCGCCGCATCATGCGTCGCGGCCCCGGCTGGCGCAATTCCACCCCTCAGCTCAGCCGCGGCAGGATCGCGTAGCCGGCGGCATCGGCGGCGTAGGCGGTGGCGAAGCCGAAGTCGGCGTTCATGCAGGCATGGATGCGGTACAGCGGCTCGCCGGCCTCCACCGGGTCGCCCACCTTCTTGAACAGGTCGATGCCGGCGCCCTTGTCGAGCGGCGCGCCGGCCAGCCGCGCGATGCGCGCCAGCCGGTAGCAGTCGATGGCGCCGACCACCCCGTCGCTCGGCGACGGCACGTCGCGGGTCAGCTGTCCCAGCTCGTAGACGGTCCGGTTCGCCCCCTGCGCCGCGACGATGCGCTCCATCGCGGCCAGCGCGGCGCCCGATTCGAGGAGTGCGCGCGCCCGCGCCAAGCCGGCGCCGCCGCGCAAGGCGGGATCGAACTCGATGATCCGCGACGCGAGAAGCAGCGACTTGTCGCGCAGGTCGGCCGGCGCCGACGGCTCGTTGCGCAGCACCGCCATCACGTCGCGCGCCTCCAACAGCGGCCCGATGCCGCGGCCGACCGGTTCGGCCGCCTCGGTGATCATCACCTCGATCGCGATGCCGACCTTGTCTCCGACATGCTCGAACAGCTTGCGCAGCCGCAGCGCGTCGGTGTGGCCGCGCACCTTCGCCGTGGGCCCGACCGGGATGTCGACGACGAGGTGGGTGGAGCCGGCCGCCATCTTCTTGGACAGGATGGATGCGACCATCTGCTCGCGGGTGTCGATGGCGAGCGGCCGCTCGACGCCGATCAGGATGTCGTCGGCGGGCGACAGGTTGACGTGCCCGCCCCACACCAGGCAGCCGTTCTCCGCCCGCACCACCGCCTTCATCTCGTCGATCGTCAGGTCGACGCGCGCCAGCACCTCCATCGTGTCGGCGGTGCCGGCGGGCGAGGTGATGGCGCGCGACGACGTCTTGGGGATCGGCAGGCCGTGCGCGGCGACGATCGGCACCACGATCATCGAGG
>JBFWQM010000058.1:0-25184 GCA_050249455.1 Rhodospirillaceae bacterium | reverse complement strand
GGCGGCATCTTCATGGCCAACGCCATCGCCCGGCTGCCCGACCCGCTGTCGGCGGTCGCGGTGTTCGACGCGACGGTGTGGGACGACGCGCGGACCACCGACAACGTGCCGCCCAACCCGGCGCTGCTCGACGCCGGCGGCACGGTGATCGAGGCCGGCGGCCTCGCCGGGCTGGCGGCGCAGGCGGGGATCGACCCCGGCGGCCTCGCCGCCACGGTGGCGGCGTTCAACCGGGGCGACCGCGCGCCGACGCGCACCACGGCCGTCTACCCGGCGCACCCGGTGGCGCAGCCGCCGTTCTATGCCATCCCGCTCTGCGCCGGGATCACGGTCACCTCCGGCGGGCTGGCGGTGGACGGCCATGGCCGGGTGCTGGACGGGGCGGACCGGCCGGTTGCCGGCCTCTTTGCCGCCGGTTCCGCGGTCGGCGGGATCGAGGGCGGCCCGGCGGCGGGCTATGTCGGCGGCCTGATGAAGGCGTTCGCGATCGGGCTGATCGCCGCCGACACGATCGTGGCGCAGCGCCGCCGGTAGCGGCGCTTCCGGGTTCGGTAACCGAGGCCCTATATTACGAAGCCATGGACGCGATCCACGACACCCTGCCCGCCTTGGACCTGGCCGGCCTGCCGGACGCGCTGGCGATATTGTGCACGACCGAAGGCCGGCTGCGCGACGGCGGGCGGGCCGATGCGCTCGGCATGCTCAAGCGCGTGCTGGGCGAGGGCCGCGCCGCGATCCGCTCCCGGTTCGAGGCCGGGACGCCGGGCGACGAGGCGGCGGCCGAGCTGGCGCGGCTGATGGACGGCATCATGTCGGCGCTGGTCGGCTTCGCCTCCGACCGGGTCTACCCGGCGGCGAACCCGACCGCCGCCGACCGCCTGTGCGTCGCCGCCGTCGGCGGCTACGGCCGCGGCGAGCTGGCGCCGTCGTCCGACATCGACCTCCTGTTCCTGCTGCCCTACAAGGAGACCCCGCGCCAGGAGCAAGTGATCGAGTTCACGCTCTACATGATGTGGGACCTCGGCCTGAAGGTCGGTCACGCCACCCGCTCGGTCGACGACTGCATCCGCCTGTCGCGCGCCGACGTGACCATCCGCACCGCGGTGCTGGAGGCGCGCTATCTGTGGGGCGACGCGACGTTGTTCTCCGAGCTGCGCCGACGCTTTGCCGAGGTCGCCGCCGGCACCGGCCCCGCCTTTGTGGAAGCGAAGCTGTCCGAGCGCGACCAGCGCCACCAGAAGATGGGCGATTCGCGCTACGTGCTGGAGCCCAACGTCAAGGACGGCAAAGGCGGCCTGCGCGACCTGCACACGCTGTTCTGGATTGCCAAGTACCTCTACCAGGTCGACGACGTCGCCGACCTGGTGAAGCGCGGCGTGCTAACCGCGAAGGAGGCGCAGCGCTTCGCCAAGGCGCACCGCTTCCTGTGGACGGTGCGCTGCAACCTGCACTACCTGACCAACCGCGCCGAGGAGCGGCTGACCTTCGACCTGCAGCCGGAGATCGGCAGCCGCATGAACTACACCGACCACGTCGGAACGCGCGGCGTCGAGCGCTTCATGAAGCACTATTACCTGTTCGCGAAGGAGGTCGGCGACCTGACGCGCATCTTCTGCGCGGCGCTGGAGGCCGAGCACAAGCGACAGCCGAAGCTCTCGCTGCAGCGGTTCTGGCCGCGCGCGCGCGACATTCAGGGGTTCCAGGTGCGCGGCGGCCGCCTGACGGTGACGAACGAGACCACGTTCACCGCCGACCCGGTGAACATCATGCGGCTGTTCCACACGGCGATGGTCAACGGCCTCGACATCCATCCGCGCGCGCTGCAGGAGGTGACGCGCAACATCCGGCTGGTGTCGCGCATCCGCGACGACGCCGAGGCGAACCGCCTGTTCCTGGAGATGCTGACCAGTCGCCACGATTCGGAGGCCGCGCTGCGCCGCCTCAACGAGGCCGGCGTGTTCGGCCGCTTCGTGCCCGACTTCGGCCGCGTCGTGGCGCAGATGCAGCACGACATGTACCATGTGTACACAGTGGACGAGCACACCATCTTCGCCATCGGCATCCTGCACGGGGTCGAGGAAGGCCTCTACAAGGAGGAGATGCCGCTCTCCACCGAGATCGTGCACAAGATCCAGTCGCGGCGCGCGCTCTATGTCGGGCTCCTGTGCCACGACATCGCCAAGGGCCGCGGCGGCAACCATTCGATCCTGGGCGCCGACGTGGCGGCGAAGCTCGGGCCTCGGTTCGGCCTCGATGCGGAAGAGACGGAGACCGCGTCGTGGCTGGTGCGCTACCACCTCGCGATGAGCAACACCGCGTTCCGCCGCGACCTCAACGACCCGAAGACGATCGCAGACTTCGTCGAGATCGTGCAATCGCTGGAACGGCTCCGGCTCCTCCTCGTGCTCACGGTCGCCGACATCCGCGCCGTCGGCCCCAACGTGTGGAACGCCTGGAAGGCGGCGCTGCTGCGCGACCTCTATTACGCGGCGGAGGAGGTGATCACCGGCGGCCACGCGGTCGAAGGGCGCACCGCGCGCATCGACCGCGCGCGCGAGCGGCTGTCGGCGGCGCTGGCGCAGGCCGGCTGGGCCGCCGCCGACGTCGAGGCGCAGCTCGCCCGCGGCTACCCGTCCTACTGGCTCGCCTGCGACACCGAGACCCAGGTCTACCACGCCGGCCTGGTGCGCGAGGCGGAGCGCCGCGCCGCACCCTTGACCATCGACACCCGCGTCGACCGCTACCGCGACGCCACCGACATCACGATCTACACCTCCGACCACCCGGGCCTTTTCGCGCAGATCGCCGGCGCGATGGCGATCAACGGCGCCAACATCGTCGATGCGAAGATCTTCACGCTGACCAACGGCATGGCGCTCGACACCTTCTCGGTGCAGGAGGCGGGCGGCGGCGCGTTCGACAACCCGACCAAGCTCGCCAAGCTGTCGAGCCACATCGAGCAGACGCTCGCCGGCCGGCTGCGCCCGACGCAGGAGCTCGCCAAGCGGCCGCCGCTGCCGGCGCGCACGCGGGTGTTCAACGTCATCCCGCGCGTGCTGATCGACAACAAGGCGAGCCGCACCTTCACGGTGGTGGAGGTCAACGGCCGCGACCGCCCCGGCCTGCTCTACGACGTGACGCGCGCGCTGACCGACCTCGGCCTGCAGATCGCCAGCGCCATCGTCAGCACCTACGGCGAGCGCGCGGTCGACGTCTTCTACGTCAAGGACGTGTTCGGCCTGCAGATCACCCACGAGGGCAAGCTGAAGCAGATTCGCGAGACCCTGCTCGCCATCCTCGCCGACCCGGCCGACGCGCCCTGAGCTTCGTGCCCCAGGTCGCCCCACCTCACCCCGACCCTCTCCGCCCCCCGGGGCGGAGAGGAAGAAGACGGAAACCCTCTCCGCCCTTCAGGGGGGAGAGGGTGCGAGCGCAGCGAGCGGGTGAGGTGGGTGCCGCCGCCTCCGGCCGTTTCCCGCCGGCGCACCGGAACCCATGGCCCTCCTGAGATCCATCGCCACCGTCGGCGGCTACACGATGGCCAGCCGCGTGCTCGGCTTCGTGCGCGACGTGCTGGTGGCGGCCTATCTCGGCGCCGGGCCGGTGGCGGACGCGTTCGTCGTCGCGTTCAAGCTGCCCAACTTCTTCCGCCGGCTGTTCGCCGAGGGCGCGTTCAACGCCGCCTACGTGCCGGTGTTCGCCGGCCGGCTGGAGACCGACGGCGAGACGCGGGCGCGCTATTTCGCGGAGGAGGTGCTGGCCGTCCTCCTCGCCGTGCTGCTGCTGTTCGTCACCGCGTTGCAGATCGCGATGCCGTGGGTGATGCTGGTGCTGGCGCCGGGCTTCGCCGACCAGCCGGAGAAGTTCGACCTCGCGGTGCACCTGGCGCGCATCACCTTTCCCTATCTCCTCTTCATCTCGCTGGTGTCGCTGATGGGCGGCGTCCTCAACTCGCTGGGACGCTTCGCGGCGGCGGCGGCGGCGCCGATCATGCTCAACGTCTGCATGATCGCCGCGGTGGTCGGGCTGACCCCGTACACGAAGACGCCGGGCCACGCGCTCGCCTACGGCGTGACCGCGGCCGGCGTCACGCAGTTCGTCTGGCTGGTCTACAGCTGCCATGCCGCAGGCATGCGCCTGCGCCTGATCGTGCCGCGGCTGACGCCGGGAGTGAAGCGGGTGCTGACCCTGATGATCCCCGGCGCGATCGGCGCCGGCGTCATCCAGGTCAACCTCTTCATCGACGTCATCATCGCCTCGTTCCTGCCCGGCGGGTCGGTGTCCTACCTCTATTACGCCGACCGCATCAACGAGCTGCCGCTGGGGGTCATCGGCATCGCGATCGGCACCGCGCTGCTGCCGCTGATGTCGCGCCAGATCCGCGCCGGCCAGGACCAGGCGGCGATGGCGAGCCTCAACCGCGCGCTGGAGCTCGGCCTGCTGGTCACCCTGCCGGCGGCGGCGGCGCTCCTGGTGCTGGCGACGCCGATCATCGCCGTGCTGTTCGAGCGCGGCGCGTTCGGCCCGGCGGAGACGGCGGCGACCGCCGCGGCGCTCGCCGCCTATTCGCTCGGGCTGCCGGCCTATGTCGTCAACAAGGCGCTGACCCCGGCGTTCTACGCGCGCCAGGACACCGCGACGCCGGTGAAGATCGCCGCCGTCGTCGTCTTCGCCAACACCGCCTTCGCGGTGGCGCTGATGCAGGTGCTGGCCCATGTCGGCATTGCGCTGGCGACCGCGCTGTCGTCGTGGCTCAGCGTCGTGATGCTGGCCGTCACCCTGCGCCGGCGGGGCCACTTCGCGGTCGACCCGCGGCTGCGGTCGCGAGCGCCGCGCTCGGCGCTCGCCGCGGCCGGCATGGCGGCGGTCCTGTGGCTCGGGATGTGGTCGCTGGCCGGGCCGCTGGCCGGCTCGCCGCTGGAGCGCGGGCTGGCGCTGGCGGCGCTGATCGCGGCCGGCCTGGTCGCGTACGCCCTCCTCGCGCTGGTCCTGGGGGCGGCCGGGCGCGACGACCTGAAGCGGCTGGCGCGCCGCGGCGGCGGGCCGACCTAGCCGCGCCTATCGCCTACCGGCGGCGCCGGAGCGCCATCGCCAGAAGGCCGGCCCCGAACAACCCCAGCGCGCCGGGCGCGGCGACGCCGGTCGGCGCGGTCGCCAGCGACAAGGTGACCTCGTAGGCGCCGGGGTGTATCCCGGACCGGTTCACGATGTGGGCGAGCGTGCCCCATCCCGTCGGCGGAAGCGGCACGAACGGCCCGCCGCCGCTCTCGTCCGGGCGGATGTTGATCTGCCAGTTGTCGCCTTCGAGATCGTACGCGTCGATGATGAAGTCGCCGACGCCGAGGTAATAGGTTCCGGCGACGATCTGCACGGTCATGCGCGAGCCCCCGGACCCGCCCGAATCGTCGTCGGCGCGAATGCCGGCGCCGTCGGCGCCGAACAGATAGATCACCGGATCGATATGGACCGCCGGGACATCGATCTGCAGCGTGCCCGCTGCGCCGAAGACGAGCTTGAAGAGATCGCCCTCGTCGCCGTCGGCGACCGTGCCGCGGATGATCGTCACGCCGCCGCCCACATCCTGGGGATCGAGGCCGCCGTTGAAGAGGTTCGGCGCGTCGCCGGCCTCGGTGTAGACGGCCGCCGATGCGGGCACCGCGGCCGCGAGGGCCAGGGCGAGGACGGCAACAACGGGATTGAACACGGGCGGGCTCCACTAGCCGGTAACGCAGGCGGGCGGCGCGCCGACGTCCTGCGAACGCCGCCACGGTGGCCGTGTCCGGCGCCGCCGGCCTTGACCTGGATCAGGCCGCGGGCGGATGCGGCGGGATGACGCGCCGGCCCGGGCCGGCCGAACCGATGCGCCCGGCCGCGGCGGGCGTGCGGCCGGCCGCCCGGGCTTGACCCCCGCCGGGCGCGGGCGCGATAACCCCGCACCGAACCGCGCGGAGCGTTGGCGATGAGCCGCATCTTCTCGGGCGTGCAGCCCACCGGCAACCTGCACCTGGGCAACTACCTGGGCGCGATCCGCCATTTCGTGCGCCTGCAGGACGGCAACGAGTGCATCTACTGCGTGGTCGACCTGCACGCCATCACGGTGTTCCAAAAGCCGGAGGAGCTGACCTCCAGCACCCGCGAGGTCGCGGCCGCCTTCATCGCCGCCGGCATCGATCCCAGGACCAGCATCATCTTCAACCAGAGCCAGGTGCCGGCGCACGCCGAGCTCGCCTGGATCTTCAATTGCGTCGCCCGGCTCGGCTGGCTCAACCGGATGACCCAGTTCAAGGAGAAGGCGGGCAAGCACCGCGAGAACGCGAGCCTGGGCCTCTACGCCTACCCCAGCCTGATGGCCGCCGACATCATGGCCTACAAGGCGACCCACGTGCCGGTGGGCGAGGACCAGAAGCAGCATCTGGAGCTGACCCGCGACATCGCCCAGAAGTTCAACAACGACTTCGGGGTCGAGTTCTTCCCGCTGGTCGAGCCGATCATCATGGAGACGGCGGCGCGGGTGATGAGCCTGCGCGACGGCCGGCAGAAGATGTCGAAGTCCGACCCGTCCGACTATTCGCGAATCAACTTGACCGACTCGGCCGACGACATCGCCCAGAAGATCCGCCGCGCCAAGACCGATCCCCACCCGATCCCCGACGGCAGCCCCGACGGCGGCACGCCCGAGACCAGGCCGGAGGCGTTCAACCTGCTGGAGATCTACGCCGCGCTGGCCGGGGTAGAGCTCGACGACGCCATCCGCAGCTTCGGCGGCCAGCCGTTCTCCGCCTTCAAGGAGGCGCTGACCGAGGTCGCTGTGGAGAGGCTGCGCCCGATGAACGACACCATGCGCCGCCTGCGCGACGACCCCGGCCACGTCGATGCCATCCTGTCCGAGGGCGCGGCGCGCGCCGACGCCATCGCCGCCCCGATCCTGGCCGAGGTCCACCGGATCGTCGGGTTCATCCGGCGGCGGTAGCGGCGGTCGCGGCCGGCGCGGTTTTCCACGCCGGCCACACCTCGCGCAAAGTTTCGCCGCATTTCGCCGCGACAAGACGATTAGCCTTGCGCCGATGCAGTGTTCGGCGCAGTAAACCACGCAAAACCGCAGCAGCCCACCGAACGGCCCGCGTTGCGATGCAGATCTATCTACCGATCGCGGAAATCTCCGTCGACGCCCTTCTTCTGTTTGCGCTCGGCGCCGGCGTCGGGGTGCTGTCGGGGATGTTCGGGGTCGGCGGCGGGTTCCTGATGACCCCGCTGCTGCTGTTCATCGGCGTGCCCGCCGCGGTCGCGGTGGGCAGCGAGGCGAACCAGGTCGTCGCGGCGTCGGTCTCCGGCGCGCTGGCCCACTGGCGGCGGCGCAACATCGACGTAAAGATGGGCCTCCTCCTGCTGGTCGGCGGCTTCGTCGGCTCGACCATCGGCGTCTGGATCTTCTCCGGGCTGCAATCGATCGGCCAGGTCGAGTTCGTCGTCTCGCTTAGCTACATGATCCTGCTCGGCGTCATCGGCACGCTGATGGTGATGGAGAGCGTGCGCGCGCTCCTGCGCAGCCGCAACCCGGCGGCGCCGCGGCGCAAGCTGCACCAGCACAACTGGATGCACGGCCTGCCGCTGAAGACGCGGTTCCGCCGCTCCAAGCTCTACATCTCGGCGCTGCTGCCGATCGGCATCGGCGTCTTCGTCGGCGTCCTGGCGGCGATCATGGGCGTCGGCGGCGGCTTCATCATGGTGCCGGCGATGATCTACCTGCTCGGCATGCCGACCTCGGTGGTGGTCGGCACCTCGCTGTTCCAGATCATCTTCGTCACCGCCAACGTCACCTTCCTGCAGGCCTACCACAACCAGACCGTGGACCTGGTGCTGGCGCTGATCCTGATGGTCGGCGGGGTGATCGGGGCCCAGATCGGCACCGTGTTCGGCACGCGCCTGCGCGGTGAGCAGCTGCGCGCGCTGCTCGGCCTGATCGTGCTGGGGGTGGGCCTGCGCATGGCCTGGTCGCTGTTCGCGACGCCCGACGACCTCTTCACCCTGGGCGGCGGGGGCCACCGGTGATGCGGCGCGGGTTCTTCGCCCTGCTCCTGGGCCTGCTGTGCTCGGCGCCGGCGGCGGGGCAGACGCCTGCCCTGATCGCCGACCTGTCAAAGCGCCAGATCGCCATCACCACCGGCTTCGCCGGCACCGATCTCCTCCTGTTCGGCGCGGTGGAGGGGCCGGGCGACGTCATCGTCGTGGTGCGCGGGCCGCCGCGCGAACAGGTGGTGCGGCGCAAGATCCGCATCGCCGGCGTGTGGCTGAACGGCGAGTCGGTCGAATTCGCGCACGTGCCGGTGTTCTACTGGGTGGCGAGCAGCCGGCCGCTGAACGCGATCGCGCCACCCGCCTTCCTCGACCAGCACGGGATCGGCACCGGTCACCTCGCGCTCCGCCCGGCCGAAGGCGCGCAGCACGACATCCCCGCCTTCCGGGCGGCGCTGGTCCGCAACAAGGCGGAAGCCGACCTGTACGAGGAGGCGGAAGGCGCGGTGACCTTCCTCGCCGACCGGCTGTTCCGCACCACCGTGACGTTCCCCGCCAACCTGCCCACCGGCACCTACGAGGCGGAGGTGTACCTGCTGCGCGACCGCAGCCTGGTGTCGCGCCAGACCACCACCATCGAGGTCGCCCGGGTCGGCCTCGGCGCGCGCATCCACAATTTCGCGCGCCAGCAGGCGGCACTTTATGGCATCATCGCGGTTCTGGTTGCGCTGGCGGCGGGTTGGCTGGCCGGCGTCATCTTCCGCAGGGCTTGACGATCGCTGCCATGGCCGAAACTGGACCGACCGAGACGCCCTCGGCGCCCGAGGTCGCCCGCCGCGACCGCACCTTCCTGGTCGTCGTCGACGAGACGCCGGAGATGCGCGTGGCGCTGCGCTTCGCCGTCCGCCGGGCCCAGCGCACCGGCGGACGCGTCGCCCTGGTCTACGTCATGGAACCCGCCGACTTCCGCCACTGGGGCGCGGTGGAGGAGAAGATGCGCGAGGAGCGGCGCGAGGAGGCCGAGCGCGTGCTCCAGACGCTGGCCACCCAGGTCCACGAGATGGCCGGCCTGATGCCCGTCCTCTACGTCCGCGAGGGCGCGCCGGTGGAGGAGATCGTCAAGCTGATCGCCGAGGAGCCGAGCATCCAGGTCCTCGTCCTCGGCGCGGCGATCGAGAAGAAGGGCCCCGGGCCCCTGGTGTCCAACCTCGCCGGCAAGCTGTCCGGGAAGTTCCCGATCCCGATCACCGTCGTCCCCGGCAACCTGACCGAGGACCAGGTCGATCTCCTGACCTGAGCAGATAGGGCTTGATCCCACCGGTCCGAGAATTAATTCAGTCGCGTAGCTAACGAGGACCGCCGCCGATGTTCATCCAGACCGAGCAGACCCCCAACCCGGCCACGCTGAAGTTCATGCCCGGCCAGCCGGTGATGGAGAAGGGCAGCGCCGACTTCCGTTCCGCGGACGCGGCGGGCCGGTCGCCGCTGGCGCGCCGGCTGTTCGCCATCGACGGGGTTTCGGGGGTCTTCCTGGGGTCCGACTTCGTTACCGTGACCAAGGCCGCCGACCTCGAATGGTACGTGCTGAAGCCGGCCATCCTCGGCGCCCTGATGGAGCACCTGTCGGCCGGCCTCCCGGCGGTGGAGGGCGAGGCGGAGGCGGTCGACGATGGCGACGACGACGCCATCGTCACCCAGATCAAGGAGCTGCTCGACACCCGCGTGCGCCCGGCGGTGGCCGGCGACGGCGGCGACATCGTGTTCCACGGCTTCGACAAGGGCGTCGTCTACCTGCACATGCAGGGGGCGTGCGCCGGCTGCCCCTCCTCGACCGCCACCCTGAAGATGGGCATCGAGAACATGCTCAAGCATTTCGTCCCGGAAGTGGTGCGGGTCGAAGCGATCAACTGAGGCGGCCCCGCCGCCGTCTCCCTTCCCTCAGGCCGCCCCCCGCGGCATCATCGGCTCCGGGAGCGCCGCGTCGCCCATGACGGCGTAGCGCCGGGCGTCGAACAATTGGTAATGCCACCACTCGTTGCGATAGAAGTCCCAGCCGGCGGCGGTCATCAGGCCGAGCAGCACGAGCCGGTTCCGCTGCGCCGCCGCCGGCACGGCGACGCTGCCGTGATGCGACAGCGGCGTGAACGCGTCGAAGCCGGTCCCCATCTCCAGGTCGCGCCCGTCCGGCCCGATCAGGCCCAGGTCCACCGCCACCCCGCGCGAATGGGGCGAGCCGCGGCGCGGGTCGGCGAGGAATTCGGGGTCCGGGGTGTGGTTCCACAGCACCCACTGCGCCTCCGACGGCCGGAACGCGTCGTAGATGCGAAAGCGCAGGCCGAGCGGCCGGGCGAGCGCGACCGCGCGCGCCAGCGCCGCCGCCGCGTCGCGGTGCAGCCAGCAGGCGGCGCGCGCATAGACGGCCCGCCCGGTGAAGTTGCGCGCCGTCGCGTAGGCGAGGTCGATCTCGACGTCGAAATCCGGCGCGGCGATCGGCACGAGGTCCATGGCCGGCACCCTATCACGGCGCGGCGAGTCGCGGAGGGGCCGGCGCGATGAACGTGCTGGCGCTCGACTGCGCGCTGTCGGCGGCGTCGGCCGCCGTTTGGGCCGACGGCACGATCCTGGCGGCCCATACGGCGGAGCCGGCGGCGCACATCGCCGAGGCGTTGATGCCGCTGGCGGTCCGCGTGCTGGCTGAAGCCGGGCTCGGCTTCGCCGACCTGCACTTGGTCGCGGTCACCGTCGGTCCGGGATCGTTCACCGGGCTGCGCGCCGGAATCGCGGCCGCGCGCGGCATCGCCCTGGCGCGGGGCCTGCCGGTGGCGGGCGTGACGACGCTGGAAGCCGTCGCCGCCGCGGCGCAGCGCGCGGCGCCGCACGCGACGGTGCTGGCGGCGATCGATTCGCGCCGCGGCGACGTGTTCGTGCAGCCGTTCGCGCCCGGCCTGCAGCCGCTCGCCGAACCGGCGGCGATCGTGCCGGAGGCGGCGGCCGGCCATGCGCCGCCGGGCCCGCTGGTGCTGGCCGGCGACGGCGCCGCGCGCCTCGCCGCGCCGCTGGCGCAGGTCGGGATTGCCGCGACGGTGCTCGCCGCCTGCCGGCTGCCCGACCCCGCCGACGTCGCCGCGCTGGCCGCGCGCCGTCACGCCGCCGCGCCGGATGCGCCGCCGCCGGCGCCGGTCTACCTCGCCCCGCCGCGCGCCACCCTGCCCGCCGCCGAAGGTCGGCTGCGCCCGTGAGCGCGGCGATCGAGACCGTGAGCCATGCCGACGTGGAGGCGATCGCGGCGCTGCACGCGCGGTGCTTCGACGACGCGTGGGACCCGATGATGATCCGGCGCATCCTGGCGATGCCGGGGGCGGTTGGCCTGGTGGCGCGCGACGGCGGCGCGCTGGCCGGCTTCGCGCTGGCGCGCAGCGCCGCCGACGAATGCGAGCTCCTGTCGCTGGCGGTCGCCGACGATGCGCGCGGCCGCGGCATCGGCCGCCGCCTCCTGGAGGCCGCGCTGGCGGTGGCGGCGCAGGGCGGCGCACGGGTGATGTTTCTCGAGGTCGCGGAAACCAACGAGGTGGCGCTGGCGCTCTACCGCTCGACCGGCTTCGAGAAGGTCGGCCGGCGGCCCGACTACTACGAGCTCAAGGGCGGCGGCACGCTGGCCGCGCTGACGATGAGCCGCGCGGTGCCGCCGCTCAGCGCTTCCTGACCCTCAGGCGGAACGGTCCCGCCGCGTCCGCCGGCAGCGCCGCGCGGTCGACCGGACGGCCCGCATCGTCGGTGAGCGCCAGGATCTGGTGGCCGAGCTCGCTCACCGAATCCGGCACGTTGTGCAGCGGCTCGCCGCCGTTCAGGCGCACCTCCACGACGTCGCCCGGCGCCGCCTTCTCGATCGCCAGGCGCGTGCGCACGAACGTCATCGGGCAGACGTCGGCGGTGATGTCGAGAAAATGTTCCGCCAAGGACATGTCGCAGTCCGCCAATCCAATCCACAGGCGCCGCCGCCGACGAGCCGGTAGTGACCGCGGCGCAAGCACTTGTTTGACTTGTTCCGATCATTCCAATTCCATATATATCGGACACTCGGAAAGTCATTTAAACGGAAATCTCAATGACAGAAAATCTTGCCACCCAGGACCTTTATGAGTGGACCGTCCGCATCGTCGCCGCCCAGGTCAGCCGGAACGCGATGCCGGCAACCGAACTCCCCGGGCTGATCCGCCTGGTGCACGACACGCTTGCCGGCCTGGGCCATTCCGCGCCGCCGGAGGAGGAACTGAAGCCCGCGGTGCCGATCAAGCGGTCGGTGACGCCCGAATACATCATTTGCCTGGAGGACGGCCGCAAGCTCAAGATGCTGAAGCGGCACCTCAAGACCGCCTACGACATGACGCCGGACGAATATCGCGCGCGCTGGGGGCTGCCGCCGGACTACCCGATGGTCGCCCCGAAATATGCCAGCCAGCGCAGCTCGCTCGCCAAGCGGATCGGCCTCGGGCGGCGGGCGAAGTAGCGCGCTTGCGCGGCGCGGGAAGTTTCGTCACGCTGACGAGTTGACGGCGTTCGCGACGGAACCTAGCTTGCCTTCGGGGTGATCGGATTCATGCCGACTCGAATCGAACGCTTATGCCACGACAAGGGCCTGAAGATGACCGAGCAGCGGCGGGTCATCGCGAAGGTCTTGTCCGATTCGACCGATCATCCCGACGTCGAGCAGCTCTATCGCCGTGCGGCGACCATCGACCCGCGCATCTCGATCGCCACCGTCTACCGGACCATCCGCCTGTTCGAGGAAGCGAAGATCGTCGAGCGGCACGACTTCGGCGACGGGCGCGCCCGCTATGAGGAGTCGGGCGACCGGCATCACCACCACCACCTGATCAACCTGCGGACCGGCGAGGTGGTGGAGTTCGAGAACGACGAGCTGGAAGTCCTCAAGCGCAAGATCGCCAATCAGCTTGGATTCGAACTTGCCGGGGAACGGCTCGAACTTTACGGTGTGCCTCTGGAAGACGGCGGGAAGAGCCGCGGCAAGGGCCGGGGCTGACCCTGCCGTGCAGCGAACGGGTGTCTCCCGTACGGCCGGGCAGCGGCCGGACGTCGGATGCCGTGGTGGGCAGAATCGCGGATGAATGAGACGCACGGCGGTTCGCCGGCGCCTATCCTCTCAGGCTCACTCGAGGCGCGGCTCGCCTGCAGCGACGCCGACATCGATGCCGCGCAGGCGCTGCGCTACCGCGTCTTTTACGACGAGATGCAGGCGCGCCCGTCCATGGAGGTCGAGCGGCGCCGCCGCGACTTCGACCGGTTCGACGCGGTGTGCGACCACCTCCTGGTCATCGACCACAGCCGCAACGCGCCGGCCGGGGTGGTGGTCGGCACCTATCGCGTGCTGCGGCGGTCCAAGGCGCTGCAGAACTTCGGCTTCTACTCGGCGGACGAGTACGACCTGTCGCACCTGCTGGCCTACCCCGGCGAGATCCTGGAGCTCGGGCGGTCGTGCGTCGATCTCGCCTACCGCAACCGGCCGACCATGAACCTCCTGTGGCAGACGATCGCCTCCTACGTCTTCCACCACGACATCGCGCTGATGTTCGGCTGCGCCAGCCTGCCCGGCACCGACCCTCAGCGGCTGGCGCTGCCGCTGTCGTACCTGCACTATTACCACCTGGCGCCGCCGGCGCTGCGCCCGCAGGCGCTGCGCGAGCGCTATGTCGACATGCGTCTGCTGCCGGAGGAGCAGGTCGACCCGCGGGCCGCGCTGGCCGAGCTGCCGCCGCTGATCAAGGGCTATATCCGGCTCGGCGGGTTCGTCGGCGACGGCGCCGTCATCGACCACCAGTTCAACACCACCGACGTGTCGATCGTCGTGAAGACCGACCTCGTGACCGAGCGCTACTACAAGCATTACACTCGGCGCGAACCCGTTCAGGAATAGGCGCCGCCATGGGCTCGCCGTTCCGCGCGCTGGCGCGCGCGGTCGCATATGTCGCCTGGACCGTCCTGATGCTGCCGGCGCAGGCGGTAGCCGTGGCGCTCGGCCTCGGCGCGGCGCGGCGCATCCCGATCTTCTACCACCGCAACTGCCTGCGCCTGATGGGCATCAAGCTCGACGTCCAGGGCGAGATGTCGCGCGCCCACCCGACCCTCTTCGTGTCCAATCACGGCTCGTATATCGACATCACCGTGCTGGGCTCGATCGTCCCGGGCTCGTTCGTCGCCAAGTCCGAGATCGCGAGCTGGCCGTTCTTCGGGCTGCTGGCGAAGCTGCAGCGGTCGGTCTTCGTCGACCGCCGCGGTCCGAACGCCGGGCAGCACCGCGACGACCTGATCGCGCGCCTGAACGCCGGTGACTGGCTGATCCTGTTTCCGGAAGGCACCTCCAGCGACGGCAACCGCGTGCTGCCGTTCAAGACCGCATTGTTCGCGGTGGCGGGGCTGGAGGTCGGCGGCAAGCCGCTGACGGTGCAGCCGGTTTCGATCGCCTATACCCGGCTGGACGACATGCCGGTCGGGCGCACGTTCCGGCCGTTCTTCGCCTGGTACGGCGAGACGGCGCTCCTGTCCCACGCGTGGGACCTGATCGGCCTCGGCACGCTGACAGTGTCGGTCCAGTTCCACCCGCCGGTGACCTTGGCCGACTTCGGCTCGCGCAAGGCGCTGGCGCGGCACTGCTACGACACGGTTTCGACCGGCCTCGCCACCGCCAACGCCGGCCGGCCGCTTGCCCCGGCGCTGCCGAAGCCGGCGCCGACGGCCGATCCCGCCGCGCCCGCGACGCCTGCAACAGTCGCGTAACGGTCCGGGGCGTTTACTTGACTCCCGGGGGGCCGGTGCTACCCTTTCCGGGCAAACAGGTATCTCGTTGACCAGGAAGCTCTTTATCAGGACGTATGGCTGCCAGATGAACGTCTACGACTCCGCCCGGATGGCGGATGTCCTGGCACCGCTCGGCTTCGCGCCCGCAGATTCGCCCGAAGCCGCCGACATGGTCGTCCTCAACACCTGCCACATCCGCGAGAAGGCGGCGGAGAAGATGTTCTCCGAGCTCGGCCGGCTGCGCGCGCAGAAGCGCGAGCGCGGCACCGTGATCGCCGTGGCCGGCTGCGTCGCCCAGGCCGAGGGGGCGGAGATCCTGCGCCGCGCCCCCTATGTCGACATCGTGGTCGGGCCGCAGGCCTATCACCGGCTGCCGGAGCTGGTGGCGCGCGCCGCGCGCGCCGGCGGCGGCGTGCTCGACACCGACTTTCCCGCCGAGCCCAAGTTCGACAGCCTGCCCGATGCCGCGGCGCCGCCCGGGCCGGCCGCGTTCCTGACGGTGCAGGAAGGCTGCGACAAGTTCTGCACGTTCTGCGTCGTGCCCTACACCCGCGGCGCGGAGTATTCGCGCCCCGTCGCCGACGTGCTGGCGGAGGCCCGGCGCCTGGTCGCCGCCGGCGCGTGCGAGATCACCCTGCTCGGCCAGAACGTCAACGCCTATCACGGCGCCCACGGCAAGGCCGAATGGGGCCTCGGCCGGCTGGTGCGCGCGCTGGCGGAGATCGACGGGCTGGCGCGCATCCGCTACACCACCTCGCACCCGCGCGACATGGACGACGAGCTGATCGCCGCCCACGCCGATGTCGCCGCGCTGATGCCCTACCTGCACCTGCCGGTGCAGTCGGGGTCCGACCGCATCCTGGCGTCGATGAACCGGCAATACACGGCCGCCGACTACCGGCGGCTGGTCGACCGGCTGCGCGCGGCGCGGCCCGACCTCGCGCTGTCGTCGGACTTCATCGTCGGCCACCCCGGCGAGACCGACCGCGACTTCGACGCGACCCTGACGCTGGCGCGCGCGGTCGGCTACGCCCAGGCCTATTCCTTCAAATACAGCCCGCGGGCCGGCACCCCGGCGGCAGCGCAGCCGGGCCAGGTGCCGGAGGCCGTCAAGGCCGAACGCCTCGCCGCGCTGCAGGATCTGCTGAACGCCGACCAGCGCGCCTTCAACCGGGCGACCGTCGGGCGCATCCTGCCGGTGCTGCTCGACCGTCCCGGCCGCGCGCCGCACCAGCTCGCCGGCCGGACGCCTTACCTCCAGGCCGTCCACCTCGATTGCGCCGATGCGCCGGCGGCCGCGGCGCTGTTCGGCACGATCGCGCCGGTCGAACTCGTCGCCGCCACCGCGAACGCGCTGACCGGCAGGCTGGCCGGCGCCGCCGCGGACACCGCCATGGTGGCGACCGCTTGACCCCGCCCGGCCCCGCAGACGACGCACCGGTCGCCGACCAGCCGATCCACCTGCAGTTCGACGACAACGCGCTGCTGCCCCTCCTGTTCGGCCGGTTCGACCAGCATCTGGCGCGGATCGAACAGTCGCTCGGCGTCTCGCTCGCCTCGCGCGGCAACCGGGTGGTGATCGACGGCCCGGCGAATGCCGCGGCGCAGGCGCGCGACGCGCTCAACGCCCTCTACGACCGCCTGAAGCGCGGCCTGCCGGTGGACATCGGCGAGGTCGATGCGGCGGTCCGCCTCGCCGGCGCCTCGCGCGGCCCCGGCATCGACCGCAACGGCGACGGCGAACTGCTGATCCGCACGCCGCGCCGCCACATCACCCCGCGCACGGCGGGCCAGCAGGTCTACCTGCGCGCGCTCGCCGACCACGAGCTGGTGTTCGGCCTCGGCCCCGCCGGCACCGGCAAGACCTACCTCGCGGTGGCCACCGCGGTCGCGATGATGAATTCCGGCCGCGTCGACCGGCTGGTCCTGTCGCGCCCCGCGGTGGAGGCGGGCGAGCGGCTGGGCTTCCTGCCCGGCGACCTGCGCGAGAAGGTCGATCCCTACCTGCGCCCGCTGTACGACGCGCTCTACGACATGATGCCGGCCGACCAGGTCAACCGCCGCCTCAACGCCGGCGAGATCGAGGTGGCGCCGCTCGCCTTCATGCGCGGGCGCACCCTGGCGCATTCCTTCGTCATCCTGGACGAGGCGCAGAACGCCACCCGGGTCCAGATGAAGATGTTCCTGACCCGGCTCGGCGAAGGCTCGCGCATGGTCGTGACCGGCGACCTCAGCCAGACCGACCTGCCCTCGCCCGCCGACTCCGGCCTGGTCGACGCGGTGGAGACGCTGCGCGACGTCGAAGGCGTGGCGCGGGTCTTTTTCACCGAGGCCGACGTGGTCCGGCACGCCCTGGTCGGGCGCATCGTGCGCGCCTACGACGAAAGCGCGCGCCGGCGCGCCGGCGCCGGGCCGTCCGGCCCGAAGACGTGAGCGGGAACGCCGATGCCGCGGGCGGGCCAGGATCGATCCGCGTCGACGTCTCGGTCCGCCATGCCCCGTGGCGCCGTGCCGCGCAGGGCGTGGTCGGCAGCGTCCGCGCCGCCGCGCGCGCGGCGGCCGGCGCCGCCCGGCCGGCGCTGCCGCCGGTCGAGATCAGCGTCGTCCTGGCCGACGACGCCTTCGTCGCCGGGCTCAACGAGGGCTATCGCGGCAAGGCCGGGCCGACCAACGTGCTGTCCTTCCCGGCCCTCGACCTTGCGCCCCGCACCGCGATCCCGCGCGGGCCGGCCGGCACGACGGCGCTCGGCGACGTCGTGCTCGCCTTCGAGACCACGCGGCGCGAGGCAGCGGAGTCCGGCCGGCCGGTCGCCGACCACCTCGCCCACCTTGTCGTCCACGGGGTCCTGCACCTCCTCGGCTACGACCACGAGACCGCGGCCCAGGCCCGCCGGATGGAGGCGCTGGAAGTCAGCGTGCTGGCGGGACTGGGTATTGCCAACCCCTACCACCCCCGTCATGCTGTCCGGGCGCGATAGGACATGAACGAGATCCCTGGCAGTCCAGGGCCCCGTGCCAACGGGGCCCACAACGACACCAACGCGGCCGGCGGCGGCATCCTGACGTGGGTGAAGCGCATGCTGGGCATGCGCAGCGGGCGCGAGGCGCTGCGCGACACCCTGGAGGAGCTGATCGAGCAGCAGGACGGCGAGGCGGAGGCCGACGTCGTCGACGAACGGACGCTGCTGCGCAACATCCTCAACCTGCGCGACCTCACCGTCTACGACATCATGGTGCCGCGCGCCGACATCGTCGCCGTCGACATCGAGACCGAGCTGCCGGAGCTGATCAAGCTGATGGGCGGCCAGGCGCATTCGCGCATGCCGGTCTACCGCGAAACCCTCGACGACGTGGTCGGCATGGTCCACATCAAGGACGTGCTCGCCGCGCTGGCGGCCGACAAGCCGGCGAAGCTCGCCGGCATCCTGCGGCGCGTGCTGTTCGTCGCGCCCTCGATGCCGGTGCTGGAGCTCCTGCTCCAGATGCGGGTCAGCCGCACCCACATGGCGCTGGTGGTGGACGAGTTCGGCGGCATCGACGGCCTGATCACGATCGAGGACCTGGTGGAGACCATCGTCGGCGAGATCGAGGACGAGCACGACGAGGAGGCCGCGCCCGACATGGTGGAGCGTCCCGACGGCACGCTCGAGCTCGACGCCCGGGTGTCGATCGAGGACTTCGAGAAGCGCGTCGGCCCCATCCTTTCCGGCGAGGAGCGCGAGGAGGATATCGACACCATGGGCGGCCTGGTGTTCTTCCTGGCCGACCGCGTGCCGGCGCGCGGCGAGGTCATAAAGCACGGCTCGGGCATCGAGTTCGAGGTGCTCGACGCCGATCCCCGCCGCATAAAGCGCCTGCGCGCCCGCGACCTGCCCGCCCTGACGAGCGGAAAGTGACCGCGGATGCCGTCTTGCGCGTTGTCGCGCGCGCCCTCTCCCCCTGCCCCCGCCCGTCGTGGCTGCTCGATGCGCACAACCCGCTGACGCACCCTCTGAATTCCGATCCCGTCATGGCCGGGTCTGCCCCGGCCTTCCACGTTTTTTCCTGTTTCCCGTCCTCCGGCTCGATCGGAGGACGATCAGAGAAGAAGGAGCCGCAATCGGCCGGTCCCCGGCGGGTCCGTCCCGCATGACCCGCACCGGCGTGGCACGGATCGACCGGTCGGTGGCCGGCGCGTCCGGCGGGCGGTGGCTGCGGCTGGCGCATGCGGTGGGCGCGCTGACCGGCTGGCGGCGGGCGGGGCTCGCGGTGGTGCTCGGCGGCCTGGCGGCGCTGGCGCTGCCGCCGGTCGGGCTGGTGCCGCTGCTGGCGGTGAGCTTCACCGGCCTGGTCTGGCTGTGCGACGGCACGCGGCGGCGGCGTGCGGCGTTCTGGGCCGGCTGGTGGTTCGGCCTCGGCTTCTTCGTCGCCGGCCTATACTGGATCGGCATCGCGTTCCTGGTCGACGTCGCCCGGTTCGGCTGGATGATCCCGTTCGCCGTGGTCGGCCTGTCGGCCTACCTCGCGATCTTCTGCGGCCTCGCGACCCTGGGGATGCGCCTGATCGCGCCGTCGGGCGCGGCGCGCGTGCTGGCGCTGGCGGCCGCATGGACCGTCGCCGAGTGGCTGCGCGGCGTGGTGCTGACCGGCTTCCCGTGGAACCTGATCGGCAGCGCCTGGACGGTGTCGGACGCCATGCTGCAGCCGGCCGCGGCGGTGGGCACCTACGGCCTCAGCCTGCTGACCGTGCTCGCGGCGGCGAGCCCCGCGGCATCCCCCGGCCGCGCCACCGGGCGGTGGGTGGCGACCGCCGCGGTCGGGCTCGCGATGCTGTGGGCCGGCGGCACGGCGCGGCTGACCGGCGCCGACGGCGCCACCGCGCCCGGCGTCGTGCTGCGCCTGGTGCAGCCCAACATCCCGCAGGCGCTCAAGTGGCGCGCCGATGTGGCGGAGGCGAACTTCGCCAAGCTGCTGCGGCTGTCCGGCCGGCCGGGCGAGACCCGGGCGACCCACGTCCTGTGGCCGGAGACGGCGACGCCCTACTTCCTCGCCAACGATCCGCTGCACCGCGCCGCGGTCGCCGCCGTCGTGCCGCCCGGCGGCATGGTGCTGTCGGGCTCGATCCGCGCCACGCCCGAACGGACCGACCCGCCGCAGGTGTGGAACAGCCTCGTCGCCGTCGACGACGCGGGCCACGTCGCGGCGACCTACGACAAGTTCCACCTGGTGCCGTTCGGTGAGTACGTGCCGTGGCGGTCGGTGCTGCCGCTCGACAAGATCACGCCGGGCGCGCTCGATTTCTCGCCCGGGCCGGGGCCGCGCACGCTCGACCTGCCGCGCCTGCCGCCGGTCGGGCCGCTGATCTGCTACGAGGTGATCTTCCCCGCCGCGGTCACCGACCCGGCGCAGCGGCCGCAATGGCTGCTCAACGTCACCAACGACGCCTGGTACGGCCGCACCTCCGGGCCGTACCAGCATTTCGCGACCGCGCGGCTGCGCGCGGTGGAGGAAGGACTGCCGGTGGTGCGCGTGGCGAACAACGGCATCTCCGGCGTCATCGATGCGCACGGCCGCGTCACTGCCCGCATCGGCCTCGCCCGCGAAGGCGCGGTCGACGCGCGCCTGCCCGTCGCCCTGAACGCGCCCACCCCCTACGCGCGGTTCGGCGACGCGATCCCCGGCGCGCTCGCCGTGCTCTGCGCGCTCACCGCTGCCCTGTTGTCACGACGTCGCGTGCGCGTCCCACTCTGACGCGTCCCATGCGCTTTGCGCATGAGTAGTGGGTAGCAGAACTTTTTACATTACAACCGCTGCGACGGAATGCTCGCGTTGTCAGCGCGGCATGGAACTTTTGCGCACGATTACAGCGTGCAAAGAGTCTGGACCTTGCGACAAATGAATGACAGGGTGCGCGCGCCTTGACCGCATACGATCGTATTTGTTACTCGCACGCCGGTCTGGCCGTTCACCGAGAGTCATCATCAACCGCGGATTGGGTTGTTATGTCGTTGATGCCGCGTGGCGAAGAGGTGCGCAAACCGCGCCGAACCCGGGGACGGGCCGATCCGGTCGACGTCCATGTCGGCAGCCGGGTCCGGATGCGGCGCACGCTGCTCGGCCTCAGCCAGGAGAAGCTGGGCGAGGCGCTGGGCCTCACCTTCCAGCAGGTGCAGAAATACGAGCGCGGCGCAAACCGCATCGGCGCGAGCCGCCTGCATCAGATCAGCCGCATCCTCGACGTCCCGGTGACGTTTTTCTTCGAGGAGATGTCGCAGGAGGTGGCGGCGCTGGCCGGCGAGAGCGCCGCGCCGCCCGCGGCCGGGCTCGCCGAGTCGCAGGCCGGCTTCGAGCAGGATCCGCTGGCCAAGCGCGAGACGCTCGAACTGGTGCGCGCCTATTACCGGATCACCGATCCGAAAGTGCGCCGGCGCGTGTTCGAGCTGACGAAATCGCTCGCGAACAGCCCAGAAGAAGACTGAGGGCACAGTCCCAACTCGCTCGTGGGCCAGCACTGCGGGCCCGGGGCGCACCGCCTTGACGGTTCCGGCAAAGCTTGTCACAAGAGCGCCACGCCGCGAAAAAAGGCGCGGGTTTGCGCGCGCCGGGCCATTTGCATCCACAGCATCGACAGGAGACGCGATCGTGCCAAAAGGCAGCTACCTGTTCACCAGCGAGTCCGTCTCCGAGGGGCATCCCGACAAGCTGTGCGACCGCATCTCCGACGCGGTGCTCGACACGTTCCTCACCGCCGACCCGAATTCGCGCGTCGCGTGCGAGACGCTGGTCACCACCAACCGCATCGTCATCGCCGGCGAAACCCGCGGGCCGGCGTCGATCACGCCCGCCGCCCTCGAGGAGGTCGCGCGGCACTGCGTCAAGGAGATCGGCTACGAGCAGGACGGCTTCCACTGGCAGAAGGCGAAGGTCGACATCCTGCTGCACAGCCAGTCGGCCGACATCGCGCAGGGCGTCGATGCCGCCGGCAACAAGGACGAGGGCGCCGGCGACCAGGGCATCATGTTCGGCTACGCCTGCCGCGAGACCGACGCGCTGATGCCGGCGCCGATCCATTTCGCGCACTCGATCCTGCGCTCGCTGGCGGAGGCGCGCCATTCGGGCGCCGAGCCGAAGCTCGGCCCGGATTCCAAGAGCCAGGTGACCCTGCAGTACGAGAACGGCAAGCCGGTGCGCGCCACCTCCGTCGTGGTGTCAACCCAGCACACCGCCGACGTCGACCAGGAGCAGGTGCGCGAGATCGTGCGCCCGCACGTGCTGAACGTCCTGCCGAAGGGCTGGATGTGCGACGAGAAGGACTTCTACGTCAACCCGACCGGCCGCTTCGTGATCGGTGGCCCCGACGGCGATTGCGGCCTGACCGGTCGCAAGATCATCGTCGACACCTACGGCGGCGCGGCCCCGCACGGCGGCGGCGCGTTCTCCGGCAAGGACCCGTCGAAGGTCGACCGCTCGGCCGCCTACGCGGCCCGCTACCTTGCCAAGAACGTCGTCGCGGCCGGCCTCGCCGAGAACTGCGTGATCCAGCTCTCCTACGCCATCGGCGTCGCCAAGCCGCTGTCGATCTACATCGACACCCACGGCACCGGCAAGGTGGACGAGGACAAGCTGTCGGCCGTGCTGCAGCAGGTGATGGACCTGTCGCCGCGCGGCATCCGCGAGCACCTGCAGCTCAACCGTCCGATCTACGCCCGCACGGCGGCCTACGGCCATTTCGGCCGCGCGCCGGAGCCCGACGGCGGCTTCTCCTGGGAAAAGACCGATCTCGCCGACAAGCTGCGCGCCGCCTTCTGAGCGGCCGACCCTCTACGGGCGGCGCAAGGGCCGGCGGCTTCGCGCCGGGCGACAGGGGCTGGTCGACGCGCTGCTGCCGCGGCTCGCGCTCGAGCTGGAGCCCGCCGCCGCGGCAATTGTGCCCGACGCGCTTTTCCCGCACCCCGTCAAGGATTTGTGGGTCGAGGTCGGGTTCGGCGCGGGTGAGCATCTGGCGGCCCAGGCGGCGGCGCACAGCGACGTCGGCTTCATCGGGGCGGAGCCGTTCGTCAACGGCGTCGCGCGGCTGCTGGCCGACGTGGACGCGGCGGGGCTCGACAATGTCCGCGTGGTGACCGACGACGCGCGGCTCCTGCTGCGCCGGCTGCCGGACGCCTCGGTCGGTCGGCTGTTCGTCCTGTTCCCCGACCCGTGGCGCAAGACGCGCCACCACAAGCGGCGCATCGTCGGGCCGGCGACCCTGCCTGACTTCGCCCGCGTCCTCGCCGACGGGGCGGAGCTGCGGCTGGCCACCGACCACGCCGGCTACCTCGCCTGGATGCTGGAGCACGTGCGCGCCGACGGCAGGTTCGAATGGCTGGCCCGGCGGCCCGGCGACTGGCGCGCCCGGCCGCCCGACTGGCCGGCCACCCGCTACGAGGAGAAAGCGCGCCGCGCCGGCCGCAATTGCGCCTTTCTGCGCTTCCGCCGGCGCCCGCGCGAGGCCCCGGCGGCCTGACAAAGTGCTTGCGGGGGCATCCGGCGGCGCTATATTTTCCCCCATCACGTTCCGGCGTGGCTAACCAAATGGCCTTCAACGGGAAGTGGGCGCGCCGGCCCACTTTTTTTGTTGCCGCTGCGGAACGTCGTTGGATTTACACGGAGATCGGCTATCCGGCGGTCGGACGACTATGCCACCGCAGTCGAGCGGCTCGTCAGCCCCACGCTTGAAGCGATGGGCTACGACCTCGTGCGCCTGATGCTCGTCGGCAAGCGGGGCCTGACCCTCCAGATCATGGCCGAGCGCAAGGACCGCCGCGACATGACGGTGGACGACTGCGCGGAGATCAGCCGGGCGCTGTCTGCGGTCCTCGACGTGGAGGACCCGATCCCCGGCAACTACAGCCTCGAGGTCAGCTCGCCCGGGCTGGACCGGCCGCTGGTCCGCCGCGCCGACTACGAGCGCTTCGCCGGGCACGAGGCCAAGATCGAGGCGACCGTGATGATCGACGGCCGCAAGCGCTTCAAGGGGCGCCTGCGGGGCACCCGGGGCGACGACGTCCTGATCGCCGGCGACTGGGGCGAGGCGGCGGTGCCGCTGGCCTCCATCGTGCGGGCGAAGCTGGTGCTGACCGACGAACTGATGGCTGCCGAACTCGAAAAGCAGAGCAGGTGATCCGCCATGGCAGAATCCGTAACAACGGCCGGCTACGATCGCATCGAGATGTTGCAGGTCGCCGAGACGGTCGCGCGCGAGAAGTCGATCGACCGCGACGAGGTGCTGATCGCGATGGAGCAGGCGATCCAGAAGGCGGCGCGGTCGCGCTACGGCCATGAATACGACGTGCGCGCGGAGATCGACCGCAAGTCGGGCGAGATCAAGCTCGCGCGTTACCGCGAGGTCGTCGAGACGGTGGAGAACGACCTCACCCAGATGTCGGTGGCCGACGCCCAGCGCAAGAAGCCCGGCGCCAAGCCCGGCGACTTCGTCGTCGAATCGCTGCCGCCGATGGATTTCGGGCGCATCGCGGCGCAGACCGCCAAGCAGGTGATCGTCCAGAAGGTGCGCGAGGCGGAGCGGACCCGGCAGTACACCGAGTACAAGGACCGCGTCGGCGAGATCGTCAACGGCATCGTCAAGCGGGTGGAGTTCGGCAACGTCACGGTCGATCTCGGCCGCGCCGAGGCGATCCTGAAGCGCGACGAGATGATCCCGCGCGAGACCTTCCGCGCCGGCGACCGCGTGCGGTCCTACGTCTTCGACGTCCGGCAGGAGCCGCGCGGCCCGCAGATCTTCCTGTCGCGCACCCATCCGCAGTTCATGGCCAAGCTGTTCGCCCAGGAGGTGCCGGAAATCTACGACGGCATCATCGAGATCCGGGCGGTGGCGCGCGATCCCGGCAGCCGCGCCAAGATCGCCGTCATCTCGCGCGATTCCTCGATCGACCCGGTCGGCGCCTGCGTCGGCATGCGCGGCAGCCGCGTCCAGGCGGTGGTCGGCGAGCTGCAGGGCGAGAAGATCGACATCATCCCGTGGTCGCAGGAGCCGGCGACCTTCATCGTCAACGCGCTGGCGCCCGCCGAGGTCGCCAAGGTCGTGCTCGACGAGGAGCAGCGGCGGATCGAGGTCGTGGTGCCCGACGACCAGCTCAGCCTGGCCATCGGCCGCCGCGGCCAGAACGTGCGGCTGGCTTCGCAGCTCACCGGCTGGGACATCGCGATCCTGACCGAGGACGAGGAGTCCGAGCGCCGCCAGGAAGAAATGCGCAACCGCACCCAGCGGTTCATGGAAGCACTGGACGTCGACGACGTGCTTGCCCATCTCCTTGTCACCGAGGGCTTCGCCACGGTGGAGGACGTCGCCTTCGTGCCGCTCGACGACCTCCTCACCA
>JBFWQM010000057.1:0-25783 GCA_050249455.1 Rhodospirillaceae bacterium | reverse complement strand
CGAGCCACGACCAGACGAGGCAAAGCGGGCGGGCGCGCGAAGGCGCCGGCGCGCAGCGCCGCGAAGAAGCCGGCAAAGAAGACGACGACGACGCGGGCCGCGAAGCCCGCGGCGCGCGCCGCCGCGAAGGCGCCGGCCAAGAAGGCGCCGGCGAAGAAGGCCCCGGCGCGCAGCGCCAGCCGGGCGCCGGCCGCAACGGCCAAGCGCGAGCTGCCGAAGACCAACTTCCTGCGCGACCGCGACGTCTGCATCGTCGCCTACGGCGAGACCAAGATCGAGCGGCGCAGCGGCAAGACGGCCTACGAGTTCGCCGCCGACGTCGCCGAGCAGATCTTCACCAAGACCGGCCTGGTACCGGGCGACATCGACGGGCTGGCATTCACCGTGCCGCAGTCGGAAGCGCCGAACCCGTTCTATTCCAACTACGCCGCCGATTACCTGGGCATCACGCCGCGGTGGGTGCAGAAGACCGACATCGGCGGCGCGTCCGCGATCGGCAACGTCGCGCGCGCGACGATGGCGATCAAGGCGGGGCTGTGCGAGACGGTGATGCTGCTGCATTCCGACTCGGTGTCGACCCGCAACCTTTCGGACTTCGGCTGCTACCGCAACGAGTTCTGGAACCCGGTCGGCATCCAGGGCCCGCCGGGCGCGTTCGGCTTCCTGATGAACCGCTACGAGCACCAGTACGGCCTCGACTACCGCGGCCTGGGCGCGCTGGCGGTGGCGCAGCGCAACGGCGCCAACGTCAACAAGAACGCCTACGAGCCGTTCCAGAAGGAAGCGATCACGATCGACACCTACCTGAACTCGCGGATGGTATCGAAGCCGCTGCGCCTGCTCGACTCGGTCATGCCGGCCGACGGCGGCAACGGCCTGCTGCTGACCACGGTGAAGAACGCGCGCAAGCACGGCTGGACCAAGCGGGTCTATCCGATCGCCTACCGCGAGATCACCAACTTCCTGGGCGCCGAGATGTGCCCCGACATCACCGAGACCGGTTTCTCGGTGGTCGGGCCGGAAGCGCTCAAGCAGGCGGGGATGAAGCCCAAGGACGTCAAGATGTTCCATCCCTACGACGACTTCCTGATCGCGGTGATGCTGAAGCTGGAGCAGTTCGGCTTCTGCAAGCGCGGCCAGGGCTCGCAGTATTTGCTGAACACCGACCTGTCGCCGACCGGCACGCTGCCGATCAACACCGGCGGCGGCCAGATCAGCTGCGGCCAGCCCGGCCTCGCCGGCGGCGGCCTCAACCTGACCGAGGCGGTGCGCCAGATGTTCAACGAGGCGGAAGGCCGCCAGGTGCCGAAGGCCGAGAACGCCGTCGTCACCGGCATCGGCGTCATCCCCTACGGGCGCAACTGGGGCACCAGCAACGCCATGGTCCTGGCCCGCTAGATTTCCGGAGACGACAGAGATGAACACCGTTGTGAGAGAGAAGCGGCCCCGCCCGGTGCCGCGCCCGACCCAGACGACCAAGTTCTTCTGGGACTCGGCCAAGGAAGGCAAGCTCGCGCTGCAGTACGACCCGACGACCAAGAAGTACCAGTTCTGGCCGCGCTCGATCAGCGTCAAGACCGGCAAGCGCAACCTGGAGTGGCGTACGGTGTCGGGCAAGGGCACGGTGTACTCCTACACCGTCACCGTCGTGCCGACGCCGGGCTTCGAGGACAAGGTGCCGTACGCGATCGGCCTCATCGAGCTCGACGAGGGCGTGCGCATCATCGGCAACATGATCAATGTCGACCCCGACAAGGTGAAGGTCGGCATGAAGGTCAAGGTCGCGTTCGAGAAGCTGACCGACGACATCGACTACTTCTGCTTCGAGCCGGCCTGAGCAGCACGACACGGATACGCCCCCTCCCCCCAACCCCCTCCCGCGAGGGGAGGGGGAGTTCTTTCTAGCCCCCTCCCCTCGCGGGAGGGGGTTGGGGGAGGGGGCGCCGCCGCAAAAACCACTATCGAACACCACCACCAGCGTCGCGGACCGTCCCATGAAGCTCCCCACCTTCCTCGCCGATTGCGCCCGGCGCTATCCCGACCACGAGGCGGTGGTGTGCGGCGACGTGCGGCTGAGCTTCGCGGACCTCCATGCCCGCACCAGCCGGCTCGCCAACGCGCTGCTCGCGCGCGGCCAGAAGATCGGCGACCGGGTGGCGCTGTTCCTGCCCAACGGCGTCGAGCTGGTCGAGGGCATGACCGCGCTCGCCAAGTCGGGCGCCCTGATCGTCCCCATCTCCACCCGGCTGTCGCCGGCCGAGGTCCAGTTCATCCTGGAGGATTCGCAGCCCGTCGCCGTGTTCTACACGCCGGAGCTGCGCGCCACCGCGCTGGCCGCGGCGAAGAACCTGGACAAGCCGCTGCTCGTCGTCGTCGGCGCGCCCCAGGCGGGCGAGGTCGCCTACGAGGACTTCGTGACGTCGGGCAGCGCGGCGCCGCCGCCGCGGCTGCCGGCCGACAAGGACGACCTGGTCATCGGCTACACCTCGGGCACCACCGGCCGGCCGAAGGGCGCCGTGGCGACCCACCGCAACATCATCCTGATCCACGGCTACATGAACGGGATCGAGTTCGGCCTGACCAAGGACGACCGCATCCTGGTGACGACCCCGATGGCGCACCGCACCGGCCTCGGCCGGGTCGGAAACGCGCTGTGCCTGGGCACCACCGTGGTGATCCTGCCGCAGTTCGACCCCAAGGCCGCGGTCGACCTGATCGAGAAGGAGAAGGTCACCGTCATCGGCCTGGTGCCGACCATCGCGCGGCTGATGCTGCCCGAGATCGAGAAGCGGCCGCAGGCGTGCCGCACGGTCAAGACCATGCTGGCGACCGGCGAGGTGTTCCCGGTCGAGATCAAGCGCCGGCTCGCCGCCGCGCTGCCGAAGCTCCGCCTGTTCAGCTTCTTCGCGCAGACCGAGTCCGGCTTCATCTGCTGCCTGCGGCCGGAGGAGCAGATGTCGCACCCCGACTCGCTCGGCCGCCCGGTGCCAGGGGTGGAGCTGCGCATCGTCGATCCGGACATGAAGGACGTGAAGCCGGGCGATCCCGGCGAGATCCTGGTCCATTGCGGCGCGCCGGGCGAGGTGATGCTGACCAAGGGCTACTTCAACCGACCCGACGCGACCCGGGATCTCTATGTCGACGGCTGGCTGCGCACCGGCGACGTCGGGCGGATGGACGAAGACGGCTACGTCTACTTCGTCGACCGCGCCAAGGACATGATCGTGTCCGGCGGGCTCAACATCTACTCCAAGGAGGTCGAGCTGGCGCTGATCGCCCACCCGGCGGTCGCCGACGCGGCGGTGATCGGCGTGCCGGACCCGATGTTCGGCGAGGCGGTGTGCGCCTATGTCGAGCTGCGCCCCGGCGCGACCACCGACGAGGCGGCGCTGATCGAGCATTGCCGGGCCGCCATCGCAAGCTATAAGAAGCCGAAATACGTCCGCTTCGTCGAGGCGCTGCCGCGCACGTCGAGCGGCAAGGTGATGAAAAAGGACCTGCGCGACGCCGCCCGCGCCGCGCTCGCCACAGAAACCGCGGGAGCGTGAGGGGATCGTCATGGAACTGTTGCTGACCGATGAGCAGAAGCTTCTCCAGGACAGCGCCGCCAAGTTCGTCGAGCGCGGGGCGGGTCCGAAGCGCGCGCGCAAGCTGCGCGACACCCCGAACAACGCCGACCCGGCGACGTGGCGCGAGATCGCCGAGGCCGGCTGGCTCGCCATCGCGGTGCCGGCGGAGGCCGACGGCCTCGGCCTCGGCCTGACCGAGCTCTGCCTGGTGCTGGAGCAGGCCGGGCGCGGCCTGGTCACCGAGCCCCTGACCCTCGCCGCCGCCGCGGCGCGCGGCCTCGCCGACGGCGAGAGCGACGCGCTGCGCCAGGGACTCCTGGCCGACGTGATGGCCGGCAAGCGCATCGTCGTGCCGGCACTGCAGGAAGGCCCGATCGCGCCCGACCTCGAGTCGGTGAAGACCACCGCGGCCGCCGACGGCGCCAGCCTCAAGCTCAGCGGCGCCAAGGCGTATGTCCCGGCCGCCGGGCTGGCCGACGGCTTCATCGTCAACGCCCGTGGCCCCAGCGGCATGGTGCTGTGCTACGTGCCGAAGGACGCGCCGGGGGCGTCGATGTCGGTCAAGCGCACCGTGGACGGCGGCGCGCTGGCAACGCTGAACCTCGCCAACGTCGCGGTGCCCAAGGACCACGTGCTGGCCGGCGCCAACGGCGCGCCGGTGATCGCGGCGCGGATGATGGATTCGGTCCTGATCGGCCTCGGCGCCGAGCTGCTTGGCGTGATGGAGCAGGCGCTCGACATCGCCGTCGAGTACCTCAAGATCAGGAAGCAGTTCGACCGTCCGATCGGTAGCTTCCAGGCGCTGCAGCATCGCGCCGTCAACGACTACATCGAGGTCGAGCTGACCCGCTCGCTGCTGTTCCAGGTCGCCGGCGCGGTCGATGCCGGGCGCGGCAGCCCGGCGATGGCGTCGGCCGTCAAGGCCAAGGCGTCCGGCGCCGCCTTGCAGGTGTGCAAGTCGGCGATCCAGATGCACGGCGGCATCGGCTTCACCGACGAGCACGACATCGGCCTCTTCCTCAAGCGGGCGATGGCGCTGTCGGCCCAGTTCGGCAACGAGGCCGCGCACCGCAGCCGCTACGCGAAGCTGGCCGGGATCGAGGCTCACGCCTGACGCATGCGGCCCCGGCGCCGGCCGGGGCCATAAAAGGGTTGCCCGGGCGATCCCCGGTTCCGTAAAAGTGGCCCATGGCGGCCGGTTCCGACCCGGGACCGGCCGCTTTTGCCGTGAGAGAGGACCTCCCCGACATGCCCGACCAGTCGATGCGCCCCCTGCTCCAGAACCTCGAACAGCAGGGCGAGCTGATCCGCGTGACCAAGGAGGTCGACCCCGAGCAGAACATGTCGGCGGTCGAGTGGAAGACCTACAACGAGCGCGGCAAGTCGACCCTGTTCACCAACATCCAGGGCCATCCCGGTTGGACCGCGTGCAGCCAGATCCTGGCCGACCGCAGGAAGTGGGCGATCGGGCTGGGCATCGACGAGGACGACCTGCTCCGGGAGATGAGCGTCCGGGTCAAGAAGCCGATCGCGCCGGTCACCGTCGGCAAGGCCGACGCGCCGTGCCAGGAGGTCGTGCTCAAGGGCGCCGAGGCCAACCTGAACGACATCCCGGCGATGATCGTGTCTGAGGGCGACGGCGGGCGCTTCATCGCCTCCGGCATGGGCTTCATCAAGGATCCTGACACCGGGATCGCCAACATCTCGATCCACCGCCAGCACATCATGGGGCCGGACAAGACCGGCTTCCTGATGCTGCCGCGCCAGGCGCGGCGCATCTACGACAAGTACTGCGCGATGAACAAGCCGATGCCGTGCGCGATGGTGATCGGCTCGCACCCGGCGATCTGGTTCGGCTCGGCGTTCACCACCTCGTTCGGGCTCGACGAGATCACCGTCTCCGGCGGCCTCCTGGGCGAGCCGGTGCGGATGGTGAAGTGCCAGACCATCGACATCGAGGTGCCGGCCGACGCCGAGATCGTGCTGGAAGGCGAGGTGCTGCCCAACCATACCGAGCCCGAGGGCCCGTTCGGCGAGGTGCCCGGCACCTATGCCGAGGCCGGCATCTCAGAGATCTTCAAGGTCAAGGCGATCACCCGGCGCAAGAACCCGATCTACTACGCCATCCACTGCGGCTTCCCGGTCACCGACACCCAGGCGACCACCGCGCTCGGCATCGAGATCGCCACGTGGGACCACCTGCGCAACGTCGAGGGCGGCATGGAGCTCCTGGACGTGCGCAGCCTGACCGTCTCCGGGCTGATGGCGATCGTGATCAAGCTGCGCCCGCGGGTCGAAGGCCAGGCCAAGACGGCGCTGATGGCCGCGCTGTCCGGCCCCTATCTCCACCCCAAGCTCGCGATCGCGGTGGACGACGACATCGACGCCTCCGACCTGCGCCAGGTGATGTGGTCGATGACCACGCGCGTGCATGCGGAAAAGGACGTCGTGCTGATCCCCAACACGCGCGTCTTCTCGCTCGACAACGTCTCGCCGATGATCCCCGGCCTCTCCAGCTTCCAGCGCGTCGGCACCAAGTGGCTGGTCGACGCCACCCGCCCGTCGGTCGCGCTGCCGGTCGAGCGCGCCCGCTTCGAGCGCGCCATGCCGAAGAACTTCGACAAGGTGAACCTGGACGATTTCCTGCCGTAGGCGGGGGACGACGTCAGACCGATACATAGGGGCGGGTTCCAAACCCGCCCTTTTCTTTGGCCATATTTTTGTCGTTCTCCGGCTTGACCGGAGAACCCATCGTATCGCGCGTCGATGCGGCCGAGCATGGGTCCTCCGGTCAAGCCGGAGGACGACAAACGAAAAAAAGGGCGGGTTTGAAACCCGCCCCTACATCACGTCGAATGCGGCCGCCAGTGCTACTTCTCGTCCTGCGGCGCCGCTCCCGCCACCACGTGGAACGGCTTGCCCGGCTCTTCCTCGAACATCAGGTTGCGCTCGCCGGCGCGGGCGGGGAAGTCCTGGACGCCGATCATGATGGCGGGCTCGTCGCCGGTGTTGAAGTGCTCGTGCAGCGACCATGCCGGGCACATGAAGGTGTCGCCCTTCTCCCAGTCGAGGCGCACGCCGTCGACGATCGAATACCCGCTGCCCTGCATCATGTGGTAGATCGCGAACGTGTTGTGCCGGTGCGGCTTCACGTGCTCGCCCGGGTTGATCCACTGCATGCCGAAATAGACCGTCGGCGCGCAGCCGCCCGAGTCGCCCAGGTCCTCGTGCACCAGGCCGATGAAGCGGCGGTCGGCGTTCTTGTTGGGGTTGTCGCTCATCCCCTGCAGCACCGCCTCGACGTCCTTCCAGCGCCATAGCGCCGGCCGCAGCTTCTTCTTGACCAGGAACGGGTAGTATTCCTCGTCGGTCATGATCTTGGCCCACGGCGAGGTGTCCGTCGGCGCGTTCGGCTTCTTGGCGTCGTCCATGTATGCGCTCCGCGCGAATTGCGAGCCGGGCCGGCCTACGCGGCGATCCCGGGCGGCATGATCTCCTTTTCGCCCAGCACCTCGGTCCGGTAGACCTCGGTGATCGAGGCCCAGCGCAGGCGGCAGGCTTCCTCCGACACCTGGAACGCGCGCTTCGCGACCTCCGGCGTATCGATGTACTTGGCGCACAGCGCGAGCTGGCGCTCGGAATGCTCGCGGTCGGCCTCCGCATGCTCGGCGAAGAAGGCGATCTCCTCCGCGTCGCGCTTGTAGCCGTAATACTTCTCGAACGCCGGCAGGGTGATCTCGAGGTTGAGCCTGACCTGCTGGCCTTCCTGGGTCGACTGCATGGCGAGCACGGCGCCGAGCGGCTCCTCGCGCATCACGTGCGCGTAGTGCAGCCGGCGCGCCCACCACGCGGGCGTGATCGGGATGGCGCGCGCCTCCGCTTCCGGGATGCCGACGGCCTTGCAGAAATCGAAGATCATCTTGTTGTGGTCGTGCGGGACGTGGCCGGGGACGGGGATCGCCTGCAGCCCCTCCTCCTCCGCCAGGTTCTCGACCAGCGACCGGCGGATGTCGGCGGGGGCGCGCCACAGCAGGAACCCGAAGCTGGGCTGCGCCATCTCGACGAAGCGGAAGTGCTGCGCCATGTAGACGCCGAGCGCGCGCAGCGGCAGCTTGCCGTCCTTCATCTGCTGGAAGAACGGGTGCTTCATGGTGTGCCAGCGCTCGCGGATGGCGACGACTTCCTTCGCCGCGTCCATGCCGATCTTGTCTGCCATAGGCCGTCCTCCCCTGTGATGTGAACGCCTCTTGTTGAGGCGGAGTCTGCCCCAACGGCGGCGCGGCATCAACCAGGGCGGCGGTCACAGGGTCGGGCCGGGGCTCCCCAGGTGGTAGGTGACGAGCTCGCGGGTGATGAAATCGAACGCCTCGTCCACCGAATCGGTGCGGAACACGAGGCCGAGGTCGGCCTCGTCGATGGTGCCCCAGTGCGCCATCGCCTCCAGGTTCATCACCTCGCTCCAGTAGCGGGTGCCGAACAGGACGATGGGGAGCTGCTTCTTCATCTTGCGGGTCTGGATCAGGGTCAGCGCCTCGAACAACTCGTCCATCGTCCCGAAGCCGCCGGGCATGATCACCATCGCCTTGGCGAGGTAGAGGAACCAGTACTTCCGCATGAAGAAGTAGTGGAACTCGAAGGCAAGCTTGCGGGTGATGAAGGCGTTGCCGGTGGATTCGAACGGCAGCGAGATGCACAACCCGATGTTGTCGCCGCGCGCCTCCGACGCGCCGCGGTTGGCCGCCTCCATGATGCCCGGCCCGCCGCCGGAGCACACCACGAAGCGCCGCCCGGAGCCCTTCAGCCCCTTCGACCATTCGGTGAGCCGGTGGGCGAGCGTGCGGGTGTCCTCATAGTAGTGCGACATCTCGACCATGCGCTCGGCCGCCGCGACGTGGCCGCGCCCGGCCTTCGCCTCCTCCAGCCGGCGCAGCGCAGACTCGCGCGACAGGATGCGGGCGGAACCGAAGAACAGGATGGTGTCCCGGACCTTGAGCTGGTCGAAGCGTTCCTGGGGCTCCAGGTACTCGGCCAGGATGCGGATCGGCCGCGCGTCGGGGCTGTTGAGGAAATCCGCGTCCAAGTAGGCTTTCTTGGGATGGAACGGTGCGTTGCTGGCCATCTTCGTCCGATCCTCGTTCACCCTGAATTGCACCCGGCAACCCTAACGGTTTATTGACGGGGATGCGCGCCCGACGAGCCCGTCGCGAGTCGGTCGTGGAACTTCCGTGATCCGCCAAGCCCGGGAGCGTCCGTGAACCCCTATCTCGCCGTCCTCGCCATCGTGATGGCCGCGGTGGCGCTGCAGGTCGCCAACGGGCTGTTCGGCACCTTCCTGCCGCTGCGCATGGCGCACGCCGGTTTCTCGCCGTTCGCGGTCGGCATCGTGGTGACGGGACATTCGGTCGGCTTCTTCATCGGCTGCCTGACCGTGTCGCGCCTGATCCGCGAGATCGGCCACATCCGCGCCTTCGCGGTGTTCGCCGCCGCCGCCTCGATCACCACCCTGTCGTTCGCGATGCTGGTGGATGCGACGATGTGGACGTTCCTGCGCGTCATGCTGGGCTACTGCTCGGCCGGGCTGTTCACGGTCACCGAAAGCTGGCTGTCCGACCGCACCACCGCCGCCGCGCGCGGCCGGGTGATCAGCTTCTACATGATCTTCAACCGGCTGAGCTTCGCCTCGGGCCAGCTCCTGGTGGCGGCCGGCGACATCGGCGGGCTGGGCCTGTTCATGATCGCAGGCGCGGCATTCTCCGTTTCGCTGATCCCGATCGCGATGACGCGCATGACCAGCCCCAAGGTGCCCGCGGTCAACACGATGGACCCGCGCGAGCTGTTCCGGGTGGCGCCGGCCGGCGTCATGGGCGCGGTGGTCGCCGGCATCACGAACGTGGCGGTGATCGGCCTGACGCCGCTCTACGGCACCGACCTCGGCATGACGCCGAGCGACATCGCCGTCCTGCTCGCGCTGATGCAGGTCGGCAGCCTGCTGTTCCAGTGGCCGCTCGGCTGGCTGTCCGACCGGATCGACCGGCGGCGGGTGATCGTGGGCATCTCGGTCGCCACCGCGGCGGTGTCGGGCGCGATCGTCGCGGCCGGCGACGGACCGCCCTGGCTGCTGATGGCGCTGTTCATGCTGTGGGGCGCGTTCGCGCTGTCGCTCTACGCGATCTGCCTCGCCCATGTCAGCGACCACGCGCCGCCCGACCGCATCGTGGTGCTGATCACCAACCTGCTGCTGGTGTGGGCCGCCGGCTCGATGATCGGCCCGCCGATGGCGACCGGGGCGATGGAGCTGATGGGGCCGCCCGGCCTGTTCGCCTATTCTGGGCTGTCGGCGCTGCTGTTCGCGGGCTTCGTCGGTTGGCGGATGACCCGGCGCGGCCCGGTGCCGACCGACCTGCGCGAGCCGTTCGTCACCGTACCCGAGACCTCCCCCGCGGTCGCCGAGCTCGACCCGCGCGGCGAGGAGGAGCCGGCTAAGGCCGAGCCGGAGCTGGCGGCGGAGAGGCCGCCTCAGTAGCGCCGGCGACGGCCGCCGAACAGGGCGCCCAGCGCGCCGCGCACGATCTCGCGCCCCAGCGCGCTGCCGACGCTGCGCGCGGCCGCCTTCGCCATCGCCTCCATCGGCGATTCCGGCAGCCGCGCCCGGCTTGGCCGCGACGCCGGCGTCGGCTGCGGCGGAAGGGTGCGCGGCACCGGCCGCGGCTGCGGCGGCCAAGCGCCGCCGGGCGGCGGCGCATCGGCGGACGGGGTGCGCCGCTGCGGTGTGCCGCCCCACGGGCCGCTGTCGGGAGCGGGCGGCATCGGCGGCGGCGGCGGCGCCTCGGCATGGCGGGCGACCAGCAGCTCATAGGCCGACTCGCGGTCGACCGGCGTGTCGTAGCGGCCGGCGAGCGGGCCTTGCGCCATCACCGCCTGGCGCTCCTCCGCCGTGATGGTTCCCAGCCGCGAGGCCGGCGGCACGATCAGGGTGCGGCGCACGATGCCCGGCACGCCCTTCTCCTCCAGGGTCGAGACCAGCGCCTCGCCGACCGCGAGCTCGGTGATGGCGCGCGCGACGTCGAGCCTGGGGTTCGGGCGGAATGTCTCCGCCGCCGTCCTCACCGCGCGTTGGTCGCGCGGGGTGAACGCCCGCAGCGCGTGCTGGACCCGGTTGCCGAGCTGGCCCAGCACCTCCTCCGGCACGTCGAGCGGGCTCTGCGTCACGAAGTAGACGCCGACCCCCTTGGAGCGGATCAGGCGGACCACCTGCTCCACCTGGTCGACCAGCGCCTTCGGCGCGTCGTCGAACAGGAGGTGCGCCTCGTCGAAGAAGAAGACCAGCTTCGGCTTCTCCAGGTCGCCCATCTCGGGCAGGTCCTCGAACAGCTCGGCGAGCAGCCACAGCAGCACCGTCGCGTAGAGCCGCGGGCTGCGGATCAGCTCCGACGCCGCCAGGATGTTGACCGCGCCGACGCCCTGCGGCGTCACCAGCATCAGGTCCTCGATGTCGAGCGCCGGCTCGCCGAAGAAGGCATCCGCCCCCTGCTGCTCCAGCACCAGGAGACGGCGCTGGATCGCGCCCAGGGTCGCCTTCGACACGCTGCCGTGGCTCATCGCCAGCGCGGCGGCGTTCCTGCCGACATGTTCCAGCAGGGCGCGCAGGTCCTTGAGGTCGAGGACGAGGAGCCCCTCCTCGTCGGCCAGCTTGAAGGCGACGTTGAGCGCGCCTTCCTGCGCCTCGGTGAGCTCCAGCAGCCGCGACAGCAGCACCGGCCCCATCTCCGACACCGTGGTGCGGACGGGGTGGCCCTGGCGCCCGAACACGTCCCACAGCACGACCGGAAAGGCGCGGTTGGCGTAGCCGTCGAGCCCGATGGCCTTCGCCCGCTCGACCAGCCGCGGCGCCGGCGTGCCGGCCTGCGACAAGCCGGCCAGGTCTCCCTTCACGTCGGCACAGAACACCGGCACGCCGGCGGCCGAGAACCCCTCCGCCAGGCATTGCAGGGTGACGGTCTTGCCGGTGCCGGTCGCCCCGGCGATCAGGCCGTGCCGGTTGGCGTAGCGCAGGTCGAGCCAGGGGTCCGGGTCGCCCCTGCCGAGGAAGATGCCGCGCGGATCGGCCATCGGGCTCAGCCTTCGGCGATCACCGCGATGCCCTGGATCTCGACCATCATCTCGGGCTGCGCGAAGCCGAACACTGTGATCAGCGCGCTGGCCGGGAAGTCGTCCTTCAGGATATCGAGGCGCAGCTCGGTGAAGCGGGTGGACAGCCGCGGGTCCTTGATGAAGACCGTCATGGTGACGATGTCCTTCAGGGTCGCGCCGGCGATCGCCAGCGTCTTCTCCATGTTGCGGAAGGTCTGGCGCACCTGCGCGTCGAAGTCGCCCGACAGCGACCTGCCGGCGTCGTCCACCGCGCCGGTGTGGCCGGCGATCCACACGATCCGGCCGCCCTCGGTGACGACCGCGGGCGAATACGCCCGCTTCTGCTGTGCGTCGCCCTTGTGGTGCGTGCGCTTCATGGCGGCCTCCCCTCCGTCGCCGTGGCTGGCGAGAGCCTACGGCGCGGGTTCCGCGCTTGGCAAGCCACCCCTGATCGAGGTTAAGGCGCCGATCCGCCGCGCCGCCTATGCAGGGTCAGGCGCGTGCAGGAGAAAACGACATGGCGATACCGCTCGACATCACCTTCAAGGGCATCGACCCTTCCCCCGCCGTCGAAGCCAGGGTGCGCGAACGCACCGCGCGGCTGGAGCGGTTCCACCCGCGCATCGGCCACTGCACCGCGGTCGTCGAGGCGCCGCACCGCCACCAGCACAAGGGCAGAATCTACAGCATCCGGCTCGACGTGCGCGTCCCCGGCGGCGACATCGTGGTCAACCGCGAGCCCGGCCAGGACCACGCCCACGAGGACATCATGGTCGCCGTGCGCGACGCCTTCGACGCGATGGAGCGCCAGCTCGAAGACCGCGCGCGCCGGCAGCGCGGCGACGTGAAGACCCACGCCGAGCGCGGCGAATAGCGGCTCTGTCTTCGTTGTGATGGCCGGCGCCACGCTTGCGCCGGCCGTGCCGCGCGCGTACCAACGGGCGGTCGCCACCCATCAGATTGCCCCGTGATCCAGGACGCCCGCATCCGCACGCTCAACGCCGCGCCGGCGGCGCGGGATGGCGGCTATGTGCTCTACTGGATGCAGGAGGCGCAGCGCGCCGCCTGCAACCACGCGCTCGAATATGCGGTGCGCGAGGCCAACGCCCGCCGCCTGCCGGTCGTCGCCGCGTTCGGGCTGACGGCGGACTATCCGGACGCGAACGCCAGGCACTACGCCTTCATGCTGCAGGGCCTGTCGGAGACCGCGGCGACGCTCGCCGATCGCGGCGTCCGGTTCGTTGTCCGCCGCGGGCGGCCGGACGACGTGGCGCTGCGGCTGGCGCGCAAGGCGGCCCTTGTCGTCTGCGACGACAGCGCGCTGCCGCTGCAGCGGCAGTGGCGCCGCCGGGTCGCGGACGGTGCGCCGTGCGCGGCGGTCGAGATCGTGACCGGCGTGGTCGTGCCGCTCGACGCCGCCTCGACGCGCGCGGAGGTCGCCGCGCGGACGCTGCGCCCCCGGGTGATGCGGGCGCTGCCGGGATACCTGGCGCCGCTGGCGGAGACCACGGCGAGGCGGGACGGCCGCGGGCTCGACCTCGACGGGCAGGCCGACGACATCGACGTCGCCGACGCCGGCGGCCCGATGAAGGCGCTGCGGCTGGATGACGGCGTCCCGCCGGTGCGCCGATTCAAGGGTGGAACGGCCGCGGCCCGTTCGCGCCTGGCAACCTTCGTCGCCGAGCACTTGCCGGCCTACGCCGACGGCCGCGCCGAACCGGGGGCGGAGACGTCCTCGTTCCTCAGCCCGTACCTCCATTTCGGCCACATCGCGGCGCTGGAGGTCGCGCTCTCGGTCGAGGCCGCCGACGCGCCGCCGGCGGCGCGCGAGAAGTTCCTCGACGAGCTCGTGGTGCGCCGCGAGCTGGCGGCGAACTTCGTCGCGCACACGGAGGCCTACGACCGCTATGCCGGCGTGCCGGCGTGGGCGCGCGCCACCCTGGCCGCGCACCGCGGCGACAAGCGCTCCCATCTCTACGACCGCGAGACCCTGGCGGCGGCGCAGACGCACGACCCCTACTGGAACGCCGCGATGCGCGAAATGACGCACACCGGCTTCATGCACAACACGATGCGCATGTACTGGGGCAAGAAGGTGATCGAATGGAGCGGCGATCCCGAAACCGCGTTCGCGACGCTGCTGTCCCTCAACAACCGCTATTTCCTCGACGGCCGCGATGCCAACTCCTACGCCAACGTCGCGTGGTGCTTCGGGCTGCACGATCGTCCCTGGCCGGAGCGGCCGGTCTTCGGTACGGTACGCTACATGAATGCCGCGGGCCTCGATCGGAAATACGACATGGCGGCCTATCTCGACCTCGTCGACCGTCTGGTGCGTGACGAACATGGCGGCTGAGCGCAAGCGGCCGGCGCAGCGCCTGCCCGACCACGAGGTCGAGAAGCGGCTTGCCGCCGAGAAGTCGCTCGAATACGTCGAGGACGGCATGGTGCTCGGCCTCGGCACCGGCTCCACCGCCGAGCAGATGATCCGCCTGCTGGGCGAACGGGTGCGCCGCGGCCTGAAGGTGCGCGCGGTGCCGACCTCCGAACGCACCCGGCGCGCGGCGGAGATGGTCGGCATCCCGCTGACGACGCTCGACGACTGTCCGAAGATCGACCTCACCATCGACGGCGCCGACGAGGTCAGCCCGGCGCTCGACCTGATCAAGGGCGGCGGCGGCGCGCTGCTGCGCGAGAAGGTGGCGGCGGCCGTCAGCGGGCGGCTGGTGATCGTCGTGGACTCGCGCAAGATGGTGCCGCGGCTGGGCGCCTTCCCGCTGCCGGTCGAGGTGTCGGTCTTCGCCTGGCGGCCGGTGAAGGAAAGCATCGCCGCGCTCGGCATCGCCCCCGTTCTCCGCCGCGGCGAGGGCGGCATCCCGTTCCGCACCGACGGCGGCGGCTACATCATGGACTGCGCGTTCGGCGCCATCGACGATCCCGCGACGCTGGCCGCGCAGCTCGACGCCATTCCCGGCGTGCTGGAGCACGGGCTGTTCGTCGGCATGGCCGACGTGGTGCTGGTCGGCCGCCGCCGCAGCGTCGAGGTCCTCACCCGCCAGGAGCGATGATGTCGGCACTGACCCGTTCGTCCGCATGGGCGGCGCTGAAGGAACACCACCGGGCGATGCGGCGGGTCCACATGCGCGGGCTGTTCGCGGACGATCCGGGGCGCTTCGATCGCTTCACGCTGCGCGCCGGCGACATGCTGCTCGACTACACCAAGAACATCGTCACGACCGAGACGATGGCGCTGCTGTTCGGCCTCGCGCACGCCGCCGGCGTCGAGGCGTGGCGGTCGCGCATGTTCGCCGGCGAGAAGATCAACGTGACGGAGGACCGCGCCGTCCTGCACGTCGCGCTGCGCAACCGCGCCAACCGGCCGATGACGGTGGATGGCGAAGACGTGATGCCGGCGGTCAACGCGGTGCTCGCGCAGATGCGCCGCTTCGCCGACGCCGTGCGGGGCGGCACGTGGACCGGCTGCACCGGCAAGCGGATCACCGACGTCGTCAACATCGGCATCGGCGGATCGAACCTGGGCCCGCTGATGGCGGTCGAGGCGCTGGCGCACTATGCCGACCCCGCATTGCGCGTGCATTTCGTGTCCAATGTCGACGGCACGCAGATCGCGGAGACGCTAAAGCGCCTGGACCCCGAGACCGCTCTGTTCATCGTCGCGTCGAAGTCGTTCACGACGCAGGAGACGATGCTCAACGCGCACACCGCGCGGCAATGGTTCATGGAACGCACCGCCGGGCGCGGCGACGTCGCGCGCCACTTCGTCGCGCTGTCAACGAATGCCAAGGGCGTGGCGGCGTTCGGCATCGACACCGCCAACATGTTCGCGTTCTGGGACTGGGTCGGCGGCCGCTACTCCATGTGGTCGGCGATCGGGCTGCCGGTCGCGCTGGCGGTCGGCATGGACCGGTTCGAGGAGATGCTGGCCGGCGCGCACGCGATGGATGAGCATTTCCGCACCGCGCCGCTGGAGGCCAACATGCCGGTGGTCCTGGCGATGCTCGGCATCTGGTACCGCGACTTCTTCGGGGCGGAGAGCCACGCGATCCTGCCCTACGACCAGTATTTGCACCGCCTGCCCGCCTACCTGCAGCAGGCCGACATGGAGAGCAACGGAAAGTCGGTCGGCCGCGACGGCAAGCGCGTGGACTACCCGACCGGCCCGATCATCTGGGGCGAGCCGGGCACCAACGGCCAGCACGCGTTCTACCAGCTCATCCACCAGGGCACCTCGATGGTGCCGGCGGACTTCATCGCGCCGGCGGTCAGCCACAACCCGGTCGGCGACCACCACGCGGTGCTGCTGTCCAATTTCCTGGCCCAGACCGAGGCGCTGATGAAGGGCAAGACCGCAGCGGAGGTGCGCGCCGAGATGCGAGCCAAGGGTGTGCCCGCCGCGCGCATCGACGCGCTGGCGCCGCACCGCAGCTTCGCCGGCAACCGGCCGACCAACTCGATCCTGGTGCGCCGGTTCGATCCGGCGGCGTTCGGCGCGCTGGTCGCGCTCTACGAGCACAAGATCTTCGTCCAGAGCATCGTGTGGAACGTCAACGCCTACGACCAGTGGGGCGTCGAGCTCGGCAAGCAGCTGGCCGACGCGATCCTGCCGGAGCTCGACGGCGACGCCGCCGTCGGCAGCCACGACTCCTCCACCAACGGCCTGATCGCCGCGATCAAGGCGCTGCGCGGGTGAGCGCGCCGATGGTTCGGAGGCCGCCTGGATGGCGCCCTCACACCACCCGCGCGATCAGGGCGCCGGCGCCGTAGGCGATGGCGGCGGCGGCGGCGCCGATGGCGAGCGTCTCCAGGCCGGCACGCCACCACGGGCGCGGCGACCAGGCGCTCTTGAGCGCGCCGATGGCGAAGAAGGCGACGGCGGTCGCGACCGCCGCCCAGGCCTGCGGCGCGGCGATGCCCAGCACGAACGGGGCCAGCGGCACCGCGCCGGCGAGCGCGAAGGCGGCGAAGGTCGCGACCGCGGCCCGCGTCGCCGAGCGGTGCGTGCCCGCCTCGCCGTACTCCTCGCGCACCATCGCCTCGATCCAGCGCTCGTGCTCCGCGGTCACCACGTCGACCGCGCGCTCCAGGTCATCGCCGGCGAATCCCTTCGCGCGGTAGATCTGGCGCACCTCCTCGCGCTCGCCCTCCGGGTGCTCCGCGATATGGCGCGCCTCCACCGCGCGCAGGTGCTCGCCGCGCTCGCGCTCGGTGCGCGTCGCGCTGACATTGCCAACCGCCATCGAGAAGCCGTCGGCCAGGATGTTGACGATGCCGATGATCAGGACGGTGCGCGCCGACAGCTCCGCGCCGAGCGCGCCGGCGACGACGGTGAACGTCGTCACCGCGCCGTCGATGGCGCCGTAGACCCAGTCGCGCAGATAGCTCGCCCGCGGGCCGTCGGCGATGCGCCGTGCGATCTCGGCAGGTGAATGACCGTGCTCGGTCGCCATGCGGCGGTACCCGCGGATCAGGTGTCGTCGCGGGCAGCGAGCGTGATGACCTGATCGCCGCGCCGGCCGGACACCGGGTCGCGGAAGCCCATGCCTTCCAGCCGGACGATGTCGCCGGGCGTGCTGCCGGCGGCGATCTCGACGCCCTGGTCGCCGCCGATGCCCGGCACCATGACGCGCGCGCCCGCCGCGAGCTCGGCGGCCGGCAGCGCCAGCGCCATGCACACGTCGAACCCGTCGCGGCGCAGCACCGGATGCGGCTGGACCTGCACGATGACGTTGAGGTCGCCCGGCTTGCCGCCGCCGAAGCCGGGGAAGCCCATGCCGGTGATCGTGATGGTGTCGCCGTCGCGCACGCCGGGCGGGACCGGCACCTCGATGCTGCGGCCGTGCATGAGCGACAGCGGGAGCACCACGCCGAGGGCGGCGTCGATGAACGGCACCTTCACGAACTCCGCCATGTCGGCGCCGTCGACCCACATCGAGGTGCCGCCGCGGCCGCGCCGGTTGCCGGCGATGTCGCCGAACAGGTCGGCCTCGGTGTCGCCGGGACCGAACCGCTCGTCGAACGCGACCGGGCGCGAGCCCGGCTTGCCGGGCTCGTCGTAGTAGCCGCTGAAGCCCATCGGACCGCGCGCCCGCCGCTCGCGCTCGTAGCGGCCGCGCTTCTCGGGGTCGGTGAGCATGTCGTAGGCGACGTTCACTTCCTTGAAGCGCTCGGCCGCCGCGTCGTCGCCCGGATTGCGGTCGGGGTGGAGCTCCTTCGCCAGGCGGCGATAGGCGTCCTTGATCTCCTTCAGCGTCGCCTGGCGCGAGACGCCGAGCAGTTCGAACGGGTCATCCACGGGTTCGGTCCGGCGAAGACGTGCGGTGCGCGACTATAGACGCCGCCCGCGGCGCCTGCCAAGGCGGCCGGTCAGGCGTACCGGGCGGCTCCGGGCGCCAGCCCTGGGGCCGGGCCGCGCCGGCGTGCGCGGCGCACGACCGCCGCCACGAAAAGGGCCATCGCCAACGGCCCCGCCTGCACCGCCGTCGCCTCCGCCAGCAGGGTGCCGACCAGCGGCACCAGCCAGACCAGCAGGAGCGCCGGCCGCTCGCCCGGCAGGAAGCCGGTGCGCCAGGCCTCGCGCGCCACCAGGGCCAGCGCGACGCCGACGGCGACGAGGTCGTAGTCGAACAGATACGGCGTCGCCAGCACCGTGGCGGCGATGGTGCCAGCGACCTGAAGGCCGACCGGCGCCGGCTGCCGCCACAGCCAGGCGACCACGGCGACCGCCGCCACGGCGGAGGCCGCCTGCACGGCGTAGGCGGCCGCAATGCCGCCGCCGCCGAGCCGGACGGCGCTGAAGGCGGTCGGCATGTAGGACCACGGGATCAGCCCGTCCTCGGTCACCTGCCGCATCAGCGGCAGGGTGCGCCAGAACCCGGCGAAGGTGTCGAGGCCCAGCACGGCGCCGCTGGCCAGCACGAACGCCGCCGCCGTCGCCGCCGCCGCCGCGAAGGCCCGCCACCGGCCCGATGCCGCGAGCGCCACCGGCAGCAGCATCGCCCAGTGCGGCTTGTAGGCAAGCAGCCCAATCGCAACCCCGGCCAGCGCCGGGCGTCGGTCGAGCAACAGCGCAGCCGCGCCGAGCAGCGACGCGGTCAGGAACCCGTTCTGGCCGTGCGTCGCGTTGGCGAACGTCGCCGGCGCCGCCGCGACGAGGAACGCCGCCGCCGCGGTCGGCGCGATGCGGCGCAACACCGCCAGGTAGCCGGCGAAGGTCGCCGCCACGAACAGGGCATAGGCGACGAGGTGCGGCAGCAGCGCCAGCGGCAGCACCGCCAGCAGGAAGGTGGGCGGGTAGATCCACGGGAAGTAGCCGCTCATCGCCGGATAGGCGAGGTGATGCGCGGCGACGATCGGGCCGGCCGAGTAGGCGTCGGCGGGCAGCTGGTTCAGCGCGACGTGCGAGGCGCTCCAGAACGCCAGGAAGTCGTGCCCGACCGGCTCCAGCCCCTGCGCCACCAGCGCGCGGCTGCGTGCGATCCAGCCGGCGGCGGCCACGACGTAGAGGACGACGGCCGCCGCCCAGGCCAGCCGGAACAGGCGCCCGCCGGCGAGGTCGGCGGCGGCGCGGTCAGGCATAGCGGGGCGCCGGCCGCAGGCCGGGCAGCCCGAGGTGCACGCGCGCCCGGCGGATCATCAGCGCGATCAGCGCCGCCATCACCAGCGGCGTCGCCTGCACGCCGAACTTGAAGGCGAGGTGCGAGCCGATCAGCGGAATAGCCCACGCCACGATGAGCGCGATCCGCTCGCCCGGCAGGAAGCCGCGGATCATGCCTTCGCGCGCCAGCAGCGCGAGCGGGATCGCCAGCGCGGCGAGGTCGTAGTCGAACAGATATGGCGTCGCCAGCGTGGTAGCGACGACCACCATCGCCCCCTTGAGCCCGACCGGCACCGGCTGCGACCAGGTCCAGGCGACCGCGGCGGCGGCGGCAAAGGCGATGCAGAGCTGCAGCGCATGCGCGAGGTCGATGCCGACGCCGAGTTGGCGGAAGGTGACGAAGGTGGTCGGCATCTTGGGCCACGGCAGCTTGCCCTGCTCCACCACCATGCCGATGAAGGGCAGGTTGTCGAGGAACGCGATCCACGGCTCGACCCCCAGCACCGCCAGGCTGGCGCCGGCAAAGGCGACCGCCGTGACGGCCGCCGCGGCGAAGGTGCGCCAGCGCCGGTCGGCCGCCAGCGCGATCGGGAAAAGGATCGCCCAGTGCGGCTTGTAGGCGAGCAGGCCGATCGCGATGCCGGCGCGCACCGGGCGCTTGTCCATGTAGTAGCAGGCCGCGCCCAACAGCGCCCCCGTCAGGAAGCCGTTCTGGCCGTGGAACGTGTTGAGGAACGCGCCCGGCGAGGCGATCAGCATCAGCAGCGTCAGCGCGGTCGGCGCGATCCAGTAGACCACCGCGGCGTAGGCGCAGAACGTCAGCCCGATGAAGAGGAAGAACGACGCCAGATAGGGGATGAGGGCGAGCGGCAGCACGGCCAGCAGGTAGGTCGGCGGATAGCTCCACGGCAGCACCCCGGGCATGCCGGGCGCCACGACCTTGTGCGCCACGGCGATCTGCGCCGGGTCGTAGGCGGCCGCCGCCGCGCCGCCCAGCGCGATCAGCGATGCGCTCCAGAACGACAGGAAGTCGTGGCCGATCGGCGCCCCGGACGGCTCGATGAAGTCCTCGGTGCCCGAGATCCAGGCGAAGGCGACCAGGACGTAGGTCGTGATGCAGACGAGGCCCCAGTCCTTGATCCGCTCCGGCGTGAGCCAGGCTTCGGGGATGGGCGGGACCGCAAGCGCCGGGAAATGCCGGCGGAGAAGGCTGAACATGTCCTGAAAAATCGCTCGGGGTTGAACAAGGTCATGGCGCCGGCGTGGCGAGCGCCCGCCGCACGACGACGCCGAGCAGCGCCAGCAGCACCACGGGAGCGAGCTGGACGCCGGTCTGCTTCGCCAGCGAGAAAACGACGATCGGGGCGATCCAGACAGCGGCCAGCACCGCCTTCTCGCCCTTGAGGAATCCCTTGCGCCAGCCTTCGTGCGCCAGCCAGGCCAGCGGCAGGATGCAGGCCATCATGTCGTAGTTGAAGAGGTAGGGCGGCGTCAGCAGCGCCGCCGTGACGAGGCCGGAGCCGCGCACCGCCAGCGGCAGCGGATGCGGGCGCGACCACAGCCACGCCACCGCCGCCAGCGCGACCGCCGCGACGATGCCCTGCAGCGCGTAGCCGGCCGTCACGCCGCCGCCGATCAGGCGCACGGCGGCGAACGTGGTCGGCATCTTGTCCCAGTCGAGGATGCCGGCCTCCAGCACGAAGCGCACCACCGGCGCGTTGTCGATGAACGCCTCCAGGGTCCGGCGGCCGAGCACCGCCGTCGACAGGCCGAGGAAGGCGACCGCCGTGACCGCCGCGAACGCGAACGCCCGCCACTGCCGCGACAGCGCGAGCGCAACGGGGATCAGGAGGCCGAGATGGGGCTTCACCGTCAGCAGGCCGAAGCACACGCCGGCGAGCGCCGGCCGGCGCTGCAGCAGCACCAGGCCGCCGCCGAGCAGGCTGGCGGTCAGGAAGCCGTTCTGGCCCTGGAACCCGTTGATGAACGTGCCGGGGAACGCGCACAGGCCGAGCAGCCAGCCGCGCGCCGGAACGATGCGCCGCACCACCGCGGCCAGTCCGGCGAAGGTGACCCCGACGAAGGTGAGGTAGGAGACGAGGTACGGCAGCAGCGACAGCGGCAGCGCCACCAGGAAGAAGGTCGGCGGGTAGTGCCATAGGAAGACGCCGCGGAACGCCGTCACCGCGACCTGCTGCGCGGCGGCGATCTCCGACATCTGGTAGGCCGCCTCCGGCCGGCCGCCGAGGGCGAGCCAGGACGCGCTCCAGAAGGTGATGAAGTCATAGCCGACCGGCTCGCCGCGCGGGTCCAGCATGCCGCGGGCGCCGATCATCCACACCACCCCGGCGACGCCGTAGGCCAGGATGAACAGCAGCGCGTAGCGCGTCAGCGCCCTCGAATCGACGTCGCCCGGCAGCTCGGCGCGCCAGAAGCCGGTGGCCATGACGGACTCCGCGATACCCACGCCGCGCGGCGGCCGTCATGGCCGCCCGCCGGCTCAGCCGTCAGTGTCGCGGGGTTTGGTCAACGGAGGGTAAAGGCGGGATGCGCGAGGGGCTATCGCCCTGACGGAAATAACCGGGGCGCCCGCCTCATCCTTCCCGTCGCGCAAGCGACGGGAAGGATGAGGCGGGCAGCCGCCGGCCCATTGACCGGCGGAACGCGGCCCTCAGTCGTCGGTGCCCGACAGCATGGCGGAACCGGTGCCGCCGGACGATGCGCGTTCGCCCCAGCGGCCGGCCTCGACCATCGCGAAGAACTCGGCGAGGCCGGCGTTGAAGGCGGCCGGTTCCTCCAGGTTCACGGTGTGGCCGGTGCGCGGCAGCACCCACAGGCTCGCGGTCGGCACGGTGCGGCGCAGGAAGACGCCGGGCTCCAGGCAGAACTCGTCCTCGTCGCCGTTGACGACCAGCATCGGGACCGAGACGGCCCGGAGCTTCTCCTCCAGCTCCCACAGCGACGGGCGCATCTTCTGCACGCCGCGCAGCGTGTTGGCCGCGCCCTTGGAATCGTGCTCCATCAGCTGGTCGCGGAACTCGGCCCAGCCCTGCGGGTCCTTGGTCTTGAAGGTCAGGCGATAGGTGCCCGCGGCATAAGTGCGCCCGACCGCCGCCGCGCCGTCCTTGTCGAAGCGGGCGGCCAGCTCCTCGCTGTCGGCCTGGAACCGGGGGCGCTCCTCGATCTTCGAGCCGTAGCCGCAGCCGACCACGGTGAGCGAGCGCGCCATCTGCGGGTGGTTGAGGCCGAAGTGGACGGTCGCGAAGCCGCCCATCGAGATGCCCACGACGTGGGCCTTGTCGATGCCGCAATGGCGCATGACGGCGGCGATGTCGTCGCACGCCTGTCGCTGCGAATACGCCGAAAGGTCCTGCGGCACGTCCGAGGGCGGATAGCCGCGGGCGTTGAAGGTGATGCAGCGGTAGCGGCGGGAGAAGAACCGCACCTGCGGCACCCAGCTGCGGTGGTCGCCGGCGAACTCGTGCACGAAAACGATAGGCAGGCCGGCGCCGGTGTCCTCGTAGTAGAGCTTCACCCCGCCCGAATTGGCATGCGGCATGGTCCGGCCCCCTTCAGCGATCGCGCGCCATGTCCATCAGCGGCTTCTGCTGGCCGCCGTCGATCTCGATCATGGTTCCATTCACGAAGTGCGCGAGGTCGGAGGCGAGGTAGGCGACGAGGTTCGCCACCTCCTCCACTTCCGCGATGCGCCCCAGCGGGATCGAGCGGGGGGCGAGCTTGTCCGCCTCCTCGTAGCTGAGCTTCATGTCGCGCGCCATCGCCTTGACCAGGCCGTCCCAGCGTTCGGTACGGACGGGTCCGGGATTGACGGCGACGAAGCTGATGTTGTCCTTGCCGTAGCGGCCGGCCATCGACATCGTGAAGTTCTGACCGGCGGCGTTCGCCGCCCCCGGCGCGATCTCCCAGTACGAATGCTTGATGCCGTCGTTGCCGATCAGGTTGACGATTCGTCCCCCGCGCTGCTTTTGCATGTATGGCAGTGCCGCCTTCGTGCAGCGGACATAGCCCATGAACTTGAGCTGCAGCGCCGCCGCCCAGTCGTCCTCCGTCAGGGTCTCGATCACGCCGCCCGGCGCCGCGCCGGCGTTGTTGACCAGGATGTCCACCCGGCCGAAGTGGGCGGCCGCCTTGTCCACGAAGTTCTGGGCGTCGGCCGGCCGGGTCAGGTCGGCGGCGATCGGCAGCACCTCCCCGTTGGTCTCGCGCCGGATCTCGGCGGCCGTGTCCTCGAGCCCCTTCATCTCGCGGGCGCAGATCGCCACCTTGCAGCCTTCCCGCGCCAGCACCCGGGCGATGCCCTTGCCGATGCCCTTGCTGCCGCCCGTGACGAGCGCGACCTTGCCGGCGAGCTTGAGGTCCATAGAAACCCATCCCTTGCATGAATTTGGCCTGCCGAATCCTTACGGCAAAGCAGCCGGGTCCACAACCGTCACTCGGCGCGCGACCCGGCCGCATCGATGGGCTAGATTGGCGGGCCCGCCGTCGCTTTCGCTTCAAGTCGCGTAGATGAACGAGCCGCTGCCCCGACCGTGAGACGTACCGCCAACCGCCGCTTCCATCGCGCCCTGCGCCCCATGCTGTTCGCCGCCGCGGCGCTCGCCGCGGCGCCCGCGGCCGCTGAGGATAACGAGACGGCCCACCCCTGGTTCGTCGGCGTGTTCGGCGGCTTCGGCCTCAACACCAGCTTCAGCCAGATCTTCGTCAATCCGTTCGGCATGTCGCGGACCGAGGACTACATCGCGGTGGTCACCGTGGGGCGCGAGGTCGGGCGCGTGTTCGACCGGCGCTTGTCGTTCGAGCTGGAGGGCATGTACGCCTATCACTTCGGGCGCCAGGAGTTTCACGAGTTCAGCACCACCGCTTACGCGCGCTGGCACCGGTTCCCGTGGAATCGGTCGATCGACACCACGCTCGCCTTCGGCATCGGCCCGCGCTACGTGACCGAGGAGCCGCTGATGGAGACCGACAAGGGCTGGCACTCCAAGATCCTCAACCAGCTCAATGTGGAGATCACCGGCGCGCTGCCCGAGTACCCCGACGACCAGCTCGTCATCCGGCTGCAGCACCGCAGCGGCATCTTCGGGCTGATCGATGGGGTGCGCGACGGCTCGAACTTCGTGACGCTGGGCTACAAGCGCTATTTCTGATCGGGCCCCCCGGCGCAACGCAGCCTATGGCCATGACCCGCACAGGCTCCTAGATTGCGGCCGATGTCGGTCCCGCATGGCACGGATGAAGGCTTCGTCGGCCGGGCGCTGCGGCGCACCGAGGACGCGCGGTTCCTGACCGGCCGCGCCCGGTTCGTGGACGACGTCACGCCGCCCGGCGCTCTGCACCTCGCAATCCTGCGCAGCCCGCATGCGCACGCGCGCGTCCGCGGCGTCGACCTCGCCGCGGCCCGCGCGATGGCCGGCGTGGCCGATGCGTTCGCCTTCGCCGACATCGCCGCCTACGCGAAGCCGATACCGGTCCGCCTCGCGCCCCTGCCCGGCGTCGAGCGGTTCCAGCAGCGGCCGCTCGCCGACGACGTGGTGCGCTACGCCGGCGAGCCGGTCGCCGTCGTCGTCGCCGACGACCGCTACCGGGCCGAGGATGCGCTGGCGGCGATCGCGGTCGACTACGACGTGCTGCCGCCGGTGGTCACCGTCGCCGCGGCGCTGGACGGCGCGACACTGATCAACGACGCGGCCGGCGACAATGTCGGCTTCCGCTACGCGGTCGGTCGCGGCGACGCCGACGCCGCGTTCGCGCGTGCCGACTACACCCGCCGCGCGCGCTTCCACGCCCACCGCCACGCCGCGGTGCCGCTGGAGACGCGCGGCCTCGCCGCCTCGTTCGACCGTGCCGCCGGCCGGCTGACGGTGTGGGGCGGCACCAAGGTCAACTTCTTCAACCGCGCCGCGCTCGCCGTCTTCCTCGACATGGCCGAGGACCGGATCGAGATCGTCGAGCCCGACGTCGGCGGCGGCTTCGGCGGCCGCGGCGAGTTCTATCCGGAGGACCTGCTGGTCCCGGTGGCGGCGATCCGCGCCGGCCGGCCGGTGAAGTGGATCGAGGACCGCCGCGAGCATCTGCTGGCCGCCAACCACTCGCGCGAGGTCGATTGCGACCTCGAGATCGCGACGACGCGCGACGGCACGATCCTGGCGCTGCGCGCGACGATCCGCGCCGACATGGGCGCCTACACCCGCACCAACGGCGGCGTGGTGCCGGCCAAGGCCGGCCAGTTCGTCCCCGGCCCCTACCGCATCGCCGACTACGCCTGCACGGTGGAGGCGGTGATGACCAACAAGACCCCCGTCGGCACCTATCGCGGGCCGGGGCGCTACGAGGCCAACTTCTTCCGCGAGCGGCTGTTCGACATCGCCGCGGCCGAGCTCGGCATCGACCGGGTCGCGTTCCGGATGAAGAACCTGCTGACCGCCGCCGACGTCCCCTACCCGGTCGG
>JBFWQM010000056.1:0-26041 GCA_050249455.1 Rhodospirillaceae bacterium | reverse complement strand
ACGATCGGCATCGGTGCCTCCATCGGATGGGTTCGACGAAGGCAACGCGGCAGGGGCCGGGCGGTTGCGCGGTCAGTCGGCCAGGAAGAACTCCACCGTCGAGACCACGCGCACCGTCTTGTTGATCTGCTTGCTCTGGTCGAGGCCGGGCGTGTCGTCCTGGGCAAGGATCTGGAACACGCCCTGGTTGGCGCTGCGGATGCCCCCGATGCGGCTCGCCGAATCGGTCGCGAACTGCTCGGCGCCCTGGCGGGCGTTGCGGGTCGCCTCGGCGATCATCTGCGGCTTGACCTCGTTCAGCCTGGTGAAGGCATAGAAGGGGCCGGCCGCCTGGTCGCCCGACAGCACGACGCCGGCGGTGACCAGTTCGCCCACCCGCTGGCTCAGCGCCTCGATGCGCGCGACGTCGGTGGACCGCACCAGCAGCGTCCGGCTGACGATGAAGCGGCTCTCGACCGGCCCGGAACGGTAGGCCTGGGCGAGCAGGTCGGTCACCTGCAGGTCCTGGAGCTGCATCTCGTCGGCCCTGGTGCCGCCCGACTGCAGGAAGCGGTTCAGCGCGGCGGTGTCGGCCTCGATCTTGGCCTGGACCTGGGCCAGGTTGTTGCCGGTGGCGACGAAGCGCAGCGGCCACAGCACCAGGTCGGCCTTCACCGCCCGTTCCGCCACGCCCTTGACCGTCACGTAGCGGTCGCCGGTGCGCGCCTTCACCACGCCCTGGCCGACGAACCAGCCGCCGACGCCCAGGCCGATGGCCACGGCCATCGCGCCGGCCACCACGCCCCACCCGTTGCGCATCGCCCTTCTCCTCGCGCCGCCGATCCGCGGCCCATCCCGCCTTCATGATATCCGAATGGGGCGCGCCGATGGCGGCCTCAGGCTCCGTCCATCAGTTTGCGGATGGCAGCGCCGAGCGCAATCTGGTCATAGGGCTTGTCGAGCCGCGGCAGGTCGTAGCCGCCGTCGGCCGGAATGTCGGTGTGGCCGGTGGAGACCAGGACCCGCAGGCCCGGCCACTCGGTCCGGATCGCGCGGGCGAGCTGCACGCCGGTCATGCCCGGCATGGCCTGGTCGGTCAGGACCAAGTCCACCGCCAAGCCGCCGCGCAACAGCTCCAGCGCCTTGGCGCCGCTCAGCGCCATCACGGCGCGGTGCCCGAGGTCGTGCAGCGAGTCGGTGGTCGCCAGGGCGATCAGCGCGTCGTCGTCGACCACCAGCACCGTATAGGCGCGCGCGTTGTCCGGCGGCGTCATCCGGTCATATCCCATGCGGCGGGTACGGAAATCGTTCGGGTCCCCTTCCGTTCCCGCGCCCAATCATTCCGCAGTCGGCAGCCCGAGTCGACCCGCGTGCCGGCGAATTGGCCTCGTACCTGCAATTCCTGTAGACTGCCCGGATCAAAAAAATATTAGCCGGGAGGTTTCGATGCGACTATGGCGAATACTGACCCTTCTGTCGGTTTGCGCGATTGCCTTCGCCGCGCCGCCGGCCATGGCCGAGTTCCCCGACAAGCCGATCAAGATCGTGGTGCCCTACGGGGCGGGCGGCGCCACCCACACCCTGGCCCGGCTGTTCGCGGAGCAGTTCGAGAAGGCGATCGGCCAGAACGTCGTCGTCACCGCGGTTGACGGCTCCGGCGGCGCCATCGGCGCGGCGCAGGTCGCGCGCGCGCGGCCCGACGGCTACACGCTGCTGATGGGCTCCAACGGCACCAACGGCATGCGCTGGCAGGTGTCGGAGACCGGCTACACGCTCGACGACCTGGTGCCTTTGGCCTCGGTCGCTTCGCTGCCGACCGGCTTCGCCGTCTCGACCAAGAGCCCCGTCAAGTCGATGGCCGAGCTGACCGCGCAGCTCAAAGCCAAGCCCAACACCAAGTACGCCTCGGTCGGCGCCGGCTCGTCGCTGCACATCGCCGCAGAGCGCTGGGCCGAGGGCGCCGGGGTCAAGATCACCCATATCGCCGCGCGCGGCGGCAAGGACGCCATCGTCAAGCTGCTGTCGGGCGAGGTGGAGTTCGTGGTCGTCGCGGCGAGCAACTTTCCCGCCCAGAAGAAGGACGGCGAGGAGGGGCAGATCCGCGGCCTCGCGGTGTCGTCCGCCGGCCCGTACGGCTATTCGCCGGAACTGCCGACGCTGAAGTCGATCGGGTTCAACTTCACCGACGTCACCTGGTGGGGGCCGTTCGTGCCGAAGGGCACGCCCAAGCCGGTGTTCGACAAGCTCGCGGCCGCGGTGAAGAAGAGCGCCCAGTCGCCGGCGTTCCTCGACGTGCTGAAGCGCTTCTACTACGACGCCACCTACATGGGCCCGGAACAGGCGAAGGCAGACCTTGAGACCTATTCCAAGGAAACCGGCGAGGTGCTGAAGCGCATCGGCATGCACAAGGACCTGCCGGGCAAGAGCTGACCTCCGTCTTTCCACCGCAGTCCCGGCCGCGCCGTCCCAGGCGCGGCCGGCGTCCGCCTGAACGGGTTTCCGGCATGGGCATCCGCCATCCCGACATCGTCACCGCGGTGATCCTGTTCGTCATCGGCGCGGTGATGCTGCACCTCAGCTACGACATCCGCGTCAACCCGACGATCAGCACGTTCACGCCGCGGTTCTTCCCGCAGCTCGCCTCGGTCGGCATCATCGTGTGCGCCGCCGGCATCCTGTGGCAGGCGCTGCGCGCCGCGCCGCGGCCGCTGCCGTTCCTGTTCAACCGGACCAGTCTGGTCGTCGCCGCGCTGTTCTGCCTCTATTTCACGACATTCGAGGAGATCGACTTCCGCCTCGGCGCCTGGGCGCTGACCCTGGCGTGCATGGCCGTCCTCGGCGCGCGGCGGCCGGCGGAGCTCGCGCTGGTGCCGCTCGGCACGGCATTCGGCGTGTACGGGCTGTTCCGCTACGGCTTCGAAGTGGTGCTGCCGGTATGGACCTGATCTCCGGCGCCGACGTCGTCTATGCGCTGCGCCAGCTGCTCGATCCCATGGTCGTCCTGTGGCTGGCGATCGGCGTCATCGCCGGGCTGATCTTCGGCGCCGCGCCCGGCGTGACCGCGACGGCCGGCATCGCCATCCTGACGCCGTTCACCTTTACGCTCGGCTTCGAGGCGTCGATGGCGCTGCTGCTGGGCGCCTATTGCAGCGGCTATTTCGCGGGCTCCTATACAGCGATCCTGATCAACACGCCGGGCACGCCGTCCAACGCCGCGACCGCGATCGACGGCTACCCGATGGCGCTGAACGGCGAGGCCAATCGGGCGATGTCGCTGGCGACCGCGTGCTCGTTCGTCGGCGGCTTCTTCTCGGCGGCGGTGCTCGGGCTGATCGCGCCGGGCCTCGCCAAGGTGGCGCTGTCGTTCACCTCGGTCGAGTATTTCGGCCTGGCGATGCTCGGGCTTGTCTGCGTCGCCGGCGTGTCGGGCCCCTCCCTCCTGAAGGGCATCGCCGCGGGCTTCATCGGCGTCCTGCTCGCCACGTTCGGCATCGACCCGGTCAGCGGCACCCTGCGCTTCGATTTCGGGATGCCGCAGCTCCAGGGCGGGCTGCCGATCCTGCCGGCGCTGATCGGCCTGTTCGCCATCTCGGAGCTCCTCAGCAAGGCCGCGCGCGCCGGCGAGGTGACGATGACCCTGCCGCCGCAGAAGCCGTTCCGCCTGCTGTCGCTGTTCGGCATCCTGCTGCGCAACCGCTGGCTCACTCTAAAGAGCGCGGTGATCGGCACCATCGTCGGCGTGCTGCCCGGTACCGGGCCGATCATCGCGTCGTGGATCGCCTACGGCGAGGCCGCGCGCAGCCCCAAGCCCGGCGACCGCTACGGCAGGGGCGAGGAGAAGGGCGTCATCGCCTGCGAGGTGTCCAACAACGCGGTGACTGGCGGCGCGATGGTGCCGCTTCTGACTGTCGGCATTCCGGGCGACCCGGTGACCGCCATCCTGATCGGGGCGCTGCTGTACCAGGGCATCGACCCGGGGCCGTTCTTCATCCGCGACAACGGCGACAAGTTCATGCACATCCTGGTGATGCTGGTCGCCGCGAACGTGCTGATGCTGGTGTTCGGCCTGGCCGCTCGCCGCTTCCTGCCCTATGTCGTGCGCATCCCGACCTACACCCTGGTGCCGGTGGTCGCGGTGCTGTCGGCGGCCGGCGGCTATTCGATCAACGCGACCGGGTTCGAGGTCGGGCTGATCGTGGTGTGCGGCCTGGCCGGCTACATGATGATCCAATTCGGCCTGCCGGTCGGGCCGATCCTGCTCGGCCTCGTCCTCGGACCCTACGTGGAGGAGAACCTGCGCAACGGGCTCGCCGCCAACGACGGCGACTGGTCCGTCTTCTTCACCCGGCCGATCAGCGCCGGCATCCTCGCCACGATGCTCCTTCTGCTCTATTTCTTCTGGCGCTCGCACCGCCGCGGCCGGCTGGTCGCGCGGGAGAGCTGAAAGGCGGGGCCGGGAGGATTGTCATGAGACGGGTGTGTGCGCTGGCGGCGGGCATCGTGCTGGCGCTGGGTTGCGGCGGGGCGGCGGCGCAGGCGCCGGAGAAGCCGCGCGTTGTGCTCGGGGTTGGCGGCAAGACGCTGCTCTATTACCTGCCGCTGACGATCGCGGAGCGCCGCGGCCACTTCAAGGAAGCCGGCCTGACGGTGGACATCAACGACTTCGGCGGCGGGGCGAAGAGCCTGCAGGCGATGATCGGCGGCTCCACCGACGTCACCACCGGCGCCTACGAGCACACCATCCGCATGCAGGCCAAGGGCCAGGACGTGCGCGCGGTGATCGAGCTCGGGCGCTTCCCCGGCATCGTGCTGGCGGTGCGGCGCGACCTCGCCGGCAGCATCAAGTCGGCCGCCGACCTCAAGGGCCGCAAGATCGGCGTCACCGCGCCGGGATCCTCGACCGGCTTCTTCGCGAGCTACCTCCTGTCGCGCGCCGGCGTCGCGACCGACGACGTCGCCTTCATCGGCGTCGGCGGCGGCCAGGCCGCCGTGTCGGCGATCCTCCACCGCCAGGTCGACGCGATTTCGAACCTCGACCCTGTGATCTCCAAGCTGGAGCAGGAAAACGCGATCGACATCCTGGCCGACAGTCGGACGGAGGCGGGCAACCGCGCGCTGTTCGGCGGCACCAACCCGGCGGCGGTGCTCTACGCCAAGGCGGAGTTCATCCAGCGCAACCCGAACACCGTCCAGGCGCTGGTGGACGCCTTCTACAAGTCGCTGCGCTGGCTCGCCGCCGCGACGCCGGAAGACGTGGTGAACACCGTGCCGGAGCAGTACTACCTGGGCGACCGGGCGCTCTACCTGCGGGCGGTCGGCGCGTCGCTGCCGATCTATTCGCGCGACGGCGTGGTGGCGCGCGCGGGCATGGAAAGCGCCCGCGCCATGCTGGTGCAGTTCGACGCGGAGCTGAAGCGGGCGACGATCGACCTGGACCGCACCTGGGACGGCCGCTTCGTCGCCCGCGCGGCGCAGCGGCTCAACTAGGGCCTCACGGCCAGTTGACGATGTGCCAGCGGCCGTCTGCGCCCAGGCACGCGGTGCCGTAGAACGGCTGGCCGTTGGCATCGAACGTCGCGTCGCCGTTGAAGCGCCGGCAGTTGGCCGGCGGCGGCTGTGCCGGGGTCGGCGTCACGTAGACCGGCGCCGGCGGCGCATAGTAGACGGGCGGCGGCGGATAGTAGGCCGGCGGCGGGTAGTAGCCGGGCGGCCCGGCGTAGAACGGGAACACGAACCCGAACGAGAAATGCGAATGCGGACCGCGCGCGGCCGCGGGGCCGGCCCACAGCAGCGCGACGGCCAGAACGGCGATTATCCGTGTCATCATCGACCTCCGCCCCCGGTCGCGCCCGGCGATGCGGCCGGCCGCGACGAGCGCGATACAGTCTAGCACACGCCCTTCCGTCGGCATTCCGTCGCCGTCATCCCGGCGTGGGACAAAATTGCGCGCCCGACCGGTATAATCGCGGCAAAGCGCGAGCGAACGTATCCGCAATGGGGAGGCGACATTGAAGCGCAGCACCGATCGGTTCCTGACCACCCACACCGGCAGCCTGCCGCGCCCGGACGACCTGGTGCGCATGATGTTCGCCAAGGAGGAGGGGGTGCCGGTGGAGCCGGCGGCGCTCGCCGCGCGAATCCGCGCCGCGGTGGCGGAAGTGGTAGGCAAGCAGGCGGAGGCGGGCGTCGACATCGTCAACGACGGCGAAATGAGCAAGCCGTCCTATGCCACCTACATCAAGGACCGGCTCGACGGCTTCGGCGGCACCGGCCAGACCTTCCGCTACGCCGACCTCGACGACTTCCCGGAGCTCGCCCGCCGGGTGTTCGGCGACCCCGGCCGGTCGCGGCGCAAGACGCCGGCGTGCAACGCGCCGATCGCGGTGCGCGACCGCGCCGCGGCGGAGACCGACGCCGCCAACCTCGCCGTCGCCGTGCAGGGTGCCGGCACGGCGGAAAGCTTCATGAGCGCCGCCTCGCCCGGCGTGATCGCGCTGTTCTTCCGCGACGACCACTACGGCAGCCGCGAAGCCTACCTCGCCGCCATCGCGGATGCCATGCGCCACGAGTACGAGGCGGTGGTGCAGGCCGGCCACGTGCTGCAGATCGACTGCCCCGACCTCGCGATGGGCCGCCACATCCAGTTCGCCGACCTGCCGCTGGCCGAGTTCCGCCGCATGGCGGCGCAGAACGTGGCGGCGCTGAACCACGCCACCGCGAACATCCCGCCCGATCGGCTGCGCATGCACCTTTGCTGGGGCAATTACGAAGGGCCGCACCACCGCGACGTGCCGCTGGCCGACATCATCGACATCGTGTTCACCGCGCGCCCGTCGGCGATCTCGTTTGAGGCCGCCAACCCGCGCCACGCCCACGAGTGGAAGCTGTTCACCGAGGTCAAGCTGCCCGACGGCAAGCTGCTGATCCCCGGCGTGCTGGAATCGAAGTCGAACTTCATCGAGCACCCGGAGCTGGTCGCTCAGCGCATCACCCGATACGCCCGCAACGTCGGGCGCGAGAATGTCATCGCCGGCACCGACTGCGGCTACGGCACCTGGGTCGGCCAGGCCGCCGTCGATCCCGGCGTCGTTTGGGCCAAGCTGGCCGCGATGGCGGAAGGCGCGCGCATCGCCTCGAAGCAGTTCTGGAAGTGAACGGCGGACGGGTTGTGAATTGACTATTTCGACACCTCCCGCCCCTACGGAGCACCTGATGCCGGCACGGACGACGCGCCTCCGGACGATCGGCGCGATACCAGCGCAACCGGCTCGACAGCCGATTGCGCCGAGCTTACCCGCCCGGCGCGCGCGCCGCGCCGCGGGCGACGTCGATCACCGCGCGGGGGTCGGCCGGGGCGGCGTCGCCACGCCAGGCGACGTGGCCGTCGGGGCGGACCAGGACCAGCTTCCGCTCGTAGAGCGCGGCGATCGCGGGGTCGGCGATATCGACCGCGGTGAACGGGACACCGCGCGCCGTGGCGGCGTCGCCCAGCCCGTCGGCCGGCGCGCCGGGGAAGCGCAGCAGCACGAAGCCGCGGCCGAACAGGTCGATGGTGGAGCGGCCGTCGGGCAGCCAGGCGTGCGGTGCGCGCGCGCCGGGCCGGCTGGTCTGTACATAGTCCGAAACGCTGTCGGGCGGCGCCGGGGTGCCGTCGCCCCACACGATCGGCGAGGCGTCGTAGCGGTAGCCCAGCGCGATGCCGTCGGAGAGGAACTGCTTGGTCTTGTTCTCCAGAATGTCGGCGCGCACGCGCCGGCGCAGGTCCTCGCCGGCCGGCGTCGCATCGTCGATCGCGCCGAGCGCGGCGGCATCCACCGTGCGCAGCATGTTGTCGGTCGCCTCGCCGACGTTGCGCTGCGCGACGGGCCGGCGCTCCGCCTGATAGGCCTCGCCGAGCAGCGGGCCGCCCCAGCCCTGCACCAGTGCCGCGAGCTTCCAGCCGAGGTCGGCGGCATCGCCCATGCCGGTGTTCATGCCGAAGCCGCCGGCCGGGCCGTGCTGGTGCACCGCGTCGCCGGCCAGGAATACCGGGCCCTGCTGCCAGCGGTCGGCGACGATGCTTCGGCACGTCCACGGCAGGACGGAGATCACCTCGTAGCGGATGCCGGGGCCGATCACCTCCCGCATCATCGCGTCCACGTCCACCGCCTCCGGCGCGACCCGCTCCAGCCCCAGGTTGATGCCGAGCCGCCACAAGGTGTCGCCGTCGAGCTCGATCAGGCTCGGCATGTCGCCGTCGGGCCGGATGAAGAAGTAGAACGCGGCCTTGCCCTTGTCGTGGCGGGTCCATAGCTCCTGGATCCGTACGAACACGTTGAGGTGGTAGGACAGCACCTGGACGCCGTCCATGGTGACGCCCAGCGCGTTGCGCACGCTGCTCTGCCCGCCGCAGCACGCGACCAGGTAGCGCGCGGCGATCGTCTCCACCGCGTCGGTTTCAAGGTTGCGCACCCGCGCGCGCACGCCGTCGGCGGTGGCCTCAAACGTCTCGAAGCGGTGCCTGTAGCGCAGCGTGACGGACTCGAAGCTGCCGGCGCACTTGCGCAGGATGGGGTCGAGCCACAACTGGTTGCAGCGCTGCGACCGCTCCGGCGTCGTCGGCAGCGGCTTGTTGCCGCCGTGCGTCGGCCGCTCGATGCGCGCCAGCTCGTAGCCCTGCAGGCTGGTGAGGTAAACGATCGTCGGCGGGAAGTCGGGCGGCGCGCCGGCGTTGCGCACCTCCTCGGCGATGCCCCAGCGGCGGCAGAACTCCATGGTGCGCGAGTTCACCGTGTTGGCGCGCGGGTGGTAGATGGTGCCGTCGCCCTGCTCCACCAGCAGGCACTCGACGCCGCGCCAGCCGAGGTCGGCGGCGAGGCCGAGGCCCACCGGTCCGCCGCCGACGATCAGCACCGGGACTTCGATCGTCATCGCCCGCGTCTCCTCAACTCGGCCGCAGCGTGCGGATGAATTCCTGCACCTCGGCCTTCCGCTTCAGCCAGCGGCCCTGCTGCGGCTCGATGTACTTGTCGCCCGCCACCACCTGCTGGTCGGGCGGCGAGATCGGCGCCACGTCCGCCCGGTTGGAATCCCACTGGTAGGCCTCGGCGTAGCCCTTCTGCACGTCGCGGGTCAGCACCCAGTTGGCCAGCAGCTTCGCGGCATTCGGATGCGGCGGCTTGTCGAACAGCGCCAGGAACGAGCCCGAGATGCTGAGGTGCGCGGTCTTGGCGTCGTGGCCGAACGGGCGCACGTCGAACTTGACGCCGGCCTTGCGGTAGGTCTCCAGGTCGCTGATCTCGATGCCGAGCAGGATGTCGCACTTGCCGCGGATGAACGCCTCGGTCGCCTGCGATTGGCGGTCGTAGAACACCGACTTCTGATCGACGATGATCGTCTTCAGCGCGTCGCGCCCCAGGATCTCCTCGACCATCACCGCGTAGTTGGCGCCCGGGCCGCCGCCGCGCGGGTCCTGCCAGCCGATGCGCCCCTGGTACGCGGGATCCAGCAGCAGCTTCAGGCCCTGCGCCTTCACCTTCTCCGGCGGCACCTTGTTGGCGTGGTACCACACGGTCGAGACGCTGGCGAAGAAGCTGAACATCCGCTTCTCGTCGTCCAGGAACATGTCGTCGAAGCTGCGCCGCCAGGTCTTCGGGTCCTTCAGGTCCGGCAGCACCAGCGCCGGCAGCAGGTCCTGGAACACGCCCTCCTGCGCCATGCGGTAGACCAGGACGTTCGGCCCGTTCAGGTAGACGTCCCACAGGTACTTGCCGCTGGCGCGCTCGGCGCGCACCTGGTTCGGCCAGTTGAAGCCGCCGGCGACGGTGAACTGCATCTCGATGTCGGGGAAGTCCTTCTTCCACGCCTTGAGAATGAAGTCGCGCGCCGACGCGTCGCGCCCGCCGCCGACCGCGACCGCGCCTTCCTGCTTCGCCGCCGCGACCAGCCGGTCGAATTCGGCCTTGCCGTCGCCCTGCGCCCGGGCCGGCAGGGCGGCGAGCGCCGCCGTCGCGGCGCCCGACAGCAGCGCGGCGCGTCGGCTGATGAGGAGGCGCTTGCGGTTCATGGTTCGTCTCCCTGCTGGATTCGTTGCCCGATCATAGCCGAGCGCAGGCCCGGGCTCACCCTTCGCGCGCCTGGATGCCGAAGCGGACGCTGACCAGGCGCACCACCGCGGCGGCGACCAGGCTGATCAGGACAATCACGGTGCCGACCACCGCGGCCGGTCCCAGGTTGCCCTCGGTCAGGAATTCGATCTGCAGCACCGACAAGGGGCGCGTCGCGCCGGTGGACAGCAGGATGATGGTGCTGACTTGGCGGATCGTGCCGGCGAAGACCAGCACGCCCACGACCGCCAGCGCCGGCACGGTCAGCGGGATGACGATCGAGCGGAAGGTGCGCATCCACGAGCCGCCGGCGACCCGCCCGGCCTCCTCGACCTCGGCGCCGAGCTGCAGCATGTGGACTTTGATCACCTGGACTCCGAGCGTCATCGCGGCCAGGAAGCCGACCAGCACCATCACCGCGACGGTGCCGTAGAGCGGCGTGAACAGCGGCACCTGCAGCACCATGAAAAGGTAGCCGAAGCCCAGGATCACCCCCGGGATGGTCAGCGGCAGCCACGACAGGATGTCGAGCGGCGCGCGCCAGCGGCTCCTGGCGCGCACGCTGCAATAGGCGACCACCGCGTAGCACAGGACGGCCAGGATGGCGGTGCCGAAGCCGAGCCACAGCATGTTCTGGAAGCTGTTGACGAAGGTGACGTCGCCCAGCGCCTCGCGCCAGTGGTCGAGCGTCCACATCTCGGGCAGTCCGAAGAACCCGAACAGGGTCATGAAGCTGCCCATCACCAGGAGCCCGAGCGGCAGCAGGCTGATCGCGCACACCACCAGCACGAGCGCGGCGAACACCGGCCAGCGCCAGCGCCCCAGCCGGACCTTGCGCCCCGACGACCGCCCGGTCAGCACGACATAGCTGCGTCGCAACGACGCCCAGCGCTGCAGCACGATCAGCGGCAGCATCAGCACCAGGATCGAGGTCGCGAGCACGCTCGCCTCGGCATAGCGCGGCGGATCCTGCGCCATCATCAGGTACATCTTCGTGCTGTAGACGCGGAAGTCGATCGGCACGCCGAGGAAGAGCTCGATCTCGAACGCCTCCAGCCCGCGGATCACCGACATCAGGAACACCACCAGGATCGCCGGCGTCATGATCGGCACCACTACGCGGACCAGCGTGGCGAGCGCGCCGGCACCGCAGATCCGCGAGGCCTCCTCGATCGCGCCGTCCAGGTTGCGGAATGCCGGGGTCAGCAGCATCACCTTGACCGCGATGGCGTAGGTCGTCAGGTGGACAAAGACGATGCCCCAGAAGGAATAGAGGTCGAACGGCGCCGTCTCGACGATGCCAAGATCGACCAGCCACGCATTCGCCAGCCCGTATTGCGGATCGAAGAACAGCAGCCACCCGGTGGTGACGCCGAGCGCCGGCAGGAAGAACATCACCCAGAAGCCGAACTCGATCAGCCCGGCATACGGCACGTCGGTGCGGCCCAGCAGCCAGGCGATCACGATGGCGAGCGGCAGGGCGATCGCCTGCGTCGCGCCCACCACCTTGAGCGTGTTGACGATCGATTCGGCGAGGCCGGGGTCGGCGAACGCGGTGCCCCAGGCGGCGATCCCGACGCTGTCCAGCGCGCCGCCCGGGATCACGCTGTTCAGCACCACCGACCCGATCGGGTACAGCACCAGGAAGCCCAACACCAGGACCAGGAGCACGATCGGCGCCTCGCCGCCGTGCGCGCGCCAGGCGCGCACGATGCGGGCGTAGGCCTGCCCGTCTCCGGCCGCGGCGGTGCGCACGCTCATGCGCCTTCGCGCCACACCGACAGCGCCGCCGGGTCGAAGCCGAGCGCGATGCGCTGGCCCTCGCGCCAGTCGCCGTCGGGCGGCAGGTCGAAGGTGACCGACTGCCCGCCGAGGCGGATGCGCGCCTCGAACGCGGCGCCGGTGAACAGCAGGTCCTCGACCGTCCCGGCCAGCGCGTTGCGGGGGCCGGCGTCCGCCGTCAGATGCACCTGCTCGGGGCGGATCGAGAGCTCGACCCGGTCGCCGGCCGTGACGGCGCCCGCCCCGTCGCCGCTGCAGGTCAGGACGTCGGGGCCGCCGTCGAGCCGGACGGCGACGCCGGCGGCCTCGCGGCCGGCGACGACGCCGTGCAGGACGACCGCCTTGCCCAGGAAGTCGCGCACGAAGCGGTTGGCCGGCCGGCGGTAGACCTCGGTCGGCGGGCCCACCTGCTCGATGCGCCCGGCGCGCATGATCGCGACCCGGTCGGCGATGCTCAGCGCCTCGACCTGGTCGTGGGTGACGAACAGCCCGGTCATGTGGACCTTGCGCCGCAGCGCCTTCAGCTCGTGGCGCATCTGGGCGCGCAGATGGGCGTCCAGGTTGCTGAACGGCTCGTCGAACAGCATCAGCGCCGGCTCGTAGACCAGCGCCCTGGCCAGCGCGACCCGCTGCTGCTGGCCGCCGGAAAGCTGCGGGATGCCGCGGTCGGCCAGCGCCTCCAGGCCCATCAGCGCCAGCACCGCGCCGACCCGGCCGGCGATCTCCGCGCGGCCGATCGCCCGGATGCGCAGGGGATAGCCGACGTTCTCGGCCACCGTCATGTGCGGCCACAGCGCATAGGACTGAAAGACCATGCCGACGTTGCGCTTCTCCGGCGCCAGGTAGATCGCCGCGGCCGCATCGGCGAACAGGCGGCCGTCGAACGCGATCGCGCCGGCGGACGGCCGTTCCAGCCCGGCGACCAGGCGCAGCAGGGTGGTCTTGCCGCAGCCCGACGGGCCGAGCAGCGCCAGGATCTCGCCGTGACGCGCCGCCAGGTCGACGCGGTCGACCGCCGCGAAGCGGCCGAAATGTTTCGACAGCCCGGCGATGACGAGGACATCGGCGGCGGCCGCGTCCGGGCGGCCGTCTGGACCCTGCACGCGGCGCCTACGCGCTTGCGGCGGCGGTACGGCCCATGGCGGGCTCCCTTGCGCGGCGGCTCAGGCGCGGAACTCCTCGCGCAGGAGATCGAGCCGCTTCAGCATCTCCCGGTCGGTGATCAGGAACAGCCGCGCCGGCTTGCCGCCGGTCGCGGTGTGGCTGATCCACTGGTTGTGCGACAGAGTGAAGATGTCGTTCGGCCCCCAGCGCAACGTGGTCTCGCCGACGGTGGTGGTGCCTTCGCCGTCCACCACCACGCAGGCGCCGTTGCTGTTGGTGCGGTAGGGCGTGGTCGCCTGGCCGGGGCTGAGGCCCATGACGTAGCAGTCGATGGTCGCCATGATCGGCCCGCCGGTCACCGGGTTGACATAGCGCAGACGGCGCGAGCCGTCGGCCGCGGCCGGCATGGCGTCCAGCGCCCTCACCGTGGCGTCCCACGGATAACGGAACATCGGCGAGTACGGCTTGACCGCGGTCGGGGTGTCGGGCGCGAGGCCGGCGGCGGCGAACGCGCCTTCCGGCGGCAGCTCGACGACGTCGTGCGCCGGGCCCGGCTCGAAGATGGAATTGTCGAGGTAGCGGTGGATCGGCACGTCCAGCACGTCGACCCAGATCGCGCGCTGGCGGCCCGCATGCTCGTGCTCGTGCCACGTCCATGCCGGAGTCAGGATCATGTCGCCGCGCAGCATCTCGCACGGCTTGCCCTCGACCACGGTGACCGCCCCGTCGCCTTCCAGCGCGAAGCGCAGCGCGTTCATCGAATGGCGGTGCGGCCGCGCCTTCTCGCCCGGCATCAGCACCTGCAGGTTGACCGTCAGGTTGGTGCAGGCGCCGAACCGCTCGGTCCCGGCGAAGGACGGGTTGTCGAGCACCAGCACCCGGCGCTCGGCGTTGTTCATGTCGGTCTGCGCCACCGCGTCGTCGATCAGCGGGTTCATCGTCGCCCACGACCACAGGTGGGCCGGCTCCGGCGGCGCGTTGTGGCGGCCGCCCTCCTGTTCCCACAGGGCGGAAACGCTCGCGGCACCCATCGCGGCATGGAAGTCGGTCATGGCTTCACCGGTCCCGTCGAAGTTCGATGCACCATTGTCCGACCCATCGCGACCGGGCGCAATGCCCGAGGAAGGGCCTATTCGTCGCGGCGCGGCGCGGCCGGGCGCCACGCGCGGGCGCGCCCCGCGGCCGCGGCGCGCTCGGCGGGGGTCATGGCGGCAGCGAGGTCGTCGTGCGCGCGACGCGCCATGGCGAAGCCGCTGCCAGCCGACAGCCCCAGCCACATCAGCGCGGCCACGCGGTCGCGCGCCACCCCGTGAGCCTTGGCGTACATGATGCCCAGGAAGAACTGCCCCGCCGGCGAGCCGTCATCGGCCGCGGCCTGCAGCAGGGCCCTCGCGGTGTCGTACCTGCCTTCCTCGTAGGCGTCGAGGCCGTCCGTCAGCGGCGATGCCGCGGCCGACGCGGCCGCGGCCGCGGCGAGGCAGCAGGCCGCGGCGAGGCGGCGGAGGCCGGCGGCGGGGCGGGGACGCATCGCCCACCTTCGCCCATCCCCGCCGGCCCCGCAAGCCTATGCGCCGCCGCCGTTGCCACGCTGCGAAATGCCCTCGAGCGCCTTGCCCGTGCGGGCAGGCGAGGTGCCGCCGGTGGCGAGGTCGCCCAGCGGGACGACCCCGACCAGGCGCTTGTCGCGGTTGACGACCGGCAGGCGGCGAACCCTGGCCGCGGCCATGTTCTTCGCGACGTGCTCCGTCGCCTCGTCATCGAAGCAGTATTTGATTTCGGCGCTCATCACCTCGCTCGCCGCGGTGTCGGGGCCCATGCCGCGGCCGACCGCCCGCAGCGCGATGTCGCGGTCGGTAATGGTGCCGACCAGGCGGTCGTTCTCCGCCACGGGAATGAATCCGGCGTCGATGTCGGCCATCAGCCGGGCGACGTCGCGGATCGGCTGGTCCGGGCTGCAGGTGCAGACGTGGCGGGTCATCACTTCGTTGACCTTCATCGTCATCTCCTGTCGTTGTACGGCGCCGGCGCAATGTGGCCGGCGACAAATCCCAAACGGAGCGCCGCGAAGCCTGTTCCGATCGCCGCGATGTTTTGCCCCGGGCTCAAATTCGCCGCCGCGGTTTGACGCCGACCGGCGTTCGGCTAAGGTCCGGGCGCGGAACCCGCAGGAGGCGAACCGTGGCGCTGCAGCTCAAGCCGCTTCACCCGCTGTTCGGGGCCGAAGCCTCGGGCGTGGACCTCGAGCGGCCGCTCGACGACGCCACGGCATCGGCGATCGAGAGCGCGATCATCGACAACGGCGTCGTCGTGTTCCGCCGTGCCCGTCCGCTCAGCGACGAGCAGCACATCGCCTTCGGCGGCTGGTTCGGGCCGCTGCAGCAGATGAAAATGCTGACCATGCTCGGCAACCAGACGCGGCGGGTCGCCTACGCCGAGCTGGTGGACGTCGGAAACCTCGACGAGCACGGACGGATACTTCCCGACGACGACCGCCGCCGGCTGTTCAACCGCGGCAACCAGCTGTGGCACACCGACGTGTCGTTCGACGCCAACCGCGCCACGTTTTCCTTCCTGGCCGCGCACGCGGTGCCGCCGGCCGGCGCCGACACCGAGTTCGCCGACATGCGCGCCGCCTACGACGCGCTGCCGGCGGCGACGAAGCGGCGCATCGACGGCCTTTCGGCGCAGCATTCCATCTGGTATTCGCGCGCGCTGGCCGGCTTCGCCGAGGTGTCGGAAGCGGAGCAGGCGACGCGCCCGCCGGCCGTCCACCCTTTGGTCCATGCGCGCCGCGGATCGACGCGCCGGTCGCTCTACATCGCGTCCCACGCCCGGCGCGTCGTCGGCTGGCCCGACGCCGAAGGGCGCGCCCTGCTGGACGAGCTGACGGCCCACGCCACGCAGCCGGCGTTCGTCTACCGGCACAAGTGGGCGTTGGGCGATCTCGTGATCTGGGACAACCTGGCGACCATGCACCGCGGCACGCCGTTCGACGATACGGTCCACCCGCGCGACATGCGCCGGGTCACCTGCCTGGAGCGCGCGGCCTGACCCTAGGCCGGCTGCACGGCGCCGGCCAGCATCAGCAAATGCTCGACGTGGGCCTGCACGACGCGGGCGGACTCTTCCGCCAGGGCGCGCAGCGCCGCAACCGGCCCGCCCTGCGCGTAGGCCTGGTGCAGCGCGACCGTCGCGGCGCCGGTGCGGATCTGGATGTCGAGGTAGCGGCGGTCGAAGTCGGGCCCGGCCACGTCGCGCAACTGGGCCACCAGCGCCGCCCGTGCCGGGTCGAGCGCCTGCGGCACGGCCACCGGCGGCTGGCCGGCCGCCGTCGCCTCGCGCAGCCAGCGCAGGGTTTCGGTGCGGTCGGCCAGCGCCTGCCGGGCGAACTCCCTGACGCCGTCCGAATCGGCGCGCCCGAGGGCGATGCGCGCCGTCTCGATCGCCAGGAGGTCGGACAGGGCCGCCTGCTCGACATAGCCCTCCGTCGTCGCAGCGGCCGGCGTCAGGGCCGCGAGGCAGGCCAGCATCGCGGCGGCCAGGGCGCCGGCGAGAACGCGCATTCGGATTGCCATCGTCTTTAATCTCCCGCTTCGGATATAGCGCAATCGAGCCGCGCCCGCAGTTGCGCCGGTCTCCCCCGCCGTATTTAATCGCCCGCAAGGACCGCGCCATCGGCGCAGGCCCGGAACCGGGAGAGCTGGGAGTCCCCGCCATGCGCGCACGCACCGTCGCCGTTTCGCTGATCCTCGCCGCCGCCCTGGCGGTCTCCGACGCCCGCGCGGCGGACGTCGTCCTGAAGGCCTCGCACCAGTTCCCCGGCGGCAAGGGCGACGTGCGCGACGAGATGGTGCAGATCATCGCCCGCGAGGTAGAGAAGGCCGGCGTCGGGCTGAAGATGGAGGTCTATCCCGGTGAATCGCTGTTCAAGGCGACCGAGCAGTGGCAGGCGCTGGTGCGCGGCCAGCTCGACGTCTCCGCCTTCCCGCTCGACTACGCCTCCGGCCGGCGCGGCGAGTTCAGCGCCACCCTGATGCCGGGCCTGATCAAGAACCACGAGCATGCCAAGCGCATCAACAAATCGCCGTTCATGGCCGACATCAAGGCGATCATGGAGAAGGAAGGGGTCATCGTCCTGGCCGATGCCTGGCTGGCCGGCGCGTTCGGCTCGCGCAAGGGCTGCCTGCGCGAGCCCGACGACTTCAAGGGCCTCAAGATCCGCTCCGCCGGCCGGGCATTCGCCGAGATGTGGCGCGGCGCCGGCGCCTCCATCGTCTCGATCCCGTCGTCGGAGGTCTACACCGCCATGCAGACCGGCGTGATCGAGGCGACCGACACCTCCACCGGCAGCTTCGTGTCGTTCCGCCTCTACGAGCAGATCAAGTGCATCACGGCGCCCGGCGACAACGCGCTGTGGTTCATGTACGAGCCCGTGGTTATCGCCAAGAAGAAGTTCGATTCGCTGACCAAGGCGCAGCAGGACGCGCTCAAGGCCGCATCGCAGAAGTCGGAGGTCTATTTCGAGAAGGAGACCCGCGGCCTCGACGACAAGATGGTGGAGGCGTTCAAGAAGGCGAACGTCGAGGTGGCGGAGCTCACGCAGGCCCAGTTCGACAAGTGGCGCGAGGTCGCCAAGCAGACCTCCTACAAGGTCTTCGCCGAGAAGGTCCCCGGCGGCGACGCGCTGATCCAGAAGGCGCTGGCCGTCCAGTAGCCGCCCGCGCCATGGACGCCTTCGTCCGTGCGGTTGCCTTCGCTTCGCGCGCGCTCGGCGTCGCCTCGGCGGGACTGCTGGCGGTCTCGATCCTGGTCATCACCGACGCGATCGTCGAGCGGTCGGTGCTCGGCATCGCCACGATCTGGCAGAACGAGTTCGTCACATACGCGGTGGTCGCCGCCACCTTCCTGGGCTGCCCCTACGTCCTGTTGACCCGCGGCCACGTCAACGTCGACGTCCTGCCGCACTACCTGGGGCCGCGGGCGCGCTACGGGCTCGCCATGGTCGCCGCGCTGATCGGGATCGCCTTCTGCGCGGTGATCCTGTGGACCAGCTTCGACTGGTGGTGGGACCGCTGGGAGACCGGCGAGACCAAGAACTCGATCTGGGCGCCCAAGCTGTGGGTGCCGTCGCTGTCGCTGCCGATCGGCTTCGGGCTCCTGGTGCTGCAATACGTCGCCGACATCTGGTGCCTGGCGACCGGCCGCGCCGCGCCGTTCGGGATGCCTGCAAAGGGCGACGCCGGGCCGGGTGCGTGACCGCGATGGACCCGCTTGCCCTCGGCGCGCTGATCGGCGTCGTCACCCTGGCCGTCCTGTTCACCGGCACCCCGGTCGCCTTCGGGCTCGGCATGGTGGCGATCGGCGTCCTGTGGATCGCCAAGGGCTGGCTGGCGGTCGCGTTCATCTCCGAGAAGCTGTTCAACGGACTCGAGGACTTCACGCTGATCTCGATCCCGATGTTCGTGCTGATGGGGGCGGCGGTCGCCTCCTCGCGCGCCGGCAGCGACCTCTACGAGGCGTTCGCGCGCTGGCTGCACCGCGTCCCGGGCAGCCTGGTCGCCGCCAACATCGGGGCCTGCGCGCTGTTCGCCGCGCTGACCGGCTCGTCGCCGGCCACCTGCGCGGCGATCGGCAAGATGGGCATCCCGGAGATGCAGAAGCGCGGCTACGGCGACGACCTCGCGACCGGGGCGATCGCCGCCGGCGGCACGCTGGGCATCCTGATCCCGCCGTCGGTGACGATGATCCTCTACGGCATCGCCAGCGAAACCTCGATCGGCCGGCTGTTCCTCGCCGGGGTGCTGCCCGGCCTGATGCTGACCGCGCTGTTCGTCCTGTGGGCGTCGTTCCTGTGCTGGCGGCGCGGCGACGGCGCGGTCGTGCTGCGGCGGGCATACAAGCTGCGCGACCACGTCGAGATGCTGCCCAAGGTCGTGCCGCTGCTGCTGGTCGTCTTCGGCGTCGTCTATTCGATGTACGGCGGCTACGCGACCCCATCGGAGGCGGCCAGCGTCGGCGCCCTGCTGTGCCTGCTGCTGGTGGTCTTGATCTACCGGATGTGGCGGATCGCCGACCTGTGGCGGATCTTCGCCGACACCACGCGCGAATCGGTGATGATCCTGATGATCATCGCGACCTCGATCCTGTTCGGCTACATGATGTCGGACCTGCGCGTCACCCAGGCGATCGCGGAGTGGATCGGCGGCCTCGGCCTCAACCGCTGGATCCTGCTGCTGTGGATCAACGTGTTCCTGCTGGTGCTGGGCTGCTTCCTGCCGCCGGCGGCGATCATCCTGATGACCACGCCGATCCTGCTCCCGATCCTGACCGCGTCGGGGTTCGACCCGATCTGGTTCGGGGTGCTGCTGACCATCAACATGGAGCTCGGCCTGATCACGCCGCCAGTCGGGCTCAACCTCTACGTCATCAACGGCATCGCGCCGGGAATCCGGCTGGGCGTCATCCTGAAGGGGGCGCTGCCCTTCATGCTGTGCATGGTGGTTGCGATGCTGCTCCTCTGTCTGTTCCCGGAGATCGCGACGTGGCTGCCCGACGCGGTGATGGGAAGTCAATGAGGGCGGGAACGGAGCGCAAAAGCCGCTGTTACGTCGACTGACGATTTGAGCCGGGACGAAGGTGTGGCAGCATTGGAAGGCAAGAATGAGGGGCCGGCCGTTCCAGGCCGGGGGAGCGGGACGAGGGTGTCGGGCTGGTCAACGTTCTTCGGCCAGTGGCTGCGCGAGCCGCTGGGCATCGGGTCGATGTTGCCGAGCGGGCCGGCCGTGGGCCGCGCGGTCGCCCGCCTGGTGGATTGCGGCGACGGCGGCGTGATCCTCGAACTCGGCGGCGGCACGGGCAGCCTGACCGACGGGCTCCTGAAGGCCGGCTGCCCCGCCGACCGTCTGGTGACGGTCGAGCGGGCGCCCAACCTGGCGCGGGTCCTGGCGGCGCGCTTTCCGGACGTGCGCGTGGTGGTCGGCGATGCGGCCAAACTGGGCGCCATCGCGGCCGACCTGGGGATCGAGCGCGTCGCGGCCGTCGTCTCCAGTCTGCCGATCAAGTGGTTTCCGTTCGAGGCGCAGAAGGCGATCATCGACCAGAGCTTCACCCTGATGCCCGCCGACGGCTATTTCCTCCAGTTGACCAACGCCAGCGCCTCGCCGCTTCCGGTCGACCGGCTCGGACTGGACGGCGCGGTCGCCGGGCACGTCTGGTGGCACGTGCTGCCGATGCACATCTGGCGCTACCAGCGCAAGGCCGCGCCGCGCGCCGTGCCCGCGCGGGCCCCGGCCGCAGCGGCGATGGCGCTGAAGCGCACCGGTTGAGCCGGCGTCAGCACGCGACGACGTCGAGCGCCTCGCGCAGCCGCCGCGCGAGTTCCGCCTTGCGATAGGGCTTGTTGAGAAACGCCATGCCGGCGTGCATACGGCCGCGCGCCAGCAGCGTCTCCATCGCGTAGCCCGACGTCAGCATGATGCGCAGCGCGGGGCGCAGGGCGCGTGCCTTTTCGGCCAGCTCCCAGCCGCTCATGCCGCCGGGCATCACGATGTCGGTGAACAACAGGTCGATTTGTTCGTCGCTCTCGAGGACGCCCAGTGCTTCCCGACCGTTGACCGCGGCGATCACCCGGTATCCCAGGTCCTCCAGCGTACGGATCGCGAAGCCGCGGACGAAGGGATCGTCTTCGGCGACCAAAACGGTCTCCAGTCCCAGGGGCAGCGGCTCCGCCGCCGCTTCCTGCGGCGCGGCCGGCGACATTGCGCCGGCCTGCCCGTGCCCGCCGTCGGCCGACGGAAGGTACATGCGCACCGTCGTGCCCAGCCCGGGCTCGCTGTAGATTGTCACGTGTCCGGCCGACTGCTTGATGAAGCCGTACACCATGCTGAGGCCGAGGCCCGAGCCCTTGCCCACCTCCTTGGTGGTGAAGAAGGGTTCGAAAACCCGCTCCAACACTTCGTTGGACATGCCGGTGCCGTCATCCGTCACCGCGATCATGACATACCGGCCGGGCGGGACCTCCGGATGCATGTCGCGGTAGCCTTCGTCCAACTCGGCGTTCGAGGTGCTGACCGACAGGCAGCCGCCGTCCGGCATCGCGTCCTGTGCGTTGAGCGCCAGGTTGAGGATGGCGGATTCGAGCTGCGCGGGGTCGGCGATCGCCTGCGCAAGTGCCGGCTCGAGGAAGGTCTCGATCTCGACATCTTCGCGCAAGGTCCGGCGCAGCAGCGTCTGCATCGAGCCAATCATCGCGTTGCAATCGACCTCCGCAGGCATCAGCGCCTGGCGGCGGCTGAAGGCGAGCAGGCGCTGGGTGAGCTCGGCCCCACGGATCCCGGCGCCGACGATGGCTTCGGCCAGCTTCTGCAGGTCGGGGCGGACCTTGAGCCTTTCGCCGAGGTATTCCGCGTTGCCGACGATCACGGTGAGCAGGTTGTTGAAGTCGTGTGCGATGCCGCCGGAAAGCTGGCCGACGGCCTCCATCTTCTGCGCCTGGATGAGCTGTTCGGCGGTGCGCTTGCGCTCGGTCAGGTCGTGGATCATGCCGACGAACATCGCCTCGCCGCCCTGCGCGGCCGCGCCGACCGAGAGGTCCATCGGGAACGTCGAGCCGTTCTTGCGCAAGCCGACGACCTCGCGGCCGATCCCGATGATTTGCGCCATCCCGGTGCGGCGATAGTTATCAATGTAGCCGTCGTGCTCGTCGCGGTATGGCGCCGGCATCAGCATCTTGACGTTGCGGCCGATCACTTCGTCCGCCGCATAGCCAAACAGCCGCTCGCACGCGGGGTTGTACAGAAGGACCGTTCCGACCGCATCGATCAGGATGACCCCGTCGACGGCCGTGTCGACGATGGCCTTCAGGCGGGCGGCGCTGTCCTGCAGTGCCTGCTCGATCCCCTTGCGCTCGGTCAGGTCGTGGATGATGCCGACATAGATCGCGCCGCCGTCCTCTCTCGCCTCGCCGACCGACAGGTTCATCGGAAAGGTCGAGCCATCCTTGCGCAGGCCGACCACATCGCGCCCGATGCCGATGATCTTCGCGACCCCGGTGCGCGCGTAGTTGGCCAGATAGCCGTCGTGCTCGTCGCGGAAGGGCGCCGGCATCAGCATCTTGACGTTGCGGCCGATCACGTCGTTGGCGGAATAACCGAACAGGCGTTCGCAAGCCGGGTTGAACATCAGCACGATCCCGGCAGCATCGATCAGGATGACGCCATCGACCGCAGTCGTGACGACTGCCCTCAAACGCGCTTCGTCGTGTGGTTCGGTCATCGCTCAAATGCATGTCTGTATAAATGTGGAAACCATTATCCAAAAATGCGCCAATTGCAATTGGACGGCGCCTTATGGGACGCTGAATTCCACGCCGCGCGCGCAATCGGGGACGGATAAGCGAATTCGCAATAAGCCGGAAAAAAGGAGCGGCCTGGGCCGGCCAATCGTCCCGCTTCGAGGCTGAAGCCGGTTGTGCTACTGAATCTTTATTGTAGTTCGGCTCCAGGTCGGCTCTGGCGTTCCAGCGTGGGGCGGAGGCATCGGTGGCAACGATATTGGTCGCTGACGATGACGAAGCCATAAGATCCTTGCTTCGGGAGATTCTGGAATCCGAGAAGCATGTCAGCCTGACTGCATCCGACGGAGCCAAGGCTTTAGCCATCCTCAAGGAAAAGCCCGTCGACCTTCTGATGACCGATGTCTTCATGCCCGGCATGGATGGCCTGGAGCTGATCAAGGCGGTCCGGGCCGGGGGATCGACACTGCCCATCATCGCACTTTCGGGAGCCGGCCCAGGTCTGGCCAAAGCCGACTTCCTCCGCTTCGCGCGTGCTTTCGGCGCCGACCGCATCCTTCCCAAGCCGTTCCGTCTCACGGAACTGCGAACAGCGCTGGACGCGTGCCTGAGCACGACGCGGCTCGAACCGTAACAAACATAGTCGCACGGCCTATGCCGGCAGGGAGAAGATCGATGAAGCGCGCCACCCTTTGGACCACCGCTCTGGCGGCGATCGCGCTCGGATGGCTGCCGGCGGCGGCGGCGGACAAGGTCAAGATCGACGTCGGCAGCGTGCCCTCGCTGTCGGGCGGGCCGCTCTACATCGCCAAGGAAAAGGGCTACTACGACGCGCTGGGCCTGGACGTGGAGATCCACCGCATCGCCGGCTCCGCCGATGCGCAGGCGATGCTGGCGACCAACCGCATGCAGGTGATCGCCGGCGCGGTGTCGGCCGGCTTCTTCAACTCCGTGGAGAAGGACCTGCCGGTCACCATCGTGCTGTCGCGCAACATCACGCCGACCTACCACAACCTCCTGGTCCGCGCCGACCTGAAGGACGTCATCAAGACCCCCGCCGACCTGAAGGGCCGCACGGTGATGATGAACGCGCGCGGCTCGATTGCCAGCTACGAGGTCGATGCGATCATCGCCAAGGGCGGGCTGTCGCTGAAGGACATCGAGATAAAGTACATGCCGTTCAACCAGGCCGCGGTGGCGCTGGAGAACAAGGCGGTCGACGCGGCGATGATGATCCCGCCGCTGTCGGAGGTGATCGTGCAGAAGGGGTTCGCGGTGAAGTTCGCCGACCCGGACGACTACGTGACCGCAAAGCCGCTGCTGATCGCGGTGCAGCAGATGAACACCGATTGGGCCGCCAAGCATCCGGACGCCGCGAAGAGCTTCGTCTTCGCGACGCTGCGCGGCGCGCGCGAATACTGCAGCGCCTATCACGGCGGGTCGAACCGCGGCGAGGTGCTGAAGATGCTCGCCAAGTACTCCGACCTCAACGACATCGCGATGATCGACAAGATGGACTGGGGCGCGCGCGACCCGCTGGGCCGGGTGCCGCAGAACAGCGTGATGGCGATCCAGGACTTCTATTTCAAGCAGGGCTACATCGCGAAGAAGTTCCCGTTCGAGCGCCTGGTTCGCACCGACTGGGTGGACGACGCCAACCGCCGGCTGGGGGCGTTCTCGCTGGAGAAGGACGACGGCCGACCCGGCTGCCGCTGAGCCGCGGGCACGGCGGCTGTAGGTCTCCCGAGCGTTCCGTGATAGGAACCGCGCCGGGTTTCGGCGATCCCGTCCGGTTGAGCGTCGCCGAACCCCGTGACGGCCCGCGGGATTTTCGGCGATGACCCTCCGTACCCAGCTCCTTCTTCTGGTGCTGCTGGCGGCACTGATCCCCACGCTCGTGGTCGGCGTGCGGTTCCTGGCCGAACGCGAGAAGGGGATCGACGCGGCCGTGCAGCGCCTGTCGGCGACCGCCGACACCATCGCCGCGGCGCTGAACCAGCGCATCCAGGGCACCGCCCAGCTCCACTACGGCCTCGCCTACGCCCAGAACCTCGAGACCCCCGACCGCGACGGGTGCTCGGCCTATCTCGGACGGGTCCGCGAGGCGCACCCGCAATACACCGGTATCCTCACCATCAACCCCGACGGCCGGCTGTTCTGCGATTCGCTCGCCACCGGGCGCGCGCTCGACCTGCGCGACCGGCAGTATTTCCGGCGGGCGCTGGCGGGAGAGACCGGCGTCGTCCTCGAGCCCGCGTTCGGCCGGCTCACCGGCATCGCGGTGCTGCAGATCGCCTATCCCGTGCGCGAGCCGTCGGGCGGGCTGCGCTACGTGCTGCTCGCCTCGCTGAACCTGGAGAAGTTCGTCCACGAGCATGCGGTCCCGGGAGTCGAGATCCTGCTGGTCGCCGACGACGGCACCGTGCTGAGCTGGCTGCCGGACGACACGCGCGGCCGCTATCGCGGCGAGGCGATCGACAAGCAGCCCGTGTTCGCGTTCGCGAGGTCGCGCCGCAACGGCGGCGCGGGGGAGGTCGACGGCATCGACGGCGTCCGGCAGGTGTGGGCGGCGTCTGGCTCGCCGGCGCTGCGCGCCGCCGGGCTGCACGTCCTGGTCGGCCAATCGCGCCGGGACCTCGTGGCTGAGACCGACCGCCGCCTCATCGAAGAGATGGTCACGATGCTCGGCTTCGTGTTCATCCTGATCGTCGGCATCCTGCTGCTGGCCGAGATCGGCATCCGCCGTCCGGTCGGGCAGATCGGCCGGATGGCGCAGCGGCTGGGCGCCGGCGACCTTACCGCCCGCATCCCGCCGCCGCATCCGCGCGGCGAGCTGGGCGGGCTGATGACCGTGCTCAACGCGACGGCCAACTCGATCGAGCGCCAGCAGGCATCGATCGAGGAGCTCAACCAGCGGCTCCGCCAGTCGCAGAAGATGGAGGCGGTCGGCCAGCTCACCGGCGGCGTGGCGCACGACTTCAACAACCTGCTGACCGTCATCCTGGGCAACGCCGAGTCGCTGGCTGACCGACTGGCCGCCGACGAGGAGCTGCGCAAGCCGGCGGAGATGATCGTGACTGCGGCCGAGCGCGGCGCCGAGCTGACCCGCAGCCTGCTCGCCTTCGCCCGGCGCCAGGCGCTCGACCCGCGATCCATCGACGTGAACCAGCTGGTGATCGCGATGGAGGGCCTGCTGCGCCGCGCCCTGGGCGAACACGTCGAATGCCGGTTCGCAATGGCGGCGGGCGTGCGGACGGCGCTGGTCGATCCCGCGCAGCTGGAGACCGCGATCCTCAACCTCGCGATCAACGCGCGCGACGCCATGCCGAATGGCGGTCGGCTGACCATCGAGACCGGCGACGCCAATCTCGACGCGGCCTACGCCGCGCAGAACGAGGACGTCACGCCGGGCCGCTACGTGATGATCGCGGTCGCCGACAGCGGCACCGGCATGCCGCCGGACGTCGCCGCCCGCGCCTTCGAGCCGTTCTTCACCACCAAGGACGTGGGCAAGGGCACCGGACTCGGGCTCAGCATGGTCTACGGCTTCGTCAAGCAGACCGGCGGCCACATCAAGCTCTATTCCGAACTCGGCCACGGCACCATCGTAAAGCTCTATTTGCCCAGCACGGACGCCGCACCCGCCGCGGCGTCGCCGACGTCGCCGGCCGCAGCGTCGGGCGCCGGCGCCACGATCCTGGCGGTGGAGGACGAGGACCTCGTCCGCGACCACGTGGCGAACGAGCTGCGGCAGCTCGGCTACACCGTCCTGACCGCCCGCGACGGCAATGCTGCGCTG
>JBFWQM010000055.1:11733-26180 GCA_050249455.1 Rhodospirillaceae bacterium | reverse complement strand
GATCACGGTGTCCGCGGTGTAGGTCATGGCTTCATCTCCCCCGCATCGATTCCGCCCACCTCACCCAACCCTCTCCTCCCAAAGTGGGAGGAGAGGGCTTCCCTTCTCTCCCTCTCCTCCCTTGAGGGAGGAGAGGGTCGGGGTGAGGTGGGAAGCCCCGCTGTCTCAGACGACTTCACAGCATCGCCCAGCCGCCGTCGACCGGCAGGTCGACGCCGGTGATCTGGCGCGACGCGTCGCTGGCCAGGAACAATACCGCGTTGGCGACGTCCGCGTCGGTGGAGATGCGCATCAGCGCGTAGTCGGCGGCGTGGCGCTGCGCCGCCTCCTCGACCGTGATGCCGAGGCGGCGGGCCATGTCGGCGCATACCTTGTCGCGGAAGCGCGGGCCGTCGACCATGCCGGGCGCGACGCAGTTGACGTTGACGTTGTGCGGCCCGACCTCCAGCGCGAACGACTTGGTCAGCCCGCGCAGCCCCCACTTGGACGCCGAATAGGCGAGCCGGCCGGCGCGACCGCGCATTCCGAAGGTGCCGCCGACATTGACGACCTTGCCGTCGCGCTGCGCGATCATCGCGGGCAGCACGGCGCGCATCATGTTGAAGCAGCCCTGGACGTTCAGGGTCATGATGTCGTCGAATTCCTGCGGCGTCGTCTCCACGCCGGTCTTGCCGATCGGCCCGGTGCCGCCCGCCACATTGACCAGGATGTCGATGCGCCCGCCGAACGCCGCGCGCGCGGCGGCGGCGGCGGCGTCGCACTGCGCCGGGTCGGTCACGTCGCAGCGGACGACGATCGCTCCGGCCCCGCCGGCGCGCGCCTGGGCGGCCACCGGCTCGATCGCGGCGAGGTCGCGGCCGGCGAGCGCCAGCCGGCAGCCTTCCGCCGCCAGGGCGCGCGTGACCGCCGCGCCCATGCCCTTGGCCGGGCCGGTGACGACCGCGACGCGGCCGGCGAGGTTCAGTTGCATGGGTGCCCCCTCTGCGTCTGCCGGTCCGCCATGCAAGCGGCGCGCCGCGCGCCGTGCGGCCGGAATCGCGTTTTCCGCGCGGCGGCGCGCTTATCCGGACGTCATCCTGCCTGCGGATGCGGCAGCGCGGGAACCATGACGTTTCGGTGACAACAGCGTTGCGGCCGCCGCGGCCGCACGCCGCGCCCCCACAATCGAAGGATTCGTTCGCCGCCGGGAAGGGGACCGCCGCCGCATGAGCCCGCCGCACCGCCTCGCCGCCGCCGCGCGATGGACCCTGGGCCACCCGGCGGCGATCGCCTGCCTGGTGGTGCTGGGCATCGCCGACGCCGTCCTGGCAGGCGTGCACCTGATCCACCTGTCGAGCGGGTTCGCCGCCGACCCGCGGGCCAACCTGGGGTTCGACGGCGGCCACGGCGAGTGGTTCGAGTACGCCAAGACGCTGCTGTGCGCGGCGGCGACGGCGGCGGTCTGGCAGCGCACGCGGCAGCCGGTCTACGCGGCGCTGGCGCTGGTCTATGCCTTCGTGCTGGCCGACAACGCGCTGGAGATCCACGAGCGGGCGGACGCCGCGATGGCCGTTCTGTTCGCGCCGGCGGCGCCGCTGTTCGCCGACGCGCCGCAGGTGGTCGCCCAGGCGGTCTTCTACCTGGCCGTGGGGGGCGCGATCGCCGCCGGCCTGTCGCGGGCGTTCCGCCGCAGCGCGCCGGCGCACCGGCGCTGCGCGGCTTTGTGCGTGGCCGCGGTGACGGTGCTGGCGGGCTTCGCGGTCGGGGTGGACCTGCTGCACGCCGCGGTGACCGGCATGCTGGACGACCACGACCTCGTGCTGGGCTTCGCGGAGGACGGCGGCGAGCTGGCGGCGCTGACGCTCAACGCCTGGGTCGCCGCGGGCCTCTATGCGCGGCTGGCGGCGCCGCGGCCGTCCGCGGCGGCCGCGGGGCGGTGATCAGGCGATGCGGCGGCGCGCCGCCGCGCCGGCGGCCGGCAGCGCGACCGTCACCGTGGTGCCGGCGCCGGCGCGGCTGGCGACCCGGATCGAGGCGCCCATCGCCTCCGCTAGGCCGAAGCAGATGGCGAGGCCGAGGCCGGTGCCCTGGTGGCGGCGGGCGAAGACGCCTTCGGCCTGGACGAACGGGTTGCCGAGCTGGGCGAGGGTCACCGCGGGGATGCCGCAGCCGCTGTCGGCCACGCGCAGCTCGACCGGGCCTTCGGACGCGGCGGCATCCAGCGCGATGCGCACCGCGCCGCCGTGGTCGGAGAACTTGATCGCGTTGCCGATGACGTTGATCAGGATCTGGCGCAGCGACTGCGCGTCGGCCTCGACCATGGCCGGCGTCGCCGGCGCGACCGAAAGCGCGACGCCGCGGCGGTCGGCCTCGATCTGCAGCATGCGCTGCACGACCCCCAGCTCCGCCGCGATGTCGAACGGCTCCACCTCGGCGCGGTGCTGGCCGGCCTCCATCTTGGCGAACAGGAGCAGGTTGTTGACGATCGCGAGCAGATGGCGGCCCGACGACGTGATGTCGCGCACGTATTCGCCGTAGCGCGGGTTGCCGACCGGGCCAAGGATGCCGGAATCGATGAATTCCGAGAATCCGATGATGGCATTGAGCGGCGTGCGCAGCTCGTGGCTCATGTTGGCGATGAACAGGCTCTTGGATTCGCTCGCCTCCTCCGCCGCCAGCGCACGGGTGTGGTTGTCGCGGATCTGCTGGCGCGCATCGTGAGCGGCGAGCGCGTGCGAGGCGAGCAGCGCGAAGCGCCGCGCCAGCGTCACGTCGTTGCGGTCGAAGCCCGGGGCGCCGGCGGCGCGCAGCAGCACCAGCACGCCGCCGCGTCCCTGGATGCGCAAGGGCAGATAAAGGGCCGGCTGCTCCGGCGACATGAACGTGTCGGGGACGACGCGCCATTCGTCGAGGTCGCGGTTGTCGAACGTGGCGGCGACGCGCCCGTCCATCACGCTGCGGAAGAAGCGGTGCACCGGCCAGCGCAGCCCGCGCATCGGCGGCGCCGTTGCGACGATGCAGTCGAGGTGCCGGTCGCCGCATTCGGCCAGCACCATCGCGTCGGCGAAATCGAACACGCTGCGCAGCGATTCGAACACGCTGACGAACGGATCCGCATCGAACTCGAGCCGCAGGATGCGCTCAAGCGCGGCGAGCAGCGCGACGGCGTGGGCCGACTCCAGGCGCAGCCGCTCGTTCTCGCGCTGCAGCGCGGTCAGCGCCTCGCGCAGCTCCTCGTTGCTGTTCATCGCGTCGCGTCAGCGGCCGAAGGCGATCGCGGAGATCATCAGGTTGCCGTGCATGTTGCGATCGACAACCAGCCCCTGCTCGCCGAAGGTGAAGCAGCCGAGGAACGGCATGCCGGCGAACCCTTCGGCGACGCGGCCGACCACCTCCGGCATCTTCTGGTCGACCGCCAGCATGCAGCCGGCGCAGTAGACCATCAGGCCGCCGGCCAGGGAGTCCGGCCCGTCGGGCAGGCGCTGCGCGGCCTGCGCCGCGACCCGGCCGGCGCGCTCCACCAGCCGGGTCTTGTCGCCGCGCATGCTGTAGACGCGGGTGCCTTCGTCGACCGACGCGAAGGTGCGGATGCCGCCGGTCGGCAGCACCGCCTCCGGGTGGATCAGGAGGTAGTTGTGGATGCCGTCGACCTCGCCGGCGTCGATCGCCAGCGGGCACATCGTGGTGTCGAGCAGGATGTTGCCGCCGCCGGGCAGACGGTCGGCGAGGCGGCGGCCGATCCAGTCGTTGTAGACCGCGGCGGCCGGCTGGCCGTCGATGTCGACGATCTCGCGCCCGCGCGACTTGGTGACGATGCCGCTGGGGCCGTCGGGGTCGTAGCCGACGCGGGTGACGATGCCGCTGGGGCCGGCCGGCTCGTAGCCGCCCTGGAACGAGTAGCCGACGCCGCCCGAGGTGAACAGCACCGCGACGGCGAGCCCGTCGGCGAATACGCCCTGCGGCGCGATCTGGCGCCAGTTGCCTTCCACCGTGTCGTCGGCCGCGCTGCCGCCGATGATCGGGCAGCGGTCGCCAACGACCCGGCGCAGGCCCTCGATCACGTCCTCCTCGCGGCCGGGGGTCTGGAAGATCCAGATCAGCTCCGGCAGCTGGCCGGGGCAGCCGGCATCCGCCAGCGCGGCGCGCAGCGTCTGCGCGGCGGTCGCCGCCGCGTCGTCGCCCAGCCGCGCCGCCGCCGAGCCGTACGCGCCGTCGGCGTCTTCGATCACCAGGAATCCGATCGACTCCGGGCCACCGAGCCCGGCCGGGCTCATCACCCCGGCGCACGAGGTGCCGCCGACGAAGGCGGCCCGCGGGAAGCGGGCGCGCAGGAAGGCGTGGACCGCCGCATCGTCGTGGCTGCAGCCGTAGAAGGCATAGACGAACCGTGCGTCGTCGCCGCGACCGGGGAGCCGGTCGGCGATGTCGGCCAGCACGACCGGCGTGCCGGCGCCGGTGGCGGCAACGGAATAGAGCGAAACCATGCGAGCGGACCCCCGATCCGAATTCCGGCGTCACGCTAGGGGGCGGCGGTAAAGAAGTGTTAAAGGCGCGGCCGTCCGTTCGTGACAGGCCCCGCCGCCGACCGCATAATCGCCCGATGCCGGCGCGACGCCGCCCACGGGCGGCCCTGCCGGGGAGGCGGCGGATGAACGACGTCACGACGATTGCGCACGGCCGGCGCATGGCCGCGACCCGCGAGTGGCCGGCGGACGCCGCGGCGTGGCTGGCGCGCATCGCCGCCATCGCGCCGACGGTCGCAGCCGGGTCGCCGGCCGCCGACCGCGACCGCCGGCTGACCGACGAGACGATGGCGGCGCTGCACGGCGAGGGTCTGCTGCGCCTGCTGCTGCCGCGCGAATTCGGCGGCGCGCAGATCTCGCCGCCGGTGCTCTATTGCATCACCGAGGCGCTGGCGGCGGTCGACGGCTCGGCCTCGTGGTGCGCGTGCCAGGGCTCCGGCTGCGCGATGATGGCGGCCTACCTGCCGCCGGCGGTGGCGCACGGCATCTGGGACGACCCGCGCGCGGTGCTGGCCTGGGGGCCGGGCAAGGCCGAGGCGCGGGTGGTGGACGGCGGCTATTCGGTCACCGCCCGCATCTCCTTCGTCAGCGGCGGGCGGCACGCCACCTGGTTCGGCGCCCACTGCACCGTCTTCGAGCGCGACGGCAGCGTGCGTATCGGCGCCGACGGCGTGCCGGAGATCCGCACCGTGCTGTTCCCGTCGGCCCGCGCGCCGATGATCGACATGTGGGACGTGATCGGCCTGCGCGGCACCGGCAGCGACGGCTACGCGATCGACGACCTGTTCGTGCCCGACGACCACACGGTGGTGCGCGAGACCGCCGTCGACCGCCCCGGCCTGGGGCCGATCTACCGCTTCTCGCAGATGGGCATCTACGCGATCGGCTTCGCCGGCACGGCGATGGGCCTCGCCCGCGCGTTCCTCGACGCCTTCCTGCCGCTGGCGCAGGACAAGAAGCCGCGCAACGGGCCGGCGATCCTGCGCGACAACCCGGTGGTGCAGGACGAGCTGGCGCGCTGCGAGGCGCGGCTTCTGGCGGCGCGCGCGTTCCTGCTGGGCGAGAGCGAGCGCATCTGGGACGCCGTGGTCGCCGCCGACGCGATGTCGATCGAGCAGCGCATGCGCATCCGGCTGGCCTCCGTCCACGCCATCCAGGAGGCGAAGGCGGTGGTCGACACGCTCTACGACACCGTCGGCGCCAGCGCGATCTTCGCGTCCGGCCCGTTCGAGCGCCGCTTCCGCGACATCCACACCGTGGCCCAGCAGATCCAGGGACGCAAGACGCACTACCAGATCGTCGGCGCCTGGATGATGGGCCACCCGCCCGACCTGCTCGTCATCTGAACGACGGAGAGTCCCGCATGTATCGCGCCACCCAGGACATCGTGCTGCCCACCACCATCACCGGCTCGCTGCCGCGGCCGTCGTGGTACACGGAGAACCTGGGCGCGCGCACGTTCCTGGACGCGATGGTGACGGTGCGGTTCCGCGAGCAGTACACCGACGCGGTCGGCTGCTACCTGCGCGACCAGCACATGGCCGGCCTCGACATCGTCACCGACGGCGACGCGCGGTTCGACGCCGACGTGTGCGGCCAGAGCTGGGTGCGCTACCCGTTGCTGCACATGGCGGGGCTGACGGTGAACGACTCGACGCCTATCCCCGCCGGCACCGGCGGCATCGGCTGGCCGCGCGGGCACATCCTGCACGACTACATGGAATCGCGGATCATGCCGACCATCGTCGGCCCGGTCGGCCCCGGCAACCTGCAATACGCCGCGGCGTGGAAGCTGGCGCAGGGCATGACGCACAAGCCGGTGAAGTTCGGCACCATCACGGCCGAGCTGCTCGCCTTCTCCGCCCACGACACCCACTACAAGGACATCCGCGACCGCGTCATGGCGTTCAGCGACGCGCTGAACACCGAGCTCCACGCGCTGGCCGACGCCGGCTGCCCGGTGATCCAGATGGAGGAGCCGCAGGTCCACATGATCGCGCTGAAGGGCCTGACCGACGGCCCGCTCAACATGAACTTCATGATCGAGGTGTTCAACAACACCGTCCGGGGCCTGCGCGCCAAGACCGAGGTGTGGTGCCATTCGTGCTGGGGCAACCCGTCGCAGCAGCGCATCTTCGACACCGTGCCGAGCTACAAGCCGGCGCTGGACGCGTTCAACCGGCTGGACGCCGACGTCATCACGTTCGAGTGCTGCAGCTGCGGCACCGGCGACCTGGAATCGATCGGCAAGGCGATCGCCGACAAGAAGGTCGCGATCGGCGTGATCGACCACCACACCCTGCAGGTCGAGAAGCCGCAGGAGGTCGCCGCGCTGATCCGCGCCGCGCTGAAGCACGTGCCGGCCGAGCGGCTGGTCATCTCATCCGATTGCGGCATGGGCCGCGAGGGCATGAGCCGCCGCCACGCGTTCTACAAGATGGTCGCGCTGGTGCAGGGCACCAACATCGTGCGCCAGGAGATCGGCGCGCCGGTCGCCCAATGCCTCGCCGCCGACGACCGCTATTCGCTGACCGTCGGCGGGTAGACGAACGACCCGGCCAGACCGGCGGTCGCCCACCTCACCCGCTCGCTGCGCTCGCACCTTCTCCCCCCAAAGTGGGCGGAGAGGGAGGGGACCCGTCGCGCAGCGACGGGCAGGATGAGATGGGCGGCCGCCGGCTTTTCGTTGGTCAGGGAATCAGCACCGTCGAGCCCGTCGTCTTGCGCGACACCAGGTCGATGTGCGCCTGGGCGGCGTCCTTCAGCGGGTAGGTCTGGCCGATGCGCGCCTTGACCGCGCCCTTCTTCATCATGGCGAACAAGGCGCGCGCGCTGGCGCGGTCGTCGTCGTCGGTGACCATGTAGTTCTTGGTCGTCGCGCGGTGGACGTAGATCGACTTGTCGGAGCCCTGGTGGTCGATGTCGAACGGCGGCGGCGGGCCGGAGGAGAAGCCGAAGCACACCACCAGCCCGCGCCGCTTCACCGCGGCGAGCGAGGTGTCCCACAGGTCCTTGCCGATCGAATCGTAGACCACGTCGACGCCGGCGCCCTTGGTCAGCCGCATCGCCTCCGCCACCAGGTCCTGCTGCGTGACGATCACCGGGTGGTGGCAGCCGTAGCGCTTCGCGAGCCTCGCCTTATCCGCCGTCGAGACGGTGCCGATCATCCGCGCGCCGACCGCGCGCGCCCACTGGGCCGCGATCAGCCCGACGCCGCCGGCGGCGGCGTGGAACAGGATGGTCTCGCCCTTCCTGAGCTTGTGGGTGCGGTTGAACAGGTACTGGACGGTCTTGCCCTTGGAGTAGATCGCCGCCGCGTCGCGGTCGTCGATCCACGACGGCAGCTTGACCATGCTGCGGGTCGACAGCACCCGCGCCTGGGCATAGGAGCCGGGGCCGGAGCCGCCGGAATAGGCGACCCGGTCGCCCGGCTTGAACCCGGTCACGCCGCGGCCCGCCGCCTCGATCACGCCGACCCCTTCGATGCCGATGCCGCCGGGGAACGGGTTGGTGTGGTGGGTGCCCTCGCGCATGTAGACGTCGACCATGTTGACGCCGATCGCGGTGTGGCGGAGCAGGACCTGGCCGCGGCCGGGGTCGGGCAGGTCGACGTCGACGAACTTCATCGCCGACGGGCCGCCGGCCTTCTCGATCCAGAATGCGCGGGTCTTCATGCGGGCGCCCCCATCGGCTTCTTGTTTACGTGCGACGACATCGGCCGCATCGTGCCGCCCGGCGGCCGGTGAATGCAAGCCGGGTCGCCGGGCGGGGAGGCGTCGATGCGGCGGTTGCTCATGCTTCTGTGCCTCGGCCTGCCATGGCCCGGCGCCGCGCGGGGCGAATGCACCGACCCGCCCGTCTCAGTTTTGGCCACGATCGCCGGAAGCGACCGCCGCGCGTTCGAGGAGTCGATGCACGCCGCGATCGCCAAGGTCTGCGCATGGTGGGGGCCGAGCTTCGACGGCGTTTGGCGGGTCGAGATCGACGACGGCCGCGGCCCGTCGATGGCGCTGGTGCCGGCGTGGCGCGGCGACCGCGGCCGGATGCTGTTCCGTGCCGGCGCGGTGCGCGCGGGCCGCGCCGCCGTGGTGCACGAAGTCGTCCACGTGTTCGCGCCCAACGCCAACCGCTTCCTCGCCGAAGGCCTCGCCGTCTATGCGCACGAGCATCTCGGCGGCGTGGCCGCCCATCCCAATTTCGGCGACGACCTGCATCGCGCGGCGCGGCCGTTCGCGGCGGCGGAGATCGCCGCGCTGGACCGGATCGCAACGCCGCAGCAGCTGGGGACGGACACGCTCGACGAGAAGTCGGCCTATCTGGTCGCCGGCTCCTTCGTGCGCTTCCTGATCGAGACGCACGGCCTTGCGGCATTCCGCCGCCTGTACGAGGCGACACCGCTGACGCCGGGCACGCGCGACGCCGGCCGGCCGGAACGCTGGCAGGCCGTCTACGGCGTCGGGCTCGACCGCCTGGCGGCGGAGTGGCGGGCGACGGTGGGGATGCCCTGACGGGCTACCACATCCACGTCGTGGGATTGGCGACCGGGCGGTTCTCGCCGAGCGCCTTCATGCCCTTCACGCAGCGGATGATCCACCACACCGCCGCCGCCAGCAGGATCAGCCAGCCGATCAGGATCAGCGACGTCACCAGCCCGATGACTCCGTAGAGCAGGCCGATCCAGAAGGTGCGGATCTGGAACTGGTAGTGGCTCTGCACCCAGGGCGGCGCGTCGGATTTGTTGATGTAGGCCATGATCACGCCGACCAGGCCGGTCAGCCCGACGACCAGGCCGACGAGATAGAGGATGTAGATCAGATTGGCGGTCTTGCCGTCAGCCGGGTTGGTGCCGGCGAACGTCTGGTTGGTCATGCTGTCCCCCCTCCGTTGTCGTGCGCAACGGTTCATCGCAATTGGCGGCAGGGCCAGAGTCGGGTCCGGCGCGGCCGCGGTCAAGCCGGAAGCGGCGGCTTCAGAGGGCCAGCTCCCAGGTCTGTCCGACCAGGTCCTTGCCGAACGAACGATGCGCCTCTTCGGCGACCAGGACGAAGCCGGCCGCCTGGTAGAGCCGGCGCGCCGAGACCAGGATGTCGTTGGTCCACAGCCGCAACGTCCGGTAGCCGGCGCGGCGCGCGAAGGCGACGGCCTCCTCGACCAGCCGCGCGCCGATTCCGAGGCCGCGTGCCGTGGGCTCCACGTACAGCATGCGGAGCCTGGCCACCATGTCGTCGGCGCGCGTCACGAAGACCGAGCCCGCCACCGCGCCCGCCCGCTCCGCGATCCAGCACCGCTCGCGCCGGGGATCCCGGCTGCGCACGAAATCGGCGACCAACGCCGCCACGAAGCCTTCGAACGTCTCGTCCCAGCCGTACTCGGCCGTATAGAGCGCGCCGTGGCGGTGAACCACCCAGCCCATGTCGCCCGGCCGGGGCGGTCGCAGGACATAGGGTTCGGCCGCCGGCATGCCGTCCAGCAGCCGCTCGATCAGCGCCATGGCGCCGGTCAGCCGGATGCGGTCGGCCGGCGCCACGCGCCCGAGCATCGCCGTCACCTGGTCGCGCGAGGCGGCTTCGAGCGGCGCGAACGCGGCGCGGCCTTCGGCCGTCAGCGCGACGTCGCTGCGCCGCCCGTCGTCGGCCGACCGGGTCCGGACCACCAGCCGGCGGCGCTCGAACCGGGCGAGGATGCGGCTGAGATAGGCAGGGTCGAGCCCGAGATGGCGGCCGAGGACCGTCGCCGAGGTCGTGCCGCGCTGGGCCAGCTCGAACAGCACTCGCGCCTCGGCCAGAGAGAACCCGCTGCCGAGCAGCGTCTCATCCAGGACACCGATCGCACGGGTGTAGAAGCGGTTGAACCCGCGTACCGCGGCGACCTGATCGTCCATGGTTCCCATCCGGCAGCCCGTTTCGTGGACAGGGTCAAATATTTATTTGACGCCGTCAACTATCTACGGATCAGGCGGCCGCGATGCTTGCGGGCAGGCGGAGAGTGGCCACGATGCCGGCGCCGTCGACGCCGACCCGGCCGCCACGGCGGTCGGCGGCATTTCGGCCGCCGCCCGACCTTGGCCGCCCAGCGCGAATTCCCAGCTAGCGATCGCCCCGCAGCCGGACCGCGGCGGCGCGCGCCACCGGTGTCAGCCCCGCCCCGCCGGCGTCGAGGTGTGCGGATAGCGCCGTGCGCATCCGCGGCTCCCAATAGAGCCGGATGTGCTCCTCGGTCGCGGCGACGGCCTCCGCCTCCGTCCGGGCGGTGAAGGCGGCGGCGATCTGGTTGGCCATCCGGACCAGGCGGTCGTCGCTCATCGGTCGGCGGCCACCCGCTCGGGGCGGGCATAGACGTTGAAGGCGCCGCCGCGCGCGAAGGCGAGAAGGCCGAGGCCGCTGCGGGCGGCGCGTTCGATGGCGAGCGAGGTCGGCGCCGACACGGCGGCGATCAACGGGCAGCCGCAGGCGACCGCCTTCTGCACCATCTCCATGCTGCAGCGGCTGGTCACGACGAGGAATCCGGCCGCGGGGTCGAGCCCGGCCCGCGCCGCCGCGCCGATGGTCTTGTCGAGGGCGGTGTGCCGGCCGACGTCCTCGCGCAGCGCCAGGATCGTGCCGTCGGCGGCGCAGAACGCCGCGGCATGGACCGCGCCGGTCAGGCGGTTCACCTCCTGCAGGCCGGGCATGGCCGCGACGGCGGCGGCGATCGCGGAGGCGGCGACCGGCGGGCCCGGCGGCAGGGCGGGCAGCGGCCGCACCGCGTCCTCGATCGCGACGACGCCGCACAGGCCGCAGCCGGTCACGCCGGCGAGGCTGCGCCGCCGCTCCGAAAGGGCCGCCGCGCGCGCCGGGGGAATGGCGATGTCGAGCCGCAGCCCGAGCTGCAGGTCGTCCGCCGCGATGGCGCCGACCTCGCCGGCGTCGGCGACGATACCCTCCGACAGCGTGAAGCCGATGGCGAAGTCCTCCAGGTCGGCGGGGGAAGCCATCATCACCGCGTGGCTGGCGTCGTTGTAAAAGATGGCGACCGGCACCTCCGCCGCCACCGTCTCCACCACCGCCTCGGCGCGGCCGTCGCACACGCGCGCGGTCGCGGGCGCGCGCACGGCGGACGGGCGTGCGACGGTCGGTTCCGCTTCGGCGAGGACGGTCATGCGCGCTATTCCGCCGCGACGCCGGGTGCGATGCGGCGCGCCGCGGCGCGCAGGTCCTCCGATTCCTCCTGCCAGCGCGACCAGCGGTTGGTCGGGCGGACCTGCACGGCGGTGACCTTGTACTCGGGGCAGTTGGTCGCCCAGTCGGAGTAGTCGGTCGTCACCACGTTGGCGCCGCTCTCCGGGTGGTGGAAAGTGGTGTAGACGACGCCGGGCTGCACGCGGTCGCTGATGCGCGCGGTCAGCGCCGTCTCGCCGGACCGGCTGGCCAGCGCGACGCGGTCGCCGTCGCGGATGCCGCGCTGCTCCGCATCGTGGGCGTGAATTTCAAGGACGTCCTCGTCGTGCCAGGCGACGTTGGCGGTGCGCCGCGTCTGGGCGCCGACGTTGTACTGGCTGAGGATGCGCCCGGTGGTCAGCAGCAGCGGGAAGCGCGGGCCGGTGCGCTCGTCGGTCGGCACGAACGGCGTCGCCGTGAACTTGCCCTTGCCGCGCACGAAGCCGGCGGCGTGCATCACCGGCGTGCCTTCCGGCGCCGCCGCGTTGCACGGCCACTGGACGCTGCCCAGCCGGTCGATCGCGTCGTAGCTCACGCCGGCGAAGGTCGGCGTCAGCCGCGCGATCTCGTCCATGATCTCCGACGGATGGCCGTAGGCCATCGGATAGCCGAGCGCGTTGGCGAGCGCCATCGTGACCTCCCAGTCGGCGAGGCCGGCCATCGGCGGGATCGCCTGGCGCACCCGGCTGATGCGGCGCTCCGCATTGGTGAAGGTGCCGTCCTTCTCCAGGAACGAGGCGCCGGGCAGGAAGACGTGGGCGTAGGACGCCGTCTCGTTCAGGAACAGGTCCTGCACGATGACGCATTCCATCGCGGCGAGCGCGGCGGTGACGTGGGTGGTGTCGGGGTCGGACTGCGCGATGTCCTCGCCCTGAATGTAGATCGCCTTGAACGTGCCCTCCAGCGCGGCGTCGAGCATGTTGGGGATGCGCAGCCCCGGCTCGTCCAGGAGCTTGACGCCCCATGCCGACTCGAACAGGTGGCGCGTCGTTTCGTCGGAGACGTGGCGGTAGCCGGAGAACTCGTGCGGGAACGAGCCCATGTCGCACGCGCCCTGCACGTTGTTCTGGCCGCGCAGCGGGTTCACCCCGACGCCCGGGCGGCCGATGTTGCCGGTCGCCATCGCGAGGTTGGCCATCGCCATGACCATCGTCGAGCCCTGGCTGTGCTCGGTGACGCCGAGGCCGTAGTAGATCGCCGCGCGGCCGCCGCGGGCGTAGACGCGCGCGGCGGCGCGGATCTCGTCCGCCGGCACGCCGGTCTGGGCCGCGACAGTCTCCGGCGCGTTCTCCGGCCGGCGCACGAACTCGGCCCACGCGGCGAAGTCGGCGGCTTCGCAGCGCGCCGCGACGAAGGCGTGGTCGACCAGGTCCTCCACGACCACGACATGGGCCAGCGCGTTCATCAGCGCGACGTTCGTGCCGGGCAGCAGCTGCAGGTGGTGCGATGCCGCGACGTGCGGCGTGCGCACCAGGTCGATGCGCCGCGGGTCGACCACGATCAGCTGCGCGCCCTCGCGCAGCCGGCGCTTCATGCGCGAGGCGAACACCGGGTGCGCGTCGGTCGGGTTGGCGCCGATCACCATGACGACGTCGGCGTCCATCACCGAATCGAAGTCCTGCGTGCCGGCGGAAGTGCCGAACGCGGTCTTCAGCCCGTAGCCGGTCGGCGAGTGGCAGACGCGGGCGCAGGTGTCGACGTTGTTGGTGCCGAAGCCGGCGCGGATCAGCTTCTGCACCAGGAACGTCTCCTCGTTGGTGCACCGCGACGAGGTGATGCCGCCGACCGCGCCTTGGCCGTATTTCGCCTGGATGCGCCGGATCTCAGACGCCGCGTGGCCGATCGCCTCCGCCCACGTCACCTCGCGCCATGGCTCGTGGATCGAGGCGCGGATCATCGGCGTGGTGATGCGGTCCTTGTGCGTGGTGTAGCCCCACGCGAAGCGTCCCTTGACGCAGGAATGGCCGTGGTTCGCCTTGCCGTCCTTGTGCGGCGTCATGCGCACCACGGTGTTGCCCTGCAGCTCCGCCTCGAACGAGCAGCCGACGCCGCAATAGGCGCAGGTGGTGATCACGCTGCGCGTCGGCTGGCCGTGCGCGATGACCGATTTCTCGGTCAGGGTCGCGGTCGGGCAGGCCTGCACGCAGGCGCCGCACGAGACGCATTCGGAATCGAGGAACGGCTGGTCCATGCCGGCCGAGACGTGCGAGTCGAAGCCGCGGCCGCCGATGGTCAGCGCGAAGGTGCCCTGCACCTCCTCGCACGCGCGCACGCAGCGCGAGCACACGATGCACTTCGACGGGTCGAAGGTGAAATAGGGATTGGACTCGTCCTTGGCCGCGTCGCCGTGGCTTTCGCCGGCGAAGCCGTAGCGCACCTCGCGCAGGCCGACGGCGCCGGCCATGTCCTGCAGCTCGCAGTCGCCGTTGGCGGCGCAGGTCAGGCAGTCGAGCGGATGGTCGCTGATGTAAAGCTCCATCACCCCGCGGCGCAGCCGCGCCAGCCGATCGGATTGCGTCGTCACCGTCATGCCGGGCTCCACCGGCGTGGTGCACGAGGCGGGCGTGCCGCGGCGGCCGGCGATCTCCACCAGGCACAGGCGGCACGAGCCGAACGGCTCCAGCGAGTCGGTCGCGCACAATTTCGGCACCGCGACGCCGGCCAGCGCGGCCGCGCGCATGACGGAGGTGCCGGCCGGCACGGTGACGGGCTTGCCGTCGATGGTGAGCGCCACCGGCGGGCCGGCGCG